>JAGWBS010000048.1 GCA_021295775.1 Pseudomonadota bacterium | reverse complement strand
TCGGGCCGCTCCTCGCGGTCGACCTTGATGCAGACCAGCAGCTCGTTCATCACCCGCGCGGTGGCCTCGTCCTCGAACGACTCGCGTTCCATCACGTGGCACCAGTGGCATGAGGAGTAGCCGATCGAGACCAGCACCGGCCGGTCCTCGCGGCGGGCGCGCTCCCAGGCCTCCTCGCCCCAGGGATGCCAGTCGACCGGATTTTCGCGGTGCTGCCGGAGGTACAGACTCGACTCGCCGGCGAGCCGGTTGGGCATCAGCAGAACTCGGGGGGCTTGGCCGCTTCGATCCAGCTCTCGTAGCTGCCGCCGTACTCGACCTGCTTCTGGCGCGAGCGGATCCGCTCGCCCAGGCTCTGGCGCGCGTCGGAGCTCATCGGGTCCAGCGCCTGGACGTCTTCCGCCAGCTTGAAGTAGTCCTCGCTCACGTGGCGGGCGACCTGCTTGGCGTGCTTGCGCGAGTCGACGATGTTGCCCTTGCCGGTGACCACGTTGCCGCAACTGAAGAGCGTCGGGTACTCGGCCAGCGTGCCGGTGTCCCAGTCCTGGTAGTCGTACAGCTCGCCGTTCATCGGCACCCCGTTCAGCGGCATGGGGATGCTGCCGATCGAACTGATGATCAGCGGCGCGCGGACTTCGACGGTCTCGTCGGTGGGGATCACGCGCCCGCCCTCGACCAGCGTGCGCGCGAAGACCAGCCCGACCAGCCGTCCGTCCTCCACGATCAGGTCCTTGGGGGCGTGCTGGGGGATCACTTCGAACAGGTACTTGGAGGTCGACTTGTTCAGCATGTTGAGCCGGCCCTTCTCGACCTTGGCGATGCGCGCCTCGTCCGCGCCCGGCGGAATGCCCATCAGCGGCATGTCGCACTGGCGCCGCCGGTAGTAGATCTTCGAGCCCTGGATCTCCAGGTCCTCCCACTTCAGGTCGTACTTCTCCAGCACGCGCGGGATGCCCTTGATCTCCATCTCCTCCATGTCGCCTTCGATGCCGCGCTCGCGCAGGCGCTGCAGCGCCATCTCCAGCGTGACGACCTTGGCGACGTCGATCGAGGCCAGTCCGCCGCCGACCACCAGCGTGCCGTCGACGATCTCGAACTGCTCGCCGGTGTAGCCGGCCTCGTGGCGGTGGTTGAACCACATGATGTAGGGGTTCTGGTAGATCAGGCCCTTGCCGACGTACTCGTCGGCGCCCTCGATCGGCAGCGGCCGGTCGCGCCAGGCGCCGTTGGCCAGCACCACCGAGTGAAAGCCCCAGTCGTCGACCAGCTCGCGCAGCGGAATGTCCTGGCCGATGGAGGTGCAGGGCACGAAGTGCACGTGCTCCTGATTGAGCTTGCGGTCGATCGCCGCGTACTCCTTGGCGCGCAGGTTGACGTGCCACTTGGGCAGGCCGTCTTCGATCTTTCCGTACGGCCGGGGGTTCTGGTCGAAGACGACCGTCAGGATCCCCTGCTTGGCGAAGATGTCGGCCGCCTCGGCGCCGGCGGTCGCCCCGCCGATGATGGCGATCGAATGCTTCTCGTCCGACATGCGGCGTCCCCGTGAGCTTGATCCGGGCGGATTCTAACTCAAGCCCGCCGGGCGCCGCGTTGACACCCGCGGAGGCGCCCGCCTAGCCTGCGCCGCCATGCGGCAGACGCGCGAGCTTACGGGAACGGTCTACGCGCATCCTCCGGGGCCGCTGGCCGCGAGCCTGGAGACCTTCGCCGGGCCCAGGCGGGTCGGACGCGCGCTGGTGTTGGCGCTGCCCCTGCTGCTCGGGGCCCTGCTCATCCTGCCTGTGCCGGGACTGCATCTGCTCGCGCCCTTCGTGGCGGTGCTGGCGGTGGTGCTGGGCGTGCGCCGGCTGCGCGAGCGCGAACGGCTGCTGGATCTGAGCGGCGCCTGTCCCGCCTGCCGGGCCGAGCAGAGCTTCGAGCTGCCGGACCGCCCGCGGCTGCCGCTGCTGCTGCGCTGTCCGGGCTGCGGCGAGTTCGTGAAAGTGACCGACTCGTAGCCTAAGATGCGCCTCCGCCAAGCCACGCGGGGAGCGCACATGGCCGACTGGACGGTCGCCGACAGCGCCGAGTTGTATGGGATCTCCTCCTGGGGCGGGGACTACTTCGCGATCGACCCGGACGGCGGCGTGGTGGTGCAGCCCGCCGGGCCCGACGGCGCCCGGGTGAGCCTGCCGGCGCTGGTCGAAGAACTGCGCGGCCGCGGCCAGCGCACGCCGCTGCTGATCCGCTTCTCGGATGTGCTGGCCAGCCGGGTGCGGGAGATCGCGGGCTGCTTCGAGCGCGCCTTCCGGGAGTGCGACTACGCCGGCAGCTACCGCGGCGTGTATCCGATCAAGGTCAACCAGCAGCGCCAGGTGGTCGAAGAGCTGATCGAGTACGGCCGCTCCACCCACCTGGGCCTCGAAGTCGGCAGCAAGCCCGAGCTGCTGGTGGCGCTGGCGCTGATCGACCACTCCGACGCGCTGATCGTCTGCAACGGCTACAAGGACCGCGGCTACCTGGAGATCGCCCTGCTGGGCCAGCGCCTCGGCCGCCGTCCGGTCGTGGTGCTGGACCGGCCGCAGGAGCTGGAAACGCTGATCAAGGTCTCGCGCGAGCTGGGCATCCGCCCGCACATCGGCGTGCGCGCGCGGCTCTCGGCGCGGGGCGCGGGCAAGTGGTCTGGCTCGACCGGCGAGCGCTCCAAGTTCGGGCTCACGGTGTCCGAGATCGTGGGCGTGATCGCACGGCTGCGCGCCGAGTCGATGCTCGACTGCCTGGAGATGCTGCACTTCCACATCGGTTCGCAGATCACCGAGATCCGCGCCCACACCGACGCCCTGCGCGAGGCCAGCCGGATCTTCACCGGCCTGTACGAGCTGGGCGCGCACGTGCGCTACCTGGACGTGGGCGGCGGGCTGGGCGTCGACTACGACGGCTCGCAGAGCAGCGGCGACTCCTCGATGAACTACAGCGTGCAGGAGTACGCCTACGACGTGGTGGCGGCGATCCGGGAGGCCTGCGACGAGCGCCGCGTGCCGCATCCCGACATCGTCACGGAGTGCGGGCGGGCGCTGGTCTCGCACGCCTCGCTGCTGGTCTTCGACGTGCTGGGCGTCAACGAAGGCGCCGGCGCCGGCTTCCTCGCGCCACGGCCGCCGGCGGAGGACGAGCACAAGCTGATCCGGGAGCTGCACGAAGTCTGGTCGGGCGTGACCCCAGAAAGCGTCCAGGAGGCCTACCACGACGCCGTCCGGCTCAAGGAGGAGGCGCACTCCGCTTTCTCCCTGGGCTACCTGGACCTGGAGGCGCGGGCGCGGGTCGAGGAGATCTTCGCGAGCTGCTGCGGCCGCATCCTGGCCTGCCTGCGCGAGCTGGAGCGCGTGCCGGAGGACCTGGAGTCGCTGGAGCGGGAGCTGGCCGACGTCTTCTACGGCAACTTCTCGGTCTTCCAGTCGCTGCCGGACTCCTGGGCGCTGGAGCAGCTCTTTCCGCTGATGCCGATCCACCGCCTGGACGAGCGGCCGGCGCGCCGCGCGACCTTCGCCGACCTGACCTGCGACTCGGACGGCAAGATCGACCGCTTCGTCGCCCCGCGTCAGGAAGAGCGGGTCCTGCCCCTGCACGAGCCCGACGGCCGGCCGTACTACGTGGGCGCGTTCCTGGTCGGCGCCTACCAGGAGACGCTGGGCGAGGTGCACAACCTCTTCGGCGACACCGACACGGTTCACGTTTCGATCTCTGAGTCGGGCTACAGCGTCGAGCAGGTGATCGAGGGCGACAGCGTCGACGAGGTGCTGGCCTACGTGCAGTACGACCGGCGCGACCTGTCCGAGCGGGTGCGCCGCGCGGCCGAGAGTGCGCTGCGGCGCGGCGACCTGACCCTGCAGGAGGCGGCGCTGCTGCGCAGCCGCTACCAGCAGGGACTCACGGGCTACACCTATCCGGAAAGGGAGAGCTGAAGTGCAGATCGAAGGCAGCGTGGCGGCGCTCGCGGGCGGCGCGTCGGGGATGGCGCTGGCGACGGCCCAGGAACTGAGCGCGCGCGGCGCGCGCGTGGCGATCCTGGACCTGCCCGACTCGGCGGGCGAGTCGGTGGCCGCGGAGCTGGGCGGAGGGTCGATCTTCTGCCCGGTCGACGTGCGCGAGGCCGAGTCGGTCGAGGCCGCGCTCGACCGCGCGGTCCAAGAGCTGGGCGGCCTGCACATCGGCGTGAACACGGCCGGCGGCGGGATCGCACGCCGCACGCTGTCGCGCGAAGGCCCGCACCCGCTGGACCAGTTCCGCGGCGTGATCGAGCTGAACCTGATCGCGAGCTTCAACTTCCTGCGCCTGGCGGCCGAGCGCATGAGCCGCAACCAGCCCGATGACGGCGGCGAGCGCGGCGTGGTGATCAGCACCGCCTCGATCGCCGCCTTCGAAGGTCAGATCGGGCAGGTCGCCTACACCGCCGCCAAGGCCGGGATCGCGGGCATGACGCTGACCGCCGCGCGCGACCTGGGCGGCCTGGGCATCCGCGCCATGACGATCGCGCCCAGCCTGTTCCGCACCGGCCTGACCAAGCTGGCGTCCGAGGAGATGGCCGCCAACCTGACCCGCGACGCCGCCTTCCCCAAGCGCATGGGCGAGCCCGAGGAGTTCGCGCGCCTGGCGCTGGCGATCGTCGAGAACCCCATGCTCAACGGCTCGACCATCCGGCTGGACGGCGGCCAGCGCTTCGCCCCGCGCTGAGCGCGGCCCGGGCCGGCGGGCTAGAATCGGCCGGCGGAGGACGCGGCATGCCGAAAGTGATCGTCCCGCCCCCCTACCAGGGACCGACTCTGGGCCAGGCGGAGGTCGACGTGAGCGCGCAGACTGTGCGCGGCGCGATGCTGGCCGTCGACTCCCGCTTCCCCGGCTTCGCGGCGCAGATCTTCGACGGCGCCGGCGCCATGCACCGCTTCGTGAAGCTGTTCCGCAACGGCGAGCAGGTCGATCCGGGCGACGTGGATCAGGCGCTGGCCGACGACGACACGGTCGAAGTGGTGGCGGCGATCGCCGGAGGCTGAGCCGCCCGTGGGCGCCAGGACCCCGGGCCCGCGGGACGTCCGGATGCGCGGCTTCTCGGAGCGCGCCGACGTCGAGGACGTGGAGCGCCTGCTGGCGTCCGATCTGCGGCCGCTCGAGCCCGAGACCGTGCCGGTCGGCGGCTGCGCGGGCCGGGTGCTGGCCGAGGACGTGGCCGCGCGCCACGACGTGCCGGGCTTCCGGCGCGCCGCCATGGACGGCTTCGCGCTGCGCGGCGAGGCCACCTTCGGCGCGTCCGAGTACGCCCCGCTGCGCTTCGAAGTGGTCGGCGAGGCCTTCCCGGGCCGGCCGCACCCGGAGTCCCTGGAGGCCGGCCAGGCCATCCGCATCATGACCGGCGCGCCGGTTCCCGACGGGGCGGACGCGGTGGTCAAGGCGGAGGTCTGCCGCGAGGCCCGGGGCCGGGTCGAGGTCCAGGAGCCGGTCGCGCCGCGCAAGAACGTCGGCGAGGTCGGCGAGGACATCCGCGTCGGGACGACCGTGCTGCGCCGCGGGCGCCGGCTGCGCCCCCAGGACGCCGGCCTGCTGGCCTCGATCGGTCACGCCCAGGTGAGCTGCGTGCGCGCCCCGCGGGTCGCGCTGGTCGTCACCGGCGACGAGCTGCTGCCCGCCGGCTCCGCGCCCCGGGACTGCCGCATCGTCGATTCCAACTCCACCGTGCTGGCCGCGCTGGTGGCGCGCGACGGCGGCGTGCTGCTGCCCTTCGAAATCCTGCCGGACGACCCCGAGCGCATCCGCGCCGCGCTGCAGGCCGACGCGGACGTGCTGCTGGTTTCCGGGGGCAGCTCGGTGGGACAGGAGGACCACGCGCCGCGCCTGTTGGCGGAGCTGGGCCGGCTGGACTTTCACGGCGTGACCATGCGCCCGTCCGGACCGGCCGGCGGCGGCAGGATCGGCGAAAGCTATGTCTTCCTGCTGCCGGGCAATCCCGTGAGCTGTCTGTGCGCCTACGAGTTCTTCGCCGGCCCGACGCTGCGCGCGCTGGGCGGGCGGCCGCGCGCCTGGCCGCATCGGCGCCGGCGCGCGCGGCTGGCGCGCAAGCTCAGCTCGCAGGTCGGGCGCACCGACTACGTGCGGGTGGAGCTGCGCGGCGGCGAGGTGGTGCCGATCGCCACTTCCGGCGCGTCGATCCTGTCTTCGACGGTGCGGGCGAGCGGCGCGGTGATCGTGCCGCGCGAACTGGAGGGACTGCCCGAGGGCGCCGAGGTCGAGGTGCTGCTCTACGACGAAGACTCCGAGCCCGGGGAAGCGGGCGGGGACGGGCCGTGAAGCAGGAGCAGTTCCTCGAGGTCCTCGACCGCGACGAGGCCGAGCGGCGCTGGCTCGAGGCGCTGAGCTTTCGACCGCCGCAGCGGGAGACCGTCCCGCTGGAGGAGGCGCTCGGCCGGGTGCTGTCCGCCGACGTGCGCGCCGGCGTGGACGTGCCCAGCTTCGACCGCTCCAACATGGACGGCTTCGCGGTTCGCTCGGAGGACACATTCGGCGCCAGCGAGCACGAGCCTGTCCGGCTTGAGATCAACGCCGAGAGCATCCCCACCGGCGTCGAGCCCAAGACCGAGGTCCAGTCCGGCCGGGCCACCTCGATCGCCACCGGCGGCATGCTGCCGCGCGGCGCCGACGCGGTCGTCCCGGTCGAGTTGACCGATGTGGAGGAGGGCGCCGGCCTGAGCGTGCGCGGCGCGCGCGTGCCGGGGGCGGCGATCTCATTCGCGGGCACCGACATGGGTGCGGGCGAGACGGTGCTCTTCGCGGGCGCGCGCCTGACCTCGCGCGAGACCGGCGTGCTGGCGGCGGTCGGCGCCGGCGAGGTCGAGGTCTACCGGCGCCCGCGGGTGGCGGTGATCTCGACCGGCGACGAGATCATCGCCCCGGGCGAGCCGATGCGCCCGGGGATGGTCTACGACTCGAACGGGCGCATCCTGTGCGACGCCGTGCGAGAGCTGGGCGCCGAGCCGAGCTTCCGGGGCGCGTTCCGCGACCAGCTCGAGACGTTGCGCGAGGCCACCGAGCGGGCGCTTGAAGACAGCGACGTGGTGGTGCTGTCCGGCGGCACCTCCAAGGGCGAGGGCGACCTCTCCTACCGGGTGGTCTCCGGGCTGCGGCCGGGCGTGGTGGTGCACGGGGTTGCGCTCAAGCCCGGCAAGCCGATCTGCCTGGCGGCCCACGAGGGCAAGCCGATCGTGATCCTGCCCGGCTTTCCGACCTCCGCCATCTTCACCTTCCACGAGTTCGTGGCGCCGGTGATCCGGCGGCTGGCGGGCCTGCCCGCGCAGCGCCGCGAGACCCGCTCGGCGCGCCTGGCGGTGCGGGTCAACAGCGAGCACGGCCGACTGGAGTACCTGCTGGTCGGCCTGGTGCGGCGCGCGGACGGCGGACTCTCGGCCTATCCGATGGGCAAGGGCAGCGGCAGCGTCACCAGCTTCAGCCGCGCCGACGGTTTCGTGCGCATCGAGCGCACCACCGAGATCGTCGAGGCCCGGACCGAGCTGGAGGTCACCCTGCTGGGCGCCGGCATCGAGCCGGCCGATCTGGTGATCGTGGGCAGCCACTGCACCGGCCTCGACCTGATCGCGCGGGCGCTGCGCGCGGAGGGCTTTGGCGTCAAGGTGATCGCGGTCGGCTCGCAGGGCGGGCTGGACGCGGCCGCGCGCGGCGAGTGCGACGTCGCGCCCACGCACCTGCTCGACCCCCGCAGCGGCGAGTACAACCGCCCCTTCCTGGCCGAGGGGCTCGAACTTCTGCCCGGCTACCGGCGCATGCAGGGCGTGGTCACGCGCCCGGAGGAGACACGCGAGACCGGGGACCTGCTCGACGACCCCAGCCTGCGCATGGTCAACCGCAACCGCGGCAGCGGCACACGCGTGCTGATCGACGAGCTGCTCGGCCCGCGCCGCCCCGACGGCTACGCCTCCGAGCCGCGCTCCCACCACGCGGTGGCCGCCGCCGTCGCCCAGGGCCGCGCCGACTGGGGGGTGACGATCGAGAGCGTGGCGCGCGAGGCCGGCCTGCGCTTCCGGCCGCTGCGCCAGGAGCACTCCGCCTTCGCGGTCGGCCGGGACCGGGGCGACTCGCCCGCGCTGCGCAGCTTCGTCCGCCTGCTCGAGGCGGGCTCCCCGCTGCGCGCCGAACTCGAAGCGCAGGGCTTCGCGGCCCCGTTCGGGGACGCGGACGGCGCGCGGTGACGGATCTGTCGGAGTTCGTCCGCGAACTCCCCAAGGCCGAACTTCACGTCCACGTCGAGGGCACCCTGGAGCCCGAGACGATGTTCGAGCTGGCCCGCCGCAACCGCGTCCCGCTGCCCTACACCAGCCCCGCCGAGGTCCGCCGGGCGTACCGTTTTTCCAAGCTGCAGGACTTTCTGGACCTGTACTACGCGGGACAGCAGGTCCTGCGGACCGAAGAGGACTTCTTCGCGCTGGCCGACGCCTATCTGCGTCGGGTCCAGGCCGACGGCGTCCGCCGCGTCGAGATGTTCTTCGACCCGCAGGCGCACACCGGCCGCGGGGTGCCGCTGGGCGCGGTGATGGCCGGCCTTCAGCGCGCGGTGGACGCGGCGGCGGAGCGAAGCCTGAGCGTGGGGCTGATTCTCTGCTTCCTGCGGCACCTGAGCGAACGCGAGGCGTTCGAGACGCTCGAAGCGGCCGAGCCCTTTCGGGACCGGATCCTGGGCGTGGGCCTGGACTCCAGCGAGGCCGGCCACCCGCCCGCCCGCTTCAAGCGCGTCTTCGAGGCCGCCCGCGAACTGGGCCTGCGCCTCGTCGCCCACGCCGGCGAGGAGGGCCCGCCCGAGTACGTCTGGCAGGCGCTCGACGTGCTGGGCGTCGAGCGCGTCGACCACGGCAACCGTGCCCTGGAGGACGCGGCCCTGGTCGAGCGCCTGCGCCGCGACCGTATCCCCCTGACCGTCTGCCCCCTGTCCAATCTCGAACTGGGCGTGGTCCCCGACCTGGCCGCCCACCCGCTCAAGCGCATGCTCGAACTGGGCCTGCTCGCCACGGTCAACTCCGACGACCCCGCCTACTTCGGTGGCTACCTGGCCGAAAACTACCTCCGGACCGCCGCCGCCCTGGACCTCTCCCCCGAAGACCTCCGCACCCTCGCCCGCAACTCCCTCCAAGCCTCCTTCGCCCCGCCGGCCGAAGGCGAAACGGCCTGAACTCGAAGCAGGCGGGAAGCTCCCGGCCACCGCGCCCGGAAACTGCCGATATCGGAGGAAGGCTTTACCATTGGACCCGAACCGCCCACCGGAATTCTTAGAGAGCGGATGGAGATTGCATGGCCCGAAGTCGATGGCTGATGGTTTTCCTGGCGGCTGGACTCGTCGCCTGCAGCGAGCCCTTTCTGACGATTCCCGGCGGCCAATTGAGCGGAGTCGAAACGGAACACCCGGAGAACTGGGCGTTCACGGACCCGATCTCGACCATTCAAGTCGAGACGGCGCCGGAGGATCCCTACTCGATCAACATCTGGGCGGTCGCCCTGGACGGGAACCTCTATCTCCACGCCGGAAGGAATCGAACCACCTGGGTGGAGAACCTCGAGGCCGATCCCCGAACGCGGGTCCGAGTCGAAGGGAAGCTCTACGAGCTCGCCGCGACGCGCGTGGAGACGGCCGACGAGTTCGCGCGCTTCGCGGACGCTTACGAGGCGAAGTACGACACGCGCCCCCGCAACGAAAACGTGGAAGAGGCCTACGTCTTCCGCCTGACGCCGCGGTAGCCCGTACGGCGAGCGGATTCTCGACATCGATCGGTCCGCGGCACTTGTCGGGCCACGCTTGACATCCAAACTAGACAGATTAAAAATCTAGCTGCTTTAACTGGCTAGTAATGGGTCAATGTCTCAGTGGCCGCTTCAGGATGCGAAGAATCGCTTCAGCGCCGTCGTGGACGCGGCCTTGGCGGGAGAACCCCAGCGGGTGACCCGCCGCGGAAAACCGGCTGTGGTGGTTCTGGCGGTGGAGGAGTACGAGCGCCTTCTCAGGCTGGAGAAGGCGGAGGCGCCCACGTTCGCGGAGATGCTCCTCGCCATCCCGCAGGACGGCGGCGAGTTCGAACGGCGGCCGCTTCCCCTTCGTCCGGTCGACCTCTGATGTTCCTGGTCGACACCGATGTGCTGTCGGCGCTGCGGAAACGGGATCGCAGCCCCGAATTGACCCGCTGGGTCTCGGAACAGCGGTCGGCGGACCTGTACCTGAGCGTGGTGTCGGTCGGGGAGATCGAGCGGGGAATCGCCGGGCAACGGCGCCGCGACCCGGCGTTCGCCGAACTCTTGGGTGCCTGGCTGGACAGCGTGCTGCGCTTGTACGGCGAGAGGATTCTCGCCATCGACCTGTCCACGGCCCGGCGCTGGGGCCGTCTCTCGCAGGATCTGGGCCACCATGGCGCGGACTTGATGATCGCGGCCACGGCCTTGGAGCGCGGTCTGACGGTGGTGACGCGCAACGTCCGGCACTTCGAGCCGACCGGTGTGGAGGTTCTGGACCCCTGCGCCGCGATCGGATGAGGTTTCCGCGGCGAACCCCCGGCGCGTTCGGCCTATAGTCGGGGGACCGGTTCGGAGGCTCGGCATGCGCTTCGGCATTTTTTTCGAGATTTCGGTTCCGCGGCCGTTCGGGGACGGGGCGGAGCGAAAGGTGTTCGAGAACTCGCTCGAGCAGGCGCGGCTGGCGGACGAGCTGGGCTTCGACTGGGTGTGGGCGGTCGAGCACCACTTTCTGGAGGAGTACTCGCACTGCAGCGCGCCGGAGCTGCTGCTCACGGCAGTCGCCATGCAGACCGAGCGCATCCGGGTGGGCCACGGGGCGGTGGTCACCGTGCCGCAGATCAATCACCCGATCCGCGCGGCCGAGCGGGCCGCCACGCTGGACATCCTGTCGGGCGGGCGGCTGGAGTTCGGGACGGCGCGCTCCTCGACCTGGACCGAGCTGGGCGGGTTCGGGGTCGATCCCGACACCACCAAGCAGACCTGGGACGAGTTCGTGCGGGTGCTGCCCCGGATGTGGACGGAGGAGTATCTGAGCTGGGACGGCGAGTGCTTTTCGATGCCCGAGCGCGCGGTGCTGCCCAAGCCCGTGCAGCAGCCGCACCCGCCGCTGTGGGTGACGGTGAGCAGTCCCGGCACGGAAGTCGACGCCGCCGAGCGCGGCCTGGGCTGCCTGGGCGTGGCGCCGGCCGGCTACGCCGAGCAGGAGCGCCGCACCCGCGAGTACCACCGCCGCATCCGCGACTGCGAGCCGGTCGGAAAGACGGTCACGGACTGCGTGACCACGCTCAACTTCCTGTACTGCCACGAGGACGTGGAGGTGGCGGCCCGCGACGGCGGGGCGATGTTCGGCCGCTTCGGGCTGGAGAACTCCAACCTGCTGTGGACCCGAGAGGCCTACCCGACCCCGGCCTACCAGGCGATGGGCAACCTGTCGCCCGCCGCCCGGCGCGGCCGCGAGGGAGCCGCGAGCGACGGGCCCTCGTTGCCCGAGGGCGTGCTGGTCGGCGATCCGGAGCGGATCGTGTCGGTGGTCAAGGAGTGGGAGTCGATCGGGGTGGACGGCATCAACCTGCTGCTCAACGGCTGCGAAGTGCTGAGCCAGGAGCAGGTGCTCGACAGCCTGCGGCTGTTCGCGCGCGAAGTGATCCCGCGCTTCCGGGACTCGAAGGACGATTCCGCGTGATCTTCGGGACCGGCGACGTGGCGGCTCTGGAGGGGCGCGCGCCGCGGATGGAGGCGCTCGATGCCCCGGCCCTGACCCTGCCGGGTGTCGAGGTGACCCTGGCGAGCTGCGAGATCGCGCGCGCGGGCGTGCAGGAGCTGTTCCCGCCGGCGCTGCAGCCCACCCTGCCCACGCTGGTGAGCTGGCAGGTCTGGCGCTGCCACGAAGGACCGCTGGGGTCGTTCGCCGCCGCGCAGGTGCGGCTGAGCTGCCGCGCCGGGGCGCGTCCGCGCGTCTTCTCGGTGGGCTGCGCGATCGACAGCCCGGAGGCGGGCGCCGCGCTCGCGCGGGGCTGGGGCTATGCCCCGGGCCCGGCCGAATTCGAGTTCGCCGAGACGGACGGACGCCGGGAGGTGCGGGTGAGCGTCGCCGGGCGTACGACCCTGGCGCTCTCGCTGCCGGATCTCCACGCTCTCGGCCCCGACGACGTGCGCTTCGTTTCGGTGATGAACCCCGCCCAAACGCCGCGCGGCCTGCGCCTGATCCAGGTGGATCCGGATCACCAAGTCGAGCGCAGCGAGCGCGGGGACTTCCACGTCGACGCCTTCGACGCCGAGGCCTGGGGCGAGCCGCGCATCCGACCCGTGCACCCGCTGGTCGCCACCTGGACCCTCGCCGACCTGACCCTGCCGGCGCTGCGCTTCGTCGCCCGCCCCGAAGTCAACGCCTTCCAGGGCACCGAAAAGCTCTAGCCCTAAGAACACGGGCGCCTAGAGCGCATTGTCGGTATTTTGCCGGAAAGAATGGTTTCCCCAACGAGCGCATTATGCGCATCGAATCGCAATACTGAGGCCAAGGGGCTTTTACATGTCCAGAAGAGCCGTTTCGAAGGCGCTAAACGCAATTGAAAAAGGATCTTCTGCTACGGAGATCAGGGAAATCCTGCGTGATGTGAATGCATCGTTCATCCGAAAGAGAATTACGCACCTCATCCATACATCTGATCCCAATTCAGGGCTTGGGGAACGCTTGTGGAACGAGTTGTTCAGCGATTCTCCGCCTATTCGACCTGATAGTCCGTCTCCAGCCGGCAGCGAATCTGGGCGAACGGATAAAGTCTCCGAAACATTTGGACCAGCCCACCAGTTAGATGAAGCAGAGATCGAACTACCCTTATCGACGATTTCCCTCGACAATCCCGCGGTGTTTCTCGAATGGTTGATGAAGCCTACCAGCAAAGTTCTGAGCCTTGCAGGAATCAGAGTGTTCGAAGCTTGGGCTATCGTCGCAAGCGCTGTGCCTGCCCGTATCGAATCGGAGAGTACTCTTCGGGTTATTGATTATGACCAGAGCCAGGCGGGCGGGTTTGTTCGTGCGATCGGCCTCCCCGATTTAATTCAAAATATTCCACCAGACACACCTGGAGAACCAGGGAGGACGGCCAAGCTGCGCCGTCTCACCGCGTTCGGGGAGATTGAACGAGCCGCAGAAGAAATTTCACGGCTTCTTGTGTTGGAGGAGAACCAAAAAGACACTCGACTTGCGCTCAAGTACGTCATAGTTGAATTGTTGCGCAACGCGATCCAGCACAGTGGCGACGCGCTCGGTGGAGTGGTTGCAGCTCAGCGCATGGATCACCGAGGCGAAAATCAGAGATTTCTTCAAGTTGCCGTAGCGGATGGCGGGCGGGAATCTTTGAGGCAATGATCGAAAGGCACCCACGTCTTCAAGACACTCGAGAAGCACTTGAGAAGTCTCTCTGGCCGCATGTCTCTGGCACATTTGAGGAAGGATTCTCCGGATCAAGCGAAAATGCAGGGCTCGGTCTTTTTTTCATTTCGGAGATGGCAAAGTTGATCGGTGGCCGGCTCCTTTTAGCCTCCCGGGAAGCCGCATTACTCTTGACCGCTGATCCCGAAGGCGGCGACATTCATCCTATAAAATTTTTGAGATCCGGACTTGGTTATCAAGGAACACTTGTCGCTTTTGAGATTCCTCTAGCCAGCGTTGCGGACTACGAGGGCCTGATTGGTGAGATTCAGAAGCGAGCAAAGGAGCGAACTCCAAAGCGCGCACAACACAACTGGATCCACTTCGACAGACAACCTCCCGATGCGACTGTTTTCAAGATTCGGTACGCCTCAGAGGACACCGCACATGCGGTAAGGTTCGCTCGAGATCAGATTGAGCCCAGGATCATGCAGAAAGAATCTATCGTCCTGGACTTCGACGGCGTTGAAATCGCTACGCAGAGTTATCTACACGCGCTACTGTACGATGCCATCCGCTTGGCTTGGGCTAGACGCAGTTTTCTCTACGTTATGAACGCGAGTTCGTCTGTGAAGAGCGGTTTAGAGCTACTTGAAGGGTACGCCCTTGGGGGCTAGTTAGCGCGGATTCAGGCGCGCCACTCGATCCACCAGCCGTGCGGGGAGGCGCGGGCGAGCCGCTCGATTTCGCCCGAACCGTCTTCGTAACGAGTGAGCGTGAGTTCCGGATCGGCGCCTTCGAGCGCCACCTGCCAGACAGGGCGAGCGAGGCTGGCCTCGGCCAGAGTCTCGGCCACACGCCTGCGGCTCTCCCGGGGAAACTGGTAGAGCGCGATGGTCGAGAAGACGAGCGGAGCGCTCCCGGCCGGAACCGCGGCCAGAAGGCCCGGCAGGACCTCGGCCGCGTCGCCCGGATGGAGGCGAACCGGACTGGCCGCGAGTTCGGCCGCGGCTTCGAGCAACTGTTCGTGGCGCTCCAGATGCTCGGGCCAGATCAGTGCCCGGAGCCAGAGCCGCTGGTCCGGGTTGGCGAGATCGACGGGGTCGAGATCCACCCCGTCGCGGCTGGCGACGGGAATGGCGGGGGGCAGAGACGGCAACGCGCCCGGTCCCCGGAGGTCTGCTTCGAGTTCGATCGTCGCCCGCCCGGACCCCCACCGCAGCACATCGTGCCCGTCCTGCCGGTAGCGGTAGGAGTAGCGGTCGAAGTTCAGGTTGAGCCCGGCGCTGGCGCCGAGGTCGATCAGCGCCAGGGGAGCCCGCGCCTGCCGGTGGACGAGCGCGAAGGCCGGCAGCAGGCAGGTGCAGCGGCGCACCACGTTGGTCTGGGTGCGGCGGGTTTCGAGCAGCTCGACCAGCCTCTCCCGCTGCTCCAGGCAGAATTCGCGGAACGGGGGAAAGGCCGGAGCCGGTGGGCGCTCCTGGCCCGAGAGGATCGGGTAATGCTCGGCCAGCGGGTGCTCAATACCGCCGAGCAACAGGTACTGGACCGTCGCGAAGAGCATGTTGGGTTGGGGCTGATGGGGCCGGGCATGGGAGGCGAGATCCAGCAGCTCGGGATCCGAGGCGACGCCGAGGGCCAGCTCGGCGTACATCGGCGAGTCGAGGCCGGGCGCCTCGACCCGTCCGAAGCGCCGAAAGGCGGCGCGGCAGTCGGCGAGCGATGGCCGACTCAAGGACCGACCAGGGCCCGAGCAGCTTCTGAAGCCGCAGATCGTTCGCCCGCGGAGGCTACTCCGTCGCGTTCCCGAGCTTGGCTCACGGGATCACGATTCGCCGGCGAGCAGGGGCTTGGCGTATTCCTCGTAGCTGCGGCGGTCCACGAAGATGTGCAGGCCGCCGGTGAAGAAGTCGCGGAAGCAGCGCTGCACGGTGCTGGGGTTGCGCAGGCCCTGACTGCCCGCGGAGCGGTAGGCGAAGAGGGTGACGTCCTCGGCCACCTCGGTCAGGTAGGCGGTGACGGCGCCGAGCGCCTGCACGTCGGCCGGGCCGAACTCTTCGCCTCTGGACAGGCGCTCCACGGCCGAGCCGAAGGCGTCGTGGGCCAGCAGGCGGACCGAGCGCAGCGCCAGGGCCTTCTGGCCCAGTTCGCGCTGAAAGATCGGGTGGTCGCGCATGGGGACGGCGCCCATCCGGCCGCGCCCGCCCGCGGCGATCGCTGCGATCTCGTCGAGCGCGCGCTGGGCCACGCCCAGGCCCCAGCCCGAGTGGCCCAGTCCGGCCAGCGCGACCGGGCCGATGCCGAACAGCGGTCCGCCGGTCTTCACCTCGGCCCGGAACATCTTGAAGGTGCGCCCGGGGTCGACCTCCTGCTCCAGCACCCGGTAGTCGAAGCTGCCGGTGCCGCGCAGGCCCATGGTGTCCCAGCCGCCGCGCAGTTCGATGCCGCCGTCGGTCGGCACGAAGAAGCAGGTGTAGGCGGGGACGCCCTCGGCGAGCATCTCGGGCTGGCCGTCGTCGCCGAGCAGGAAGCCCGCGCCGCCGCCGTAGGTGGCGTGGGCGATGCCGCTGCCGAACTGGAAGTCGCCGCTCACGCGGTAGCCGCCGTTCGAGTGGCGCACTTCGGCGAAGGGGCTGAACTGTCCGGCGAAGGCCGATTCCGGGGAGCAGATCAGCTCGCGCGCGGCGGCCGGGTCCAGAAAGCTCGAATAGGCGGTGGCGGCGGCGACGGCCATCAGCGTCCAGCCCACCGAGCCGTCGGCGTAGGCCAGTTCCTCGAACACGTCGAGGACGGTGTCGGTGTCGGCCTCGCTCCCGCCGAGGTCGCGGGGCACGCACAGGTGCAGCATCCCGGTGCTGGCGAAGGCTTCCGCGAGCGGCTTGGTCAGCGTCAGCTCGCGGTCGGTGGCTTCGGCCTCGGCTTCGATCAGCGGGCGCAGCTCGCGCGCGGTCGCCCGGGGGTCGGTCAGGGTCGGGGAGGTCATCGGGTCGGCGGTTCTCCAAGTGATGGGCGGCATACTCTAGCGTCCGCGCGCTGCGGGCTCCCGGGACCGACCGGGCGCGGCGGTTGATGGGGACCGGGTGGGGGAGTAGGGTCGCCCGGACCGGGCACACGGGGCGCGGCGAGAGGAGGCGGCGACAGCGATGGGGCAGCGGCGGCGAGCGAAGAATCGGATCTGGCTGCTGGCCGCGCTGCTGGCCTGGCCGTCCGCCCCGGCGGGCGCCGCTCCGGACGCCGCGGAGGTCGAGCCCGAGGCCGTCGGCCTGTCGAGCGAAGGGCTCGACCGCATGCGCGCCGCGCTGGCCGGCCACGTGGAGAGCGGCGTGCTGGCGGGCGGCGTGATCCTGATCGAGCGGCGCGGCCGGGTGGCCTACTTCGAGGCCGTGGGCGCGCGCGACATCGAGCGCGGACTGCCGATGGAGCGCGACACCATCTTCCGCATCTACTCGATGACCAAGCCGATCGCCAGCGCGGCGGCGCTGATCCTGGTCGAGGAGGGTCGGCTGGGGCTGGACGAACCAGTCTCGCGGCACCTCCCGGAGTTAAAAGGACTTCGGGTGCTGCGAGAGCCACGAGGAGAGCTGGAAGACGCGCTCAAGGCGGAGCGCGAGATCACGCTGCGCGACCTGCTCACCCACACCTCGGGCCTGACGTCCGCCTCGCCCGCGGACACGCCGCTGCGGCGCGCCTACCGGAAGCTGTACCGCAACCGCGGCGGAATGACGCTGGCGGACTGGCTGCCCGAACTGGCCCGGCTGCCGCTGATGTTCCCGCCGGCGACGCAGTGGGAGTACGGCGTGTCGACCGACGTGCTGGGCCGCCTGGTCGAGGTCGTCTCCGGGCAGACCTTCGACGTCTTCCTGCGCGAGCGGATCTTCGAGCCGCTGGGCATGGTCGACACCGGCTTTCACGTTCCGGCCGAAAAGCTCGACCGGCTGGCGACGCTGTACAGTCTCGACCCCGGGGGAGAGGACATGCCCGACCCCGAGGACGCGGCGGCCCTGGGAGCGCCCGCGTCCGCGGAACTGACCGCAACGGACGCCGCGCCCGACACCGAGCGGGCCCGGCCGCCGGCCTTCTTTTCGGGCGGGGGCGGACTGCTTTCGACCGCCGCGGACTATCTGCGCTTCGCCCGCATGCTGCTGCGCGGCGGCGAGCTCGAAGGAGTGCGCATCCTGAGCGCCGAGACCGTCGCGCGGATGACCCGCGCGCACCTGAGCGAGCGCGAACTCGAAGCGCCCTTCCTGAAACAGTTCTTTCCGGGCACCAGCTTCGGGCTCGGCGTGTCGGTCGTCACGGACGCGGCGGCCCGCGGAGTCGGCGGAGCCGACGCAGCCTACGGCTGGAGCGGAGCGGCCGGCACCCACTACTGGGCCGACCCCAAGAACGAGATGATCGGGCTGTTTCTGGTGCAGATCCGGCCCATGGGCGGGGCGCTTCCGCCCCCCGAGGTGGAGGCGCTGGCCTACTCGGCCATGCGCGACTGATACCCGGCGTCCGCGGCCTCGCGCGGGCGCCCGAACAAGGAGGTTCTCGACATGGCCAACTTCGCGCTGCGCTACGACCTGCGCTGCCCCCCGTTCGGCGAAGCCGACCACCAGGCGCTGTACCGGGCGGCGCTCGACCAGTGCGAGTGGGCCGACAAGCTCGGCTTCGTGTCGGTCACGCTTTCCGAGCACCACGGCTCGCCGGACGGCTACCTGCCCTCGCCGCTGGTCTTCGGGGGGGCCGTCGCCGAGCGCACGCGGAACATGCGGCTCACGCTGGCGGCGCTGATCTCGCCCCTGCACGACCCGCTGCGGCTGGCCGAGGACGTGGCGGTCCTAGACGTGCTCAGCGGCGGGCGCGTGATCCCGATCTTCAGCGGCGGCTACGTCGAGTCGGAGTTCGAGGCCTTCGGCAAGAAGCTGAGCGACCGGGCGCGGCTGATGGACGCGATCGTGCCGTTCATGCAGCAGGCCTGGACCGGCGAGCCCTTCGAGCACGAGGGCCGGACCGTGCGCTGCACGCCCCGCCCGGTGCAGAGCCCGCGCCCGCCGATCCTGCTGGGCGGAGCCTCCGCCCCGGCCGCGCGCCGCGCCGCGCGGCTCGCCGACGGCTTCATGCCCACGGTACCCGCCGTCCACGACTACTACCGGGAGGAATGCGTCAAGCTGGGCAAGCCCGACCCGGGGCCGATGACGCCCACGTTCGGCTCCTTCCTGCACGTGACGAAGGACCCCGACGCGGACTGGGAGCGCCTGGCCCCCTACGCCATGCACGAGATGAACGCCTACGGCCAATGGGCGGCCGAGTCCGGCTCGACCACCGGCTACCGGCCCATCTCCGACCCCGACGAACTGCGCGCCACCGGCATGTACCCGGTGATGACGCCCGAGCAGGTGATCGAGAAGGCCCGCGAACTCGGCCCCGAGGTCGGAATCCTGCTGCACCCCCTGATGGGCGGCACCGACCCCGACCTGGCCTGGGAAAGCCTGCACCTGGTCGAGTCCGAAGTCCTCCCGGCCCTCCGGCATCACACCTAAAACGCATCAAGCTCGATCCAGCAAAGTGCAGCGGGCCGGGCATTCCCCTCCCGGGCGGTCGGGTCGAAGGGTAGCGGAGGGGACCCG
>JAGWBS010000047.1:14580-33603 GCA_021295775.1 Pseudomonadota bacterium | reverse complement strand
CACCAGCGGACCCCTGCCGGGCCGCAAGATGCTGCGGCCCGAGCCCGCGGTCCTGGCCGAGGAGCGGGAATGGTCGGCGCCGGCCGGGATCGACTGGGAATGGTTCGAGCGCGACGCCGTCTTCGACAGCCCCGGCGAGCGCCGCGGCCTGCTGATCGATTTCCTCGCCGCACCCGAGCTGGGCGGCACCGGCCCGGACGCGCGGCTGAGCTTCTCGCTTCCCCCGGGAAGCTACGCCACCGAGGTCCTGCTCGGGTTCGGCGTCGCCCTGCCCCCGGAGCGGCGGGCCGCGCTCCCGACCGCTCCCGAAACGCCCTAGCCGGAAACCAGACGGAAGCCGCTCTCCCGCAGAATCCAGCCCTGCTGGTCGAGCGGAAGGTGCTCGATGAGCTTGCGGAACTCGCGCGGTTCGGCCAGGCCCTCGGCGTGCGGGTAGTCGGAGCCCAGCGCGAGCATCTGGTAGCCCACCGCCTCCACGATGCCCCTGACGTCGTCCTCGGCGTAGGGCGTGACGACGACGTGCCGCTTGGCGATCTCGGTCGGCCGTTCGGTCAACGGTCCGCCGATCCAGGGGCCGTTGCGGCCCATGCCGCGCATCTTGTCGAGCCGGCTCATGAAGTAGGGCAGCCAGCCCGCGCCGTTCTCGACGCTGGCGACCAGGATGTTCGGAAAGCGCCCGAAGACGTTGTCGTAGACGAGCTGCGAGAGCGCGGCCATCACGGGGGCGTCGCCGTAGCTGTTGAACCACTGCCAGGCGGACATCCCGAAGACGTGCGGGTTCGGGTCATAGCCCCAGAGCGGCGCCAGCGCCTCGTTGTGGCCGCCCTCGCCCTGATGGTAGAGCACCGAGAGCTTGGCCTCGTTGACCCGCGCCCAGAACGGGTCGAAGTACGGATCCCCCTGCGAACGGCCGTAGGCGTGGCCCGGACGCAGGTTGATGGTCCGCACCCCCTTCGCCAGCACGCGGTCGAGTTCGGCGACGGCCATGTCCAGATCGCGCAGCGAAAGGTGCGCGGGACAGAAGATCCGATCCTGGTAGGCGTAGCCCCAGTCGTCCTCGATCCAGCGGTTCAGCGCGCGCAGCATGGCGTACAGGCAGTTCGGATCTTCGATGCGGTGCTCCATCGACACCGCCGACGAGAACATGGTGCACGCCTCCAGGCCCTGTTCGTCCATCAGCGAGATGCGCGCGTCGCGATTCGAGAAGCCCGCCAGCGGGGGCATCAGCACGTAGGGCTCCTCGCCCTCGCCCGCCTTCAGCTTGCGCAGGTACTCCTTGAGCGAACCCGGCCGCACGACCCAGTCCTCCTGGCCGGCGAGCCGGTCTTCCTTGGTCAGGCCGGCCAGATAGAAGCGGTCGAAAAGTCCGCGGTACTCGGGCTCGAGGTAGCGGGTGTATGCCTCCTCGGGCTCGTAGTAGTGGTTGTCGACGTCGAAAAGCCCGTATTCGATTTCCGCGCCCATGCGTGGGTTAAGCCATAAACCACGCCCGCTGCCAAGCCCTGCCGGACTCGGCGGAGCTATCCTGTCCCCCGGCATGGCGCTCTGGCTCGAAATCGCGCTGGCGCTGCTCTGCGGGCCGGTTCTGTGGCTCGCGGGCGCGATCTTCTTCGACTTCGTCCACTGGGTGCTGCACGCGCTGCTGCGTTCGCGCTACGCCGCGGCGCGGGCGCTCGCCTGGCCGCACGCGGTCCATCACCAGTGGATCGACACCGACCTCGAACTGCAGTGGCGGCTGCAGAAACGCAACATCCTGTGCCACATCGTCCCCGAGTACCTGACGCAGCTCGGCTTCACCGCCGGCGTGGCGCTGGTTCTGCCGTGGCCCTTCGCGGCGGTGCTCGCCGCGCTCCAGACGCTGGTCTTCGCCGGCATCCTCAGCCAGCGCGGGCTCGACCCGAACCACCGCCCGGTCGACCTGCTCGACGCCTACCGGCCGGGCTTCGTGCCGCTGCCCGCCTACCACGCCCTGCACCACGCCTATCCCGACGCCTACTACAGCTCCTACACCAAACTGATCGACGGACTGGTGGGCGGATGCGCGCCGCTGCGCGGCCGCCGCTTCCGCTTGCAGGCGAGCGAATCGGCCTTTCGCGCGGCGCTCGAGGGCGAGCTGCGGGCGCGGGGGGCGGAGCTGATCGAGAGCGGGGGGCGGGCGGAACTGGAGGTGCTGGTCGTGTTCGGCCGCGAGGCCGATCTCGTCCCGGAGGTCGAGGCCTTCATCGCGGCGACGCGCCTGCGCCGGCTTCCGCCGGAGGTCTGGGCCTGCGTCCCGGAGGCGGGCGGCATCGCGCGCTCCTACCACGCGGACGTGCGGGTCGGCTTCCGCACGATCGAGCTGGACGCGCGCGCGCAGACCTCGGCCGACGCGGCGCTCCGCGCCTCGCGGCGCGCGATCTCCCGTGCGCGGCGGGGTTTCCACTACGTCCACTCCGGCACGCCGGCGGAGATGCTGCGCGGATGGCGGCGCTTCCGCGCGCTCGAATCCGAGCCGCCCGCCCCGGCCGCGCGGCTGCGCCACCGGGTCGAAGTGCGCGCCGGCGGGCTCTGATAGGCTGGCGCTAATGCTTGGCCGCGAAGACCTTCTCATCACGGGATCCACCCTGGGCAACCCGCCGTTCGAGAGTCTGGCGCAGGCGGCTTCCGCCGGCGGTTTCCGCGGCCTGTCGCTGTGGCCGGGGCCGACCTACTACGCCGCCCGCAAGCGCGGCCTGAGCGACGCCGATCTGCGCGCGATCCTCGACGACCACGGACTAGTGGTCAACGACGTGGACGCGGTGCTGGCCTGGGTCGGCACGGAGCGCCCGGCGGTGATCGGCGCCGACCACCCCAGCGAGGAAGAGATGTACGCGGCCGGCGCAGCGCTTGGGGCGCGCTTCGCGAACATCGTTTTCATCGGCTCCAAGACGCTGGAGATCGAGCGGGCGGCGGAGATGTTCGCCGGCATGTGCGAGCGGGCGGAGAGCTACGGCCTGGTGGGGCACATCGAGTTCGTGCCTTCGATCTCTCCGATCGACGACGCGGCGACGGCCTGGAAAGTGGTCCAGGCTTCGGGGCGCAGCGAAGCGGGGGTGCTGATCGACACCTGGCACGCGAACTGCGGACCGACGACCGACGCGGATCTGCGGTCTCTTCCCGGCGACCGCGTGCTCGGCATCCAGATCAACGACGCCCCGGACCTCCCCGCCCGCGAACTGGTCAAGATCGGCATGACCGGCCGGCAGGTGCCCGGAGAAGGTTGCATGGATCTGGTGGGCTTCCTGGGCATCCTCGACGAGATCGGCTGCGACGCGCCGCTCACGGTGGAAGTGTTCTCCGACAGCCTGCCCGAGCAGCACGGACCGGTGGAACTGGCGCGGCGGCTGGGCGACGGGCTGCGGGGAGTCCTGGCCCGGGCGCGCGCCTCGGAGGGAAGCGCATGATTCGGCTCTACCACGTCCCCCAATCGCGCTCCGCGCGCATCCTCTGGCTGCTCGAAGAACTCGGTCTGGAGTACGAGATCGAGTCTCTGTCGATGCAGGACGGCTCCATGAAGCGGCCCGAGTACCTGGCCGTCCACCCGCTGGGCAGGGTCCCGGCCCTGCGCGACGGCGAAGTCACCTTGTTCGAGTCGGGGGCCATCGCCCAGTACCTGCTCGAAAAGTACGGGCAGGGCCGACTGGAGCCGGCGGCAGACTCGCCGGAGCGGCCCGCCTTCCTGCAGTGGCTGCACTGGTCCGAGGCCACGCTCATGATTACGGTTTCCGAGTACATCCGCTTCGGGGTCCGCCCCCCCGAGCCAGAGCGCATCCCGGCCGCGGCCGAAATCGCGCGCGGGCGCGCCCACGAGACGCTGCGGGCCCTAGACGCCGCCCTGGCCGGGCGGGAATTCCTGCTCGAAAGCGGCTTCAGCGCCGCCGACGTGATGATGTCGGCCGGGGTCCGCATCGCCCGCATCCTGGGCCTGCTGCCCGAGGACAGCGCCAATCTGGCGGCCTATCTCGACCGGCTGGAGCAGCGCCCCGCCTACCCGCGAGCCCACCAGGCCTGAGATCCGCAGCGGCCCGGCCTGCGGCGGGATTCCGCCCACGCGCGGGCCCCGAAGGGGGTCTCCCCCGCCCCGGGCCGTCGTGTAGCATGAAACCGACTCGCGCAGGAGGCGGTGGATGCCGGCACTGGATGGCCTTCGGATCCTGGACATGACCCAGTACGAAGCGGGCACGTCCTGCACCCAGGCGCTGGCGTGGCTGGGCGCCGATGTGGTCAAGATCGAGTCGCCGACCATCGGCGACCCGGGGCGCGGCGTGGCGACGGGCGAGAGCTACGCCGCCTACTTCTGCAACTGGAACGCCAACAAGCGCAGCGTGACGCTGGACCTGAACCGTCCCGAAGGCCGCGACCTGCTGCTGCGCCTGCTGCCGGGCTTCGACGTCTTCGTGGAGAACTACGGACCGGGCGTGGTGGAGCGCATGGGGCTGGAGTACGAGACGCTCAAGGCGGTCCATCCCCCGGTCATCTACGCCCAGCTCAAGGGCTTCGGCAGCAGCGGTCCCAACTCCGACTTCAAGTCCTACGACATGGTCGCCCAGGCCGCGGCCGGAGCGTTCTCGGTCACCGGCGAGCCCGACGACCCGCCGATGCTCCCCGGACCGACCACCGGCGACTCCGGCACGGGCACCCAGCTCGCGATCGCCATCCTGGCCGCCTACGTCCAGCGCCTGCGCACCGGGGAGGGCCAGCGCATCGAGATCTCGATGCAGGAAGCCATGACCTACTACATGCGCACGCGCATCGCTTTCGGGTCGAACTGGGGCAACGCGGCGAGTCCCCGCCTGGGCAACCGCATGGGCGCGGCGCCGACCAACCTGTATCACTGCAAGCCGCTGGGACCCAACGACTGGGTCTTCATCATGACGGTCACCGCGCGCCACTGGGACGCGCTGTGCATGGCGCTGAAGCGCGAGGACTGGATCGTCGACCCGCGCTTCAAGACCGGCGAGGACCGGCTGGCCAACAGCCCCGCGCTGTACGAAGAGATCGGCCGCTGGGCCAGCGAGCGGACCAAGTACGAGGTGCAGGAGGAACTGGGCGCCGCGGGCGTGCCCTGCGCGGCCACCCTCGACACCCGCGACCTGTTCGAAGATCCGCACCTCAACGCGCGCGGCTTCGTGCACTCGGTCGAGCACCCCGTCCACGGCGACGTGCGCCTGCTGGGCTTCGCCCCGCGGCTCTCGGCCAGCCAAGTGCCGATCCGCCCCGCCCCGCTGCTGAGCGAACACACCGACGAGGTGCTGTCCGGCGAACTCGGCCTGGCCGAAGCCGAGATCGCCGAACTCCGCGAGCAGGGCGTGGTGCGCTGAGGCTCAGCCCTCGGTCGCGTCCAGGGCCTCCTGGGTGAGGCGCAGGCGGTAGAGCAGCCAGTCCATCTCGTAGCTGTTGCCCAGGCCGGCCTCGGCCTCGTCGTGGAGCCTCTGCAAGGCTTCCCGCCGCGCCTCGAGCGCCGGGCGGTGCAGCGGCTCTCCGCCCAGGGCGATGTTCAGAAGGTGAAGCGCGTGGACCGGCCGCCCGGCCTCGACGTGCGCGCGGGCGCGCTCGGCCAGAGCGTCGGCGCCGGCCAGTTCCGTCAGCTCCGGATAAACCTCGGCGGCGGGCACCGGATACAGCTCTGTGGTGGTGTCGAAGTGGAACCAGGTCGCGTAGTACTCCCAGATGCTCTTGACCGCCCACGAGACGCGGCCGTGCGCCTGGCTCAAGGCCAGCTCGGGCGGCAGCTCGATCTCCGCCATGAGTTCGTGCACGCTCTTGCCCGCGTTCATGCCCGCGACCGTCGCGTCGTGCACGTGGCGCACGGCGTCGCGCATCTTGACCAGCGCCGCGCGGATCTCCTCCCGGCCCGCGGCCGGCTCCTGGTGGCTGGGGACGACGAATTCGGGTTCGAGCGCGATCAGGCGCTCCAGCGTCGCGATGTACTCGACCGGCTTGCGGACCTTCTCGCCGCGCATGGTGAAGACGTTGGGGAACTGCGGGAAGATCGGGCCGAAGGTGTCGCCGGAGAAAAGCACCTTCTGGTCGGGGAGCCACAGGCACAGGTTGTCCGCGCCCTCGGCCCCGGGCGTGGGCAGCACCTCGAAGCGGATCCCTCCCTGCTCGAAGCGGTAGGGTTCGTGGTTCGGGACCAGGCGAGTGGGCACCACGTTCCCGAATTCGAGCAGGCCGCTCCTGGACGGTTCTTCGGGCATCCACGGGAACAGGGTGCGGTTCCGGAAGTGCAGGTAGTCCTCGAGTTCCTTCAGGTAGCGCTGTTCCTCCGGGTACTCGCGGTGCGCCACGATCTCCGTTCCCTCGTCCGACCAGAACGGCGCCCCGCCGGCGTGGTCCTGGTGGGAGTGGCTCAGGATGACGTGCGTCACCGGAGCCTCGGGTGCCGCCTCCTCGAGCAGGCGCCGCTGCTTAGCCGCCTGGATCGACAGACCCGTGTCGAACACGACGTGCCCCTCCGAGGTGGCGATCAGGTGCGTGTTGCCCACGCCAGTCGCCTGGTAGAGGAAGTCGAACCCGCCGATCTTCCGCACCTCGACGGGGGTCGCGATGAAGTCCGCCGCGCGCTCCTGGACCTGGGCGCGCTGCGCGATCCGGGTGACGGCTTCTCCGGCCGCCTCCGCGGCGCGCAGCCGCACGGTCCGCCCGGCGTCCTCGGAGGACCAGACCACTCCGCCCGCGCCGACCAGCAGGGCGAGAACGGCCAGCGCCAGATTGCGGGGGCGAATCCAACGGCTTCGATCACTCATGCAGACCTCCGGGCCGGACCGGCCGGAGCCATCCGGCGCATACGAACTCTACGCCCTCAGATCAGCTCGGGGTCGGCGAGGATCTCGACCAGCGAGGGGCCCGGGTGGGCGAGGGCCTGGGCGAACGCCGTGTCGAGTTCGGACTTGCGCCGCACACGCAGGCCCAGCGCTCCGCAGTTTTCGGCGAAGCGCGAGAAGTCCGGGTTGTGCAGATCGGTCTTCCACACCTCGAACCGGCCGGCGCGCTGCTCCTTGGTGATCTTGCCCAGCTCCGAATTGTTCAGCAGAACGTGGGTGATGTTCATGCCGTAGCGCACCGCGGTGGTCAACTCGCCCATGTACTGGGCGAAGCCGCCGTCGCCGGTCACCGCGATCACCTTGCGCTCCGGCGCGGCCGCCCAGGCTCCCATGGCGGCGGGGTAGCCGAAACCGATCGAGCCCAGATAGCCGGACATCAGCACCGAGTGGCGCCGGCACTCGAAGTAGCGGCCGAACGAGTAGGCGTTGTTTCCCACGTCGACCGTAATCACCGCGTCCTCGGGCGCCGCCTCCGACAGCGCCGAAAAGATCGACGCCGAGTTCAGCCCGTTGCCGCGGTCGTCCTGCGCGCGCCGGCTCTTCTCGGTCCGCCAGATCTGCCAGCGCCCGGCGATCTCCGCGCTCGGGTCCTGAGAGTCCGTGCCTTCGGGAAAGGCGTCGAGCCATTCGCCGACGGTCGCGGAGATCTCTCCCCAGACCGGCACGTCCACGGCGTGGAACTTGCCCAGGGCCATCCGCTCGAAGTCCACCTGGACGATGGGTTTCTTGGGAGTGATCCCGGTGTGGTTCGAGAAGGAGGCGCCCAGCACGATCAGCAGATCGCTCTCGTTCATGAAGTGGCTGGCGATGAAGGTTCCGCTGCGGCCCAGCACCCCGCAGGCGAGCGGATGATCGTCCGGGATCTGACCCTTGGCCTTGAAGGTGGTCAGGACGGGAGCCTTGAGGCTTTCGGCCAGGCGGACGATGGCCGGCATGTCGAAGCGGGCGCCGTGGCCGACGATGATCGCGGGCCGGCGGGCGGCGCGGATCTTCTCGATCGAGCGCTCGAGAGCCGCGCGCGGCGGCAGGATGCGGGCCTCCGAAACGCGTCCCTCGGGCGAGCCGGGCGCGGCGCCTTCAGACGCGGGAAGGGTCTGGACCTCGTTGGGAAAGATCAGATGCGCCACGTCGCGGCGCAGACTGGCGTTCTTGAGGGCCAGATTCATCAGCTCCGCGTGCTTGCTGTCGCGGTACACGGTCTGTCCCCAGCCCGAAACGGCCTCGAACGCCGAGGCCAGGTCGACCTCCTGGAACGCGCCCGGACCGAGCACCTGCGCGTCCACCTGGCCGACCATGGCCAGCACCGGCGAGCGGTCCATCTTGGCGTCCCACAGGCCGGTGAGCAGGTTGGTCGCCCCGGGCCCGGCGATCGCGAAGCAGGCGGCGGGCCGGCCGGTCAGCTTGCCGTAGGCCGAAGCCGCGAAGGCCGCCGCGCCCTCGTGGCGGATGGCGAAGAAGCGCAGCCTGCCGCGCTCCTCCTGGCGGCGCAGCGCGTCGGCCAGGCCCAGGTTGGAGTGGCCCACCATTCCGAAGACCGTGTCGACGCCCCAGGCGACCAGCGTTTCGGCCATCCGGTCCGAGACCGTCTCGACGCGCGCCGCCGTCTCCTCCAGACCGACGTAGATGCCGTCGTCGCGCACTTCGACGGGATAGGTGGGAACGCCGTCCTCGAAGCCGCCCGGCGGCAGTCCGGTGCAGGGGTGGAAGTCCCAGCCGTGCCAGGGACAGCGCAGCCAGCCATTCTCGATCGCGCCCTCGCCCAGGGGTCCGCCCTGGTGCGGGCAGGCGTTGTCCAGCGCCGAGTAGGTGCCCTCGAAGTGCGTCAGCGCGATGGATCGCGTCCCGGCGACGACCGTCGTGACGCGGTTCTCCGGCAGCTCTCCGTGCTGGGCGACGCGGTGCCAGATCAGGCGCGTTTCTTCGGGCACGGCCGGGTCCTTTCCGAGCGCTCGGGGCGGCGCGAGCGGGAGCTTAGCGCGCTTCGGCCGCCAGTTCGTCGATGGCCGAGACGATCTCGCCGGCGCTGTGGACCACGCGCGGGGCGGCCGAAAAGTCGCCGTCGCGGGTCAGCTCGTGGGGAAAGACCAGGCAGCGCATTCCCGCCGCGACGGCCGAGTGCAGCCCGCGCTCGGTGTCCTCGATGGCCAGGCAGCGCCCCGGCGCCACACCGAGCCGTTCGGCGGCGGTCCGGTAGGGATCCGGATGGGGTTTGTGGCGGCGGTAGTCGGCGGGGGTGAGCGTGAATTCGAAGTAGCGCAGCAGGCCCGTGCGGCTGTGCGCGACCTCGAAGTGGTCGAGCCGCGAACTGGTCACGATCGCCATCGGGAAACGCCCGTGGAGCGCGTCCAGACAGTCCCGGATGCCGGGCCGGACCGTCACCCCCGCGGCCAGCAGATCCGTGTAGCGGTCGTTGCGCCGCAGGCGCAGCCGCTCGACCCGCTCGGGGTCGAGGCCCGCGTCGAGGGCCAGGTCGAAGCAGCTCCGGCCCTGGCGCAGCGAGATCTCCCGGTACAGCTCGCGGTTCAGTTCCAGGCCGGCTTCGCCCAGCAGTTCCCGGGTGGCCTGGAAATACAGAGCCTCGGTGTCGACCAGGACGCCGTCGTTGTCCCACAACAGCGCCGCGATCATCGCGCGCCGCTCAGGAGTCCCGCTTCAGATCCAGGCTGGCGGAGTTGATGCAGTAGCGCTGGCCGGTCGGCGCCGGCCCGTCCTCGAACACGTGCCCCAGGTGTGCCTCGCACTCCGCGCAGCGCACCTCGGTGCGGAGCATTCCGTGGCTGCTGTCGGCGTGGTTCGAAACGCGTTCTTCCTCCGCGGGCCGCGAGAAGCTCGGCCAGCCGGTCCCGGAATCGAACTTGTCCTCGGAATCGAAGAGTTCCGCCCCGCAGCACACGCAGACGTAGCGGCCCGCGTCCTTGCAGTCCCAGAAGCTGCCCGTGAAGGGCGGCTCGGTGCCCGCCCGGCGCGTCACCTGGTACTGCTCGCGGCTGAGTTGCGCGCGCCACTCTTCGTCCGACTTGGTGACTTTGCCCATGCCCTGAAGCCTCCAATCGCGTCGACCGAAGCAGTATAGCCGCTCGCCAGGTCCGGTCAGAGCCGCGAGCGGCGCAGCCGGTACAGCGGCCGGGCGGCAAGCAGCGCGGCCAGGATCGCGGCGTAGACCAGCGGCTCGCGCAGGTCGGCCTTGACCAGCCACAGGAAGTGGACCGCGGCAGCGACCGCCGCCACGTACACCAGCCGGTGCAGGGTGTTCCAGCGCCGGCCCAGGCGCCGCATCCAGCGGCGCGTCGAGGTGACGGCCAGCGGCACCAGGCAGGCGAAGGCCGTGAAGCCCGCGGTCACGTAGGGACGCTCGACGATGGCCTCCAGGATCGCCCGCCAGTCGAAGAACAGGTCGACCGCGAAGTAGACCAGCATGTGCGCGCAGGCGTAGCCGAACGCGAGCAGGCCCAGCGTGCGGCGATAGGGCGCCAGCCGCGACCAGCCGAGCCACTGGCGCGCCGGCGTGACCGCCAGGCTCGCCAGCATCAGGCGCAGCGCCCATTCGCCGGTCTCGTGGGTCAGCTCCTCGATCGGATTGGCCCCGAGGGAGCCGGCGATCAGGCGCACCCCCAGCGCGGCGGCGGGCAGCGCGAACACGGCGACCAGCGCGGCGTGGATCCAGCGCTTGCGGTCCATCTCCGCCTCAGTAGTTCCGGGCCAGGTCCATCCCGGCGTACAGCGAGCCGACCTCCTCGGCGTAGCCGTTGAACATCAGAGTCGGCCGCTTGAAGAAATCCCCGATGCGGCGCTCGCGGCGCTGGCTCCAGCGCGGGTGGGAGACCTCGGGGTTGACGTTGGAGTAGAAGCCGTACTCGCGCGGGGCGGAGATGTTCCAGGAGGTGTCGGGCCGGCGGCGCGTCAGCTCGATGCGCACGATCGACTTGATGCTCTTGAAGCCGTATTTCCAGGGCACCACCAGGCGCAGCGGGGCGCCGTTCTGGTTGGGCAGGTCACGTCCGTACATGCCGGTCGCCAGCAGCGTGAGCGGGTGCATGGCCTCGTCGAGCCGCAGGCCCTCGCGGTAGGGCCAGCGCAGGATCGGGCGGCGCTGGCCGGGCATCTGCTTGGGGTCGTGGAGGGTGCGGAAGGCCACGTAGCGGGCGTGCGGTGTCGGCTCCAGGCGCTCGAGCACGTCCTTGAGCGGAATCCCGAGCCAGGGAATGACCATCGACCAGGCCTCGACGCAGCGCAGCCGATAGATCCTCTCCTCGACCGCGTGCGGGGCGAGCAGGTCCTCCAGGTCCAGCGTTCCGGGGCGCCGCACCTCGCCCGCGACCTCGACCGCCCAGGGCCGGGTGCGCATGCGGTGGGCGTTGCGCGACGGATCCTCCTTGTCGGTTCCGAACTCGTAGAAGTTGTTGTAGGTCGTGGCGTGCTCGTAGCGGGTCGTCTCCTCGTCCGTGCTGAACGGGCTGAGCGGGAAGACCGCTCCCGGCGCCTCGCCAGCGGCCGGCGCGCCCTCGACCGCCCCGCCGAGGCCGGGCAGCAGCAGGCCGCCGGCCAGCGCCCCCGCGCCGGCGGCCGACTGGCGCAGGAACTCCCGGCGGCGCAGGTAAAGCTCCTCGTCGGTGATCTCCCGGGACCGGACCTCCGAAGCGCGCGGGACTCGAATCAGCATGGGGTTCTCCTGACCGCGTTGGGTCTGCAATAGATACCTCGCGCGGCCGGCCGGGGTTACGCCCGCGGTTCCCGGGACCGCCGCTGAGCCGCCGCCGCACGGGACGGCCCGGCGGAGGCCCCGGGGCCGGTCCGCGCCCCGCCGCCCGGCTTGCCCTTATAATGCGGCACGGGCATTTTCGCGCTGCCGGCGGCACCGCGGCGTGCCTCACCAGCCCTTGGCGCCCGACCCGGCGGGTTCCCGGCCGGGGCCGGACCCGCACGAGGAAAGGACAGGAATGGACAAGAAGGCGCGGCTGGAGGTCGAAGGCAAATCGTACGATCTCCCGATCATCGCGGGAACCGAGGGCGAGCGCGGCATCGACATCGGGAATCTGCGCGGCGAGACGGGCCTGGTCACGCTCGACCCCGCCTACAAGAACACCGGCAGCTGCACCAGCTCGATCACCTTCATCGACGGCGAGCAGGGCGTGCTGCAACACCGCGGCTACCCGATCGAGCAGCTGGCCGAGAAGGCCACCTTCCTGGAGGTCGCCTACCTGCTGATCAACGGCGAACTCCCCAACCGCGGGCAGATCGAGGAGTGGTCCACCGAGATCCGCTACCACACCATGCTGCACGAGGACGTCAAGCGCCTGTTCGGGGCGTTCCCCAAGGACGCGCACCCCATGGCCGTGTCTTCGGCGGTGATCGCCGCGCTGTCGACGTTCTACCCGGAGGACCTCGACCCGCTCGACGAGCGGCAGGCGCGCGCCTCGGCCGACCGGCTGATCGCCAAGTTCCCGACGATCGTCGCCTGCGCCTACAAGCACTCGGTCGGCCAGCCTTTCCTGTATCCGGACAACAAGCTGAGCTACGTGGAGAACTTCCTGCGCATGGCGTTCGGCACGCCCTGCGAGGAATTCGAGGTCGACCCCGTGATCGCCCAGGCGATCGACCAGCTCCTGATCCTGCACGCCGACCACGAGCAGAACTGCTCCACCAGCACCGTGCGCCTGGTGGGCAGCTCGCACGTCAACCTGTTCGGAGCGATCTCGGCGGCCATCAACGCCCTGTGGGGATCGCGCCACGGCGGGGCGAACCAGGCCGTGATCGAGATGCTGGAGACGATCGACGCGGAAGGGCTGACGGCCCAGCAGTTCGTCGACCGCGCCAAGGACCGGGACGACACCTCGCGCCTGATGGGCTTCGGGCACCGCGTCTACCGCAACTACGACCCGCGAGCGCGGGTGATCAAGCAGGCGGCCGGCAACGTGCTCGACAAGCTGGGCGTCACCAGCAATCTGCTGGAGATCGCCGTGGAGCTGGAGCGAATCGCGCTGCAGGACGACTACTTCGTCAGCCGCCGGCTCTTCCCGAACGTCGACTTCTACTCGGGCGTGATCTACAGGGCGCTGGGAATCCCGGTCAACAGCTTTACGGTCATGTTCGCCATGGGCCGCCTGCCGGGCTGGATCGCGCACTGGCTGGAACTGCACCAGCAGGGCCAGGCGATCGGCCGGCCGCGCCAGATCTACATCGGCCCGACCAAGCGCGACGTCGCCCCGATCGACCAGCGCTGAGCCCTCTCCCCTTCCCGCGGAAGCGGGGCGGCCCGATCTGAATCAACCCCACCGGAGCCGACCCGCGATCAACCCCGAAAGGGCTCCGAGTCCGACTCAGCCGCCCTTGGCGGCGCTCACGGCCTCGGTCAGCGCGGGGACGATCTCGAACAGGTCGGCGACCACTCCCAGGTCCGCCACCTCGAAGATCGGGGCGTCGGCGTCCTTGTTGATGGCGATGATGAAGTTCGAGTTCTTCATCCCGACCAGGTGCTGGATCGCCCCCGAGATGCCCACGGCCATGTACAGCTTGGGCGCGACCACCTGTCCCGAACTGCCCACCTGGTACTCGTGCGGCAGCCAGCCCGAGTCGACCACCGGACGCGAGGCGCCCATCTGCGCCCCCAGCGCCTCGACCAGCGGCTTGAGCACGCTGTCGAAGTTCTCCGGCTTCTGCAGGCCGCGGCCGCCCGAAATGATCAGATCGGCCTTGGTCAGGTCGTGGCCGCCGGCGGCGGCGGTGCGCAGCTCTTTGAAGACCGTGCGCGAGCCGCAGCCCGAGACGTCCAGGGACTCGACGCTGCCAGCGTCGGAGCCGGCGTAGGCCTCGCAGGCCCCCGGCTGGACCGTGGCGATCCGGGGCGAGCCCGTGACGCGCAGCCGCGAGTCGAGCTTGGCGTTGAACATGCGCTTGATGAAGACCAGGTCGTCGCCTTCCTGCTCGATCCTGACCACGTCGGTCGCCACGCCCGCGTCCAGCGCCGCCGCCAGCTTGCCCGCCAGGTCCCAGCCGATGGGCGTGTTCGAGAGCAGCAGCAGGTCGGGCGACTCCTGGTCGAGCGCCCGGCGGATCGCCTGCGCGTAGGCGCCGGAGGTGTAGTCGGCCAGAGCCGCGTCGTCCGCCGCCAGCACCCGGCCTCCGCCGCGCTTGGCCAGATCCTCGGCGGCCTCCGCGACCCCGCTCCCGATCACGAGCGAGACGAGTTCGCCTCCCAGCCCGCGCGCCTGGGTGATCAGCTCCAGCGCGGCCTCGCGAGGCGCGCCGTTCTGAAGCTCCGCAACGATGAGGGTCTTGGACATTCCCTTCTCCTGCGCGGGCCTAGAGCAGGCCCAGCTCCTTGATCTTGGTCACGAGCTGCTGGGAGACCTCCGCGGCCGAGCCCTGCAGAATCTCCGCGCCTTCGCCCTTGGGGGGCATGTAGATCTTCTCGATCGTGACCTTGGGCGCCACGTCGCTCGCCTGCAGGCCCAGGTCGGCCACGCTCTTGGTCTCGAGCGGCTTCTTCTTGGCCTGCATGATCCCCTTGAGCGAGGCGTAGCGGACTTCGTTCATGCCGGTCTGGACCGTGACCAGCGCGGGCAGCGGCAGCTCGACGACTTCGAGCGCGCCGCCTTCGAGTTCGCGCTCGACCGTGATCGACTCGCCAGCGTGCTCGCAGCTCACGATCCCGGTCGCGTGCGGGAGGCCGCTCAGCTCGGCCAGCATCGGTCCGGTCAGCCCGTAGTTGGCGTCGTCCGACATCAGTCCCGTCAGGATCAGGTCGGGGCTCTCCTGCGCGGCAATGGCGGCCAGGGACTTGGCCACGCCCAGCGAGTCGCTGCCTTCGAGCGCCTCGTCCTTGACGTGCACCGCGCGGTCGGCGCCCATGCCCAGGGCAGTGCGCAGGCTCTGCACCACCCGGTCGGGGCCGATGGTCGCCACGATCACCTCGGCCTCGCCGGCGTCCTTGATGCGCAGCGCCGCCTCGAGCGCGTAGTTGTCGTAGTCGTTGATCTCGAACTTGAGATTCGCGTCGTCGATCCAGGTCCCGTGGCCGGCGATGTCGAGCCGGGCGTCCTTGTGGGGAACCTGCTTCAGACAGACCAGGATTTTCATGGCGTCGGCCTCCGCCGCAAAGTCGCGCCCTCGGGGGCGCGTGGAGGGGAAATCGCGCCGCACGATAAGCGACGGGACGCGCGCTTGCAACCGCCCGACGCGCTCGGTTCAGAGTCCTCCGCCCATCATCTGCCGCCAGGTCTCGAGATCGGGAATCCGCAGGTAGGGGTTGATCTGGCGGGTTTCGCCCAGACTCGCGTGCGGCCCCCCGCCGTAGTCGTGGCCGGGAAACAGAACGGTTCCCTCCGGCAGGCCGTTGAGCTTCTGCAGGCTGGCGTACATCTGGTCCGGGTCCGCGCCGGGCAGATCGACCCGGCCGCAGCCTTGGATGAACAGCGTGTCGCCCGAGACCAGCGCGCCGCGCGCCATGAAGCACTGCGAGCCCGGCGTGTGGCCGGGGGTGTGCAGGAACTCGATCTCCACCTCCCCCAGGCGCAGCGTGTCCTGCGAGTCGACGCTCTGCACCTCGCTCTCGGCGATTCCGGCCGTCTGGGCCACGCCGCTCGCCTCTTCGCGGTGGGCGTAGATCCGCAGGCTCGGGCGGCGCTCCAGCAGCTCCGCCAGGCCCTCGACCTCATGGCCCATGATCTCGCCGCCGATGTGGTCCTGGTGATAGTGGGTCACCAGCGCCGCGACCAGCGTCAGCTCGCGCTTCTCGATGTGCTCCAGGATGCCGTCGATCGCCCAGGCGGGATCGACGATCGCGACCTCGCGGGTGCTCCTGGAGCCGACCAGATACACGAAATTCTGCATCGGTCCGCAGCGGAGCTGTTCGATGTAGAACTCCTCGGGCTCGGACATTCGGCGCCTCCCGGTCTTTGCGTCCGCCGTCGGGTCGCTCTCAGAGAATCTTCCGGATGAAAGCGTCGGTCGCGCGGAGCGTCTCGGCGTAGATCTCTTCGGGCGCCCGCCCGGTCTTGCCGTTCGGGGTCAGTCCCCGGCCGCAGCCGTCGATGACGTAGAGCTGGGTCGGAGCGCCGACGGTGCGCAGCAGGGACGTCAGCCGGTCGACCCGGCAGTACACGTCGTTCGAGCCCTGCACGAAGAGCACCGGACAGATGATCCGGTACAGGGCCTCGGCCCTCTGCAGATGGGGCTTGTTGGCGGGGTGCAGCGGAAATCCCAGGCAGAAGATGCCCTCGACCTTGGTGCCCTGCGCCACCATGTGGCAGGCGACGCGCCCGCCCAGACCGAAGCCTCCCACGATCAGACGCGTCGGGGCGCTCTCGGCATCGCGCACCAGACTCGCGCAGGCCGCGCGGTAGGCGCGGACCAGCTTGGCCATCGGATCGGGCCGCTTCTTGCCCGCCTGCGCGTAGGGGAAGTTGAACGCGAAGGTCAGGTGACCCTGCTTGGCCAGCCCCTGCTGAAGCTCGAGCATCTCGGCAGCTTTGAAGCTCGTCTCTGCGTCGTGCCCGATCACGATCCCCAGGCGGTGCCCGCTGGGCCACCATTCGGGGGTGCAGAGCTGCCCCGAAATCGCCGCCTCCTCGCCGAATTCGATCTCGACGGCCTCGAGCTTGACGTTCGCGTTCATGACAGCCGCCTCTTATAACATACCGCCCCGCCGCCACCCGGGAGGACGTTCCCGCCGTTTCCCTGCCTCCCCGGTTCCCGCGTTTCTTCGTCGGACAGCCCTCGAGTTCTCCCTCTCCTTGCTCCGGCCCTCGAACGCCCCCGAGGACCGCTGGTGTGAAACGGAGACGCTCTCCGGAGAACGGTCGGCCGAGTTTGCCCTGAGCAGCGGGAATTCGTAGCGTCGCAGCGCGCCATCGTTCCCCGGTGCCGGATGAGTCCAATGCCTGAAAAGCGCGGGAAGATTCTTGTGATCGCTTCGGCCCTTGCCGCCATCGCAGCGCTGGTGTCGGTACTCGGCGGATCGATGATCTGGGCCTTGGGGGGCGTGCACGGTCTCGACATCCACGGCACCGCGGCCACGACGGCCCGTCCTGATGACACCGTCGATTTTGGCGATGGTTGGGAACACTACGGCGGCAGTCCGGGCGGACACCGCTACAGCAAGGCGAACCAGATCACGGCAGACAATCTCGATCGGCTTGCTCCGGCGTGGGAATACCGGACCGGCGACATGACCGCGAGAGCGGACCACATGGAACGGGCGGCCACCGAGGGTACGCCGATTCTCGTCGGAGATTCACTGGTCTTCTGCACTCCCTTCAACGAGGTCATCGCGCTCGATCCGGGCACGGGTTCCGAGCGCTGGCGATTCGATGCCGAGATCGACCTCGGCCAGGATCCCGCGAACCAGTTCGTCTGCCGGGGCGTCGCCCATTGGAAGACCGAGGGCTCCTCCCCGGCATGCGCCAGCCGCATCTTCATGGGCACGAACGATGGGCGGCTGATCGCCATCGACGCGACCCACGGCGGTCGTTGCCCGGGGTTCGGGGTCGACGGGGAAGTCAGGATCGATCCCGGCATGGCATTGATCTGGCCGGGCGAGTTCCAGATCACCTCGCCGCCGGTCACGGTCGGCGACACGGTGGTGGTTGGATCCGCGATCGGTGACAACGCTCGGGTTGCGGCGCCGGCGGGTTCGGTACGAGCTTTCGACGCCAGAAACGGCTCCCTGCGCTGGGAATGGGATCCGATCCCGCGCACGACCCGCGACCCCGCTTCTCCCAGTTGGCGGGGTTCGCAACCTCCGCAGGAAGGACATGCCAACGCGTGGGCGCCCTTGGCGGTGGACGAGGGGCGCGACCTGGTTTTCGTGCCGACCACCAGTCCGAGCCCCGATTTCTTTGGCGGCCTGCGACCCGGCGACAATCGACACGCCAACTCGGTCGTCGCGTTGGAGGGGGCTACGGGGAAGGTGCGCTGGAGCTTCCAGACGGTGCACCACGACATCTGGGACTACGACCTGCCGGCGCAGCCGGGCCTGTTTTCGGTTTGGCGTGATGGTCGCCTGCACGACGTTGTGGCCCAAGTGACCAAGACGGGCATGGTGTTCGTCCTGGACCGAGACACCGGAGAGCCATTTCTGCCGGTGGAGGAACGCTCGGTCAGCGACGTCGGAGCTGCCGGCGAGTGGCTCTCGCCGACGCAGCCCTTCCCAGCGGCGACCCCACTCATCGTGCCGGACCGGCTCTCACCGGACGACGCCTTCGGGCTGACCCTGTTCGACCGCCTGCACTGCCGGGCGCGCATCGAAGACTCGCTGGCCGACGGATTGTTCACCCCGCCGTCCGAGCAGGGAACGCTGGTGTATCCGTTTACCGGGGGCGGGGCGAACTGGGGCGGGGGCGCCTATGACCCGGCCCGAAACCTGTTGATCGTCAACATGAACAGCCTCGCGCACCACGTCCAGCTCATCCCGGCCGATCGGGTCGCCGCGGCACGCAAGGTGTTCCCCGATCAGGAAGTCTCCCCTCAGGCCGGGGCGCCCTTCGGCATGAAGCGGGAGGTCTTGCTCTCGCCGCTGGGCGTGCCCTGCGCTCCGCCACCCTGGGGCGTTCTGGCGGCTGTCGATCTCGCAAACGGCGAACTCGTTTGGCGCAAGCCGCTCGGAGACATAGCGGGAGTGACTCTCGGGTTCCCGAACTTGGGAGGTCCCATCGTGACCGCAAGTGGGCTTGTCTTCATCGGGGCGACGCTGGACGACTACTTGCGCGCATTCGACGTTGGAACGGGACAAGAGCTGTGGCGTTGGAAACTGCCTGCAGCCGGCCAAGCCACCCCCATGACTTACATCTGGGAAGGACGTCAGTACATCGTGATCTACGCCGGAGGCAACCCGAACTCGCGCTCCAATCTCGGGGATGCGCTGATGGCCTTTGCGCTCCACTAATCCCCCCATCCGTGCCACCGTTCCGCGTCCGCATCTTTCAATCAGGGAGGATCACGCCTGTCCAGCCCCCGACGGGGGGACCGGTTGGAATGTTCGTGCATGGGCGGGTTCTCGGCCAAACGGGGTGAACGGTCGGGAGCGGCGGCCAGTCAATTCATTATTCTGGGCCGGACCCGACCCGTTCGGGAGATCCCGAGGGCAGGATCCGTGGCCGCGTCGCGTTCGAGACGGCCGAGCTTTCCCTTACGACCCAGGTAATCTTCGATTCAACCCCAGGTCCGGACCCGGGGGGGGGGG
>JAGWBS010000047.1:0-14540 GCA_021295775.1 Pseudomonadota bacterium | reverse complement strand
CACCGCCCCGGAGTCCAACCCGCTACTCGATCCGAGCGATCTGCCGCGCTACGACAAGATCTGCCCGGAGCATGTCGAGCCGGGAATGCGGGCGCTTCTGGCCGAGCTGGAGCGCGACTTCGACGCATTGGAATCCGACGCGCCGGCGAGCTGGGGCGGGCTGGTCGAGCCGCTCGAGCGCATCGGCGAGAGGCTGTCGCGAAGCTGGGGCGCGGTCGGGCACCTGATGGGAGTGGCCAACAGCGACCCGCTGCGCGAGGCGCACGCGCAGGTCCAGCCGGAGGTGGTGCGCTTCTCGCTGCGGCTGGTACAGAGCCTTCCGGTCTTCCGCGGGCTGACCGGACTTCGCGAATCGGACGACTGGGAGCTTCTGGACCCCGACCGGCGGCGCGGGGTCGAGATCCTGCTGCGCGACGCGAAACTTTCCGGCGTCGGGCTGGAAGGCGCACAGCGCGAGCGCTTCAACAGGATCCAGATCGAGCTGGCCGAGCTGGGCACCCAGTTCTCCAACCACGTGCTCGACGCCACCAAGGCCTTCTCCCTGCTGCTGCGCGATCCGGCGGAGGTCGCCGGGCTGCCCGCGAGCTGGCGCGAACTGGCCGCGCAGAGCGCGCGCGCGGCGGGCGAGGAAGAGGCGACGGCCGAACGCGGGCCCTGGCTCGCCACGCTCGATTCCCCCTCGTACGTGCCCGTCCTGCAGCACGCCGAGTGGCGCGAGCTGCGCGAAACCGTCTACCGGGCGCAGATCGGCCGGGCGAGCGACGGCGAGCTCGACAACGCCCCGCTGATCGAGCGCATTCTGGAACTGCGGCGCGAGGAGGCGCGCCTGCTCGGCTTCGCGAGCTACGCCGAACTGAGCCTTGCCTCGAAGATGGCGCCGGACGTCGCCGCGGTGCGGGCGCTGCTGGAAGAGCTGCGCGGGGTCTCGCTGGCCGCGGCGCGGAGCGAACACGAACAGCTCGAGGCCTTCGCGCGCGAGTGCGGGCAGGAAGAGCCGCTGCGGCACTGGGACGTGTTCTTCTGGGCGGAGCGCCTGCGTGAGCGGCGCTACGCCTACACCGACGAGGAGCTTCGCCCCTACTTCCCCCTGCCGCGCGTGCTGGAAGGGCTTTTCGGCCTGGCCGAGCGCCTTTTCGACGTGCGCATCCGGGCCGCCGACGGGCAAGCCCCAGTCTGGCACCCGGACGTGCGCTTCTTCCGCGTGTTCGACGCCGCGGACTCGCCGCTGGCGGCGTTCTACCTGGATCCGTACAGCCGCTCGGAGAGCAAGCGCGGCGGAGCCTGGATGGACGAGTGCCAAGGGCGAAGTCTCGCGCTGGTTCCCCCGGGCGAGCCCGCGAGCCTGCCGGTCGCGCACCTGGTCTGCAACCAGACGCCGCAACTGGGCGACCGCCCGTCCCTGATGAGCTTCGACGAGGTCATGACGCTCTTCCACGAGTTCGGCCACGGACTGCAGCACATGCTGACCCGCGTCGACTGCGGACTGGTCTCCGGCATCCGGAACGTGGAATGGGACGCGGTCGAGCTGCCCAGCCAGTTCATGGAGAATTGGTGCTACGAACGCGACACGCTGGGCGGCATGGCCGCGCACTGGCAGACCGGCCAGCCGCTGCCCGAGGAGCTGTTCGACAAGCTGCGCTCCGCGCGCACCTTCCGCAGCGGCTCGCAGATGCTGCGCCAGCTCTTCTACGGCTTCACCGACCTGGCGCTGCACCAGGATTTCGTTGCCGGTGACGGCGAGTCGGCCTTCGACGTCGAACGCCGCGTCTCCGAGGGCACCTCGGTCCTGCCGCCGCTGCCCGAGAACCGCTTTCTCTGCAGCTTCGGCCACATCTTCGCGGGCGGTTACGCCGCCGGCTACTACTCCTACAAGTGGGCCGAGGTGCTCAGCGCCGACGCCTTCGCCGCGTTCGAGGAGGCGGGGCTGGACGACGAACCCGCGCTGCGCGCGGTGGGCCGGCGCTTCCGCGAGACCGTGCTCGCGCTGGGGGGCAGCCGCCCGGCGATGGAGGTGTACGAGGCGTTTCGCGGCCGGGAGCCCGACCCCGCCCCGCTGCTGCGCCACTCGGGGCTGGCCTGAGCCGCCCGAAAGCGGACGGGGAGGCGAACTCCGGCTCCGAGCGCGGTCCGGCCAAGGAAATGGACCCGGCGCGCGTCCAAACCTCCGGGACCGAAATGCGGACCGAAGCGGATGAGGGGCTGGCCGGCCGAGCGGCCGGGGGAGACCGGGAGGCGTTCTCGGCGCTGCTCGAACTGCATTACGGGCGGATCTACCGTCTGGGACTGCGCCTGCTCGGCGATCCCGACGACGCGGCGGATCTCGCGCAGGAGGTGTGCGTCTCGCTGGCGACCAAAGTCCGCGGTTTCCGCGGCGAGAGCCGCTTTTCTACTTGGCTGTACCGGGTGGTGCTCAACGCGGCGCGGGACGCGAGGCGGCGGAGCGCCGCCCGGCAACGCCTGAACCGGCTGTACGCCGACGCGCGCGCGCTGGAGGGCGCGGGCCGGGACCCGCGCGATGCCGAGCTTCGCTGGCTCCACCGGGCGCTGGAGGCCCTGAGCCCGGAACTGCGTGAGACCGCGGTCCTGGTTCTGCAGGAGGGGTTGAGCCACGCGCAGGCCGGCGTGGTGCTAGGCCTGCGGCCGTCGACCGTCTCCTGGCGCATGCACGAGCTGCGCAAGCGGCTCAAGCGGATGGCCGAGAGCGACGAGGACGTCGAGCCATGACGGATGAACTGGAGCGACTGGAGCGGGCGCTGCGCGCGGAATCGCCGCAGCCGCCGGAGGGGGCGCGCGAGCGGGCGCTGGAGGCCGCACTGGAGGCGTTCGACGCGCGGGAAGGGGATCGCCAAGGATCGGAGCGCGGGAATCGTCGTACTGGGCGTGCGCCGCGAAACGGCGCGTTCCGATGGCGAGGACTGAAAATGAACCCTTCCCGTTCCCTGATTGCCGGCAGCGCGAGCCTGGCGCTGCTGCTGCTGGCCGGCGGCGTCCTCCAGTGGGTGCTGGCGAACTCCCCTTTGACGGACGGAGTCGCCGTTCCCGGAGCCGATTCGGCGAGTCGCGCCAAAAGCGAGCGGGCCGGCCAGCCGCCGGTCGCGGAGCTGGACAGCTCCGCGGGCGCGATCGCGAACGCAAGGCAGGAGAGGGCTCTCCACCGGTCGGCGGGACCGCCCCAGGCCCTGGCGATCGATTCGCTGGAGCCGGCCTCCGTCTTCCACCGCGACCAGGGCAGGGACCGCTTCGCCGCGTTCGACCCCAACCCGATCAAGCTGGCGGCGGAACAGCCGCTCTCGACCTTTTCGATCGACGTCGACACCGCCTCGTACGCTTTCGCCCGCGCGTCCCTGAGCCGGGGCGTGCTGCCCCAGCGCGACGCCGTGCGCAGCGAGGAGCTGATCAACTACTTCCCCTACGACTACCCGGCGCCGCGGGACCGCTCCGAGCCCTTCGCGACCAGCGTGGCCCTGTTCCCGACGCCCTGGAACGAGGCCACTCGGCTGCTGCACATCGGCATCCGGGGCTACGCGCTCGAGACCGACCAGAGGCCGGCCGCCAACCTGGTCTTCCTGATCGACACCTCGGGCTCGATGAATCATCCCGACAAATTGCCGCTGCTGCTCAACTCGTTCCGGCTGCTGCTCGGCGCCCTCGCTCCCGGCGACCGCGTGGCGATCGTCACCTACGCGGGCTCGGCCGGGACCGTGCTGGAGCCGACCCCGCCCCCCCCCCCCCCCCCCTCCCCCCCGGCGGCCCCCCCCCCGCCGCGGAGGGGATCCGCCAAGCCTACGCGCTGGCCCGGCAGAGCTTCGTCGACGACGGCGTCAATCGGGTGATCCTGGCCACCGACGGCGACTTCAATGTCGGGATCACCGACCCGGGGGAGCTGGAGAGCTACATCGAGCGCGAGCGCGAGAGCGGCGTGTTCCTGTCCGTGCTCGGCTTCGGAATGGGCAACTACAACGACGCGCTGATGCAGACCCTGGCGCAACGCGGCAACGGTCAGGCCGCCTACATCGACAGCCTGTCCGAGGCCCGCAAGGTGCTGGTCGACGAGGCCACCTCGACGCTCTTCCCGATCGCCGAGGACGTCAAGATCCAGGTCGAGTTCAACCCGGCGCGGGTGAGCGAATACCGCCTGATCGGGTACGAGACGCGCCTGCTCGCGCGCGAGGACTTCCGCAACGACCAGGTCGACGCCGGGGAAGTCGGGGCCGGGCATACGCTGACCGCGATCTACGAGCTGACCCCGGCGGGATCCGACGCCGGGCTCGTCCCGCCGCTGCGCTACTCCTCCGGCTCCGCCGACCCGCCGGAGGGGAAGACGGACGAGTTCGCTTTCGTCAAGCTGCGCTACAAGCTGCCCGGCGGCGGGACCAGCCTTCTGATCTCGCGCCCGGTCACTGGCGCCGACGCTTCCGACCGGCTCGCGGCCGCGCCGCGCGAGGCGCGCTTCGCCGCGGCCGTCGCCGGCTTCGGCCAGCTCCTGCGCGGGGGACGCCACACTGGCGACTTCGGCTACGGAGACGTGGTCGAGCTGGCCCGGGGCGCCCGCGGCGAGGACCCCTTCGGCTACCGCGCCGAGTTCCTCAGCCTGGTGCGGCTGGCCGAATCGGCCGCCCCCCTGGCTCCTCTCGCGCCCTGAGCGGACCGCCGCTTGCGGGTCCGTCCGAACCGGACCCGCGGCGGCGCCCGGGCCGCGGCCGGCTGTTAGGATGGCGACATGTCGGAGGAAAGCTGGGTCGAGGTGCGCGACGAGCCCCGTCACCGGCAGCGTTTCGAGAACGATTTCGCGCGCGTCTACGACGTGCGCATCCCGCCCGGCGACACCACGCTGTACCACCGGCACACCGAGGACACCTTCTACGTCTCCATCCTGCCGGCGCGCGTCCGCAACCAGACCTGGGGCGAGTCCGAGGCGCAGACGAACGACGTGCCGCAGGGCATCGCGATCTGCGCGCCGCACCGCGACCAGCCCCTGACCCACCAGGTGAGCAACGTGGGCGAGGGCAAAATGCGCATGATCGGGGCGGAGGTTCGGCGCTCCCCCGACCGGACCGCCGACGCGCCGCTCGAGGCCCCGGGACACAGCCTGCACTGGGAGAGGCCGCGCCTGCGCGCCTACCTGCTGGAGCTGGAGCCGGGACAGAGCACCGGCGAAGTGACGTACGGCTTTTCGGGCCTCAGCGTCGCGCTGGCGGACGGGAACCTCGATCTGCAGGGCGCGGACGGCGCCGCGAGCCTGATCGCCTGCTCGCCGGGCGACCTCGTCTGGCACGACGGCCCGGCCCGCTTCGAGCTGACCAACCGGGGCGGAGAGAGCTTCCGCGCCTACGTCGCCGAGTGGCGCTAGGGCATTCCGGGTCGCCTCCGAGCCGGGCCGGACCGAGCCGGCCCCCGGAAGTCGATTCCGCGCGCGGACGGACTCAGGAAGTCCGCACGGAACCCGATCCCCGACGCCGTCGGTTCGCGCTCGCGATCCGGCTCGAAACGCGTCAGCCCGCCAGACGGACGACGGCTTTGCCGGGGGTGACGTCGGCGCCGGATTCGTTGCGCAGGAAAAGGGAAACGGTCACTTCCCGGCTCTCGGCGTCGATGGATTCGACCGCTCCACCGGCGGCCAGCGCCTCGCCGGCGAAGGCGGGCTGACGGTTCGAATACTCCAGGCCGACCAGCGAGCCCGCGTCGCCCAGCCAGTCGTCGACGCACTGGGCCAGCCAATCGCCCATCAGCGGGCCAGGGACGAGAAGTTCGGGATAGCCCTCGGTCGAGGTCGCGTAGGGCCGATCGTAGTGGATCCGGTGCGCGTTCCAGAGGGTCGCGTTGTAGAGGAAAAGCTGCACGCTGTCGGGCGAGTGCCGGCGCTCCGGCAGCGCGTCCCCGACGCGCAGCGCGGCCAGCGACGGCGCCGTCACCGCAGGATCCGGGTGGTGCGGTCGGTGACCACGGACTCGCCGTTATCGCGCGCCACCTCCAGCGTCACCTGGTAGAAGATCAGCGGTCCCGAGCGGCCTTCCTTCTCGCGGATGTCCGTCAGCGTCCGCCGGCCCACCAGCGTGTCGCCGGGCCGGATCGGCGCGTGGTGGACGACTTTCGAACCGCCGTTCATCAGCCGGGTCAGCGGAAACGCGGGCAGCAGGCGGTCGATCGCGGCTCCGTCCGGCGTCATCTCCGAGCGCTCCACCACGTCCCAGAAGAGCGCGACGTAGTACAGCGGCGGCGCCTCGTCGCCGTCGAGGTACTTGCGCTGCCTCTGCCCCGTCGCGATCGAGTACTTGCGGATGTCCCGCCGCGTGGCCAGCTCCGTGCGCGGCGGAGAGCTGCGGCCGACCCAGGCCAGGATCTCGGGAGTGAGGACGCTCATCCGTCCGCCGCTTTCTCCTCGTCCTCCACGCGCAGCTCCAGCAGGCCGCCCGCCCGGTCCGACCACGCCAGGCTGCGGCGGCGCGGATCGAGCCGGAGCGCGCAGCGCGGCGCGGGCGGACCGGGTTCGAGGGCGCGGTCCGCCAGAACCCGCCCCGCTTCGATCTCCACCAGGCGCGCAGCGCCCGCGGGGCCGGCCAGCGCGAGCGTGCCGCTGCCGCCCGCGTAGCGCGCCCGGCGCCGCAGGTGCTCCAGCCCGGCGTCCAGCCCGGAGGCGCGCAGAAGCAGTTCCTGAACCAGAAACCGCAGGGGAAGCTGCTCGCCCGCGCGGTCCTCGGAGCACAGCACCGCCAGTCCCCGGGAGTTCACGCCGCCGATCGCGCTGGCCCAGTGGACGCAGGTGAGCTCCACGCTGGCGAAACCGCCCGCGTCGGGTCGGCTGCGGCGCGCCACCAGGCGCTCTCGCAGCTCCGCGGGCAGGTCCAGGCTGAGCCGGAGAGCGCTCTCTTCCCGGCGGACCCGCCCGGACAGGCGCGCGTGCGCCTCGGCCAGACACAGCCAGGCCGGGGGAACGCCCGCCTCGCGGGCGATCCCCTCCAGGCGCTCGAAGTGCTGGGGCAGGTGGCGCGACAGGCGCCGGCCGGCCGCCCGCAGCGCCCGCCGGCGGGCCTTGCCGAAGCCGCCCGCGTACGCGGCGCGCAGCCGCTCCAACTCGCCTCGCACCTCCGCGCGCCTCGGCCCGCCCTGGGCGGCGCCCTGCTCCACCGGCGCTCCGGCCGCGCGGATCACTCGCCGGCCGGCGGCTGGATCTGCAGCACCTCGTTCAACGAGCCGCTGCGGTAACCGTCCAGGTCGAGCGCGACGTAGCGGAATCCGCAGTCGTGCACGGCGCCCGCGATTCGGCGCGCGTTGTTGGGATCGAGCGCCCGGGCGAGTTCCTCGGGAGCCAGCTCGATGCGCGCGACGTCGCCGTGGTGCCGGACCCGGACCTGCGAGAAGCCGAGCTCGCGCAGCGCGTCCTCGGCGGCGTCGATCTGGCGCAGCTTGGCCGGCGTGACCGGCATGCCGTATGGGATGCGCGACGAGAGACAGGCGGAGGCGGGCAGCTCAGCGGTCGGCAGGCCCGCGGAGCGGGACCGCTCGCGGATCTCGGCCTTGGTCAGACCGGCATCGAGCAGCGGAGACAGCACGCGATGCTCGGAGGCGGCCACGTGCCCGGGCCGGAAGTCGCCCTGGTCGTCCAGGTTGACGCCGTAAGCCACGGCCTCGAAGCCGAGCTCGCGGCGCAGGTCCTCCAGCACCTCGAAGAGTTCGGTCTTGCAGAAATAGCAGCGGTTGGCCGGGTTGCGCGCGTAGTCCGGGTTGTCGCCCTCGTGGGTCTCGACGAAGCGGTGCGCGAAGCCCAGCCGCTCCGCCACGCGCTCGGCCATCTCGCGGTGGCTGCGCGGGTAGGAGGGCGAGTCGGCCGTCACCGCCAGCAGCCGGTCGCCCAGCGCGCGCTGCGCGGCGAAGGCCAGATAGGCCGAGTCGACGCCGCCCGAGTACGCCACGATCAGCGAATCGAGTCCGGCGAGGCGCTCGATCAGCGCCCGCTCCCTGGCCGCGGCGGAGGGCATCCGGCGAGGGTAGGGAGGCCGCGTCCGGAGTGTCAATGACAGGCGACGGGGTCCGGTTATCCTGTGCGCGTGAGCAAGCGGCGCGTCGGAATCGTGTTCGGGGGCCGCTCCACCGAGCACGAAGTCTCCGTGGTCTCGGCGACTTCGATCCTGCAGGCCCTCGACCCCGCGCGCTACGACCCCGTGCTGATCGGCCTCGACCACGCCGGGGGCTGGCACCTGGCCGAGTCCGATGCCGAGCTGCCGCCGGAGGCCGTGATCGGCCACCGGGCGAGCGCCCGCGCCTTCCCGGGGCTCCGGCAGGGCCTGGAGTGGGTCGGCGAGGACGGGCGGCCCGCGCTCTCCGCCCCCCTCGACGTGGTTTTTCCGATCGTCCACGGCCGCGGCGGCGAGGACGGCTCCCTACAGGGGCTGCTGGAGCTGGCCGGCGCCGCCTACGTGGGCGCCGGCGTCGCTTCGACCGCGCTGTGCATGGACAAGCTGCAGACCAAGGCCGTGCTGCGCGACGCCAGACTGCCGGTCGTGCCGGCGGTCGCGGCCGGCCGCGCCGAGGTGCTGCGCGATCCGCAGGCCTGCGCGCGGCGCGCCGAGCGGCGCTTCGGCTTTCCGGTGTTCGCCAAGCCGGTCAACACGGGCTCGTCGGTCGGCGTGGGCCGGGCCGAGAGCCTCCGCGAGCTGGAGGACGCTCTCGCGGAGGCGGCGCGCTACGACCTGGGCGTGCTGGTCGAGCCGGCGCTGGAGGTGCGCGAGATCGAGTGCGCGGTCCTGGGGGGCGAAGATCCCCAGGCCTCCGTGACGGGAGAGATCGTCTACCCGGGAGCGTTCTACGACTACGAGGCCAAGTACGCCAGCGACCGGACGGAGCTGAGAATCCCCGCCGACCTGCCTTCGGAACTCGCCGAAGCGCTGCGCGACTGCGCGCTGGCGGCCTTCCGCGCGCTGGGCTGCTGGGGCATGGCCCGCGTCGACTTCTTCGTCGAGCGCGGCGACGGGGCCTTCTACGTCAACGAGCTCAACACCCTGCCGGGCTTCACCGAGGGCAGCATGTACCCGCGCCTGTGGGAGGCCTCGGGCATCGCCCTGCCCGAACTGGTCGACCGTCTGCTCGAGCTGGCGATCGAGCGCCGCCGGAACGCCTCCGAGCTGGAAGTCCGCTTCACTCGCTGAAGAAGCGCAGCAGCTCCTCTTCCATCGCGGCGGCGTCGGAGCGGCCCAGTTCAACGAGTTCGGAGGCGTACTCGCCGTCGAACATCAGGTAGCTCATCAGGTCCGCCTCGTCCTGGGGCGCGCCGCGGTTCAGGAAGCGGAAGATCCAGCGTCCCATGGTGGCGCGTCCCGGCTTGCGGAGCAGGCGCCGCACGTGCTCGGAGGCGATCGCGCCGATGTCCTGGCTGGGCCGGACGAAGCAGTCCTCCACGATCCGGAAACCCAGCCCGCGCTCGCGGGCGACGCTCTCGCCGATCCGATGCCCGTCCTCGTGCACCTCCAGGCCTTCCCGGAGCATGCGGTTGATCACGCGCATATGGTCCAGGTCGTACTCGAGCCTGTCGCTGAGCAGCGAGTTGAGCAGCTTGCCGAGCAGGAAACCGGCGGAGCGGAACTGCTCCAGCCGCTGGCCGGAGACGCGGTCGTCCAGCGGCCGGAAGCGCCGCTGGCGCAGCCCGACGACCAGCACGCGGTTCGCGCCCAGCCGCAGGGCCGGGGCCAGCGGCGCCTGCTGGCGCAGGCCACCGTCGCAGTAGTACGTCTCTCCCAGCCGCACGGCCGGAAACAGGAAAGGGATGGCAGCCGAGGCGAGCGCGTGCTGGGGACCCAGGCGGGCGGGATGGGCCACGTGCATCTCGTCCCGGGTCCAGGTCGGGACGTCGCCCTTGCGGTTGCCCACGAAGACCACGCTCCGGCCCGTGGCGATCTCGGTCGTGGCCACGCACAGCGTGTCCACCAGGCCCCGGTGCAGGTTCCGGCGCAGCCGGCGCCAGGGGATGCGTCCGACCACCAGGCTCTCGAGCGGAGAAGTGTCGAGCAGCCCGTGGATCCGGGATCCCGCCGTTTCGGTCACGGGTCTTCCCGAGGCGAACCCGAACAGCGCCCACAGGAAGGAGGAGGCGGCGCGCAGGTCGAAGCGGTAGACGTTGCCGAACGACAGCTCCCGCCAGAGGCTCTGAAGCGCCGCGGCGCCCGCCGCCGGATCGTCCGCGTGGGCGGCCATGTGGCAGGCGTTGACCGCCCCGACCGACGTGCCCGAGTAGATGTCGAAGCGCGGCACGTGGCCCAGGCGCCGCGGGAGCTGGCCGAGCACGTAGTCGAGGACTCCGGCCTCGTAGGCGCCGCGGGCGCCGCCGCCCGAGAGGACCAGCGCGCGCCTCACTCCCGGCCGCTCGGACTCCAGGGGCGGGGACTCGCGCGAGCCGGCCATGCCGAGAGGTTCGGAAGCGGCTCGCCCGGACGCAAGCCAAGGGGTGGAAAACTCTTGGAAATCGTCGAAAATACTCTCGCGGCTCCGGGAACGGGGCCAAGCGCCGGAGCGGCGGGTTAGTATCGCGGCCCGCCGCCGCGGCCGGCCGCCGCACGGGCGGCGGCGCTCTCGGGCAGCGCCTCGGGCGCCCCGGGATGCGCGGAACCATAGGGGAAGGGGGCTACATGTCGGACCAGCAGACCAACCGGACGGACGGGGAGAGCCGCCAGCTCGACGCCGTGGTGATCGGAGCGGGCTTCGCGGGCCTGTGCGCGCTCTACAAGCTGCGCGAGGACATGGGCATGAAGGTGCGCGTCTACGAGACCGGAGACGGCGTGGGCGGCACCTGGTACTGGAACCGCTACCCCGGCGCCCGCTGCGACTCCGAGAGCTTCTACTACTGCTTCTCTTTCTCCGACGAGTTGGCGCAGGAGTGGGAATGGTCCGGCAAGTACCCGGAGCAGCCCGAGATCGAGCGCTACCTGAACCACGTCGCCGACCGTTTCGACCTGCGCCGGGACATCCAGCTCTCGACGAGCGTGACCCGTGCCGAGTTCGACGACGCGGCGAACCTGTGGGACGTCTACACCGAAGTAGGCGAGCGCGTCCGGGCGCGCTTCCTGGTCACCGCGGTGGGCTGCCTGTCCGCCGCGAACCTGCCCGACATCCCGGGGCGGGACAGCTTCGCGGGCGAGCTCTTCCACACCGCCCGCTGGCCGCGCGAAGGCGTCGACTTCAAGGGCAAGCGCGTGGGGCTGATCGGGACCGGCTCGACCGGCATCCAGGCCACGCCCGAGATCGCCGCCGAGGCCGACCGGCTGACCGTCTTCCAGCGCACCCCCAACTTCACCGTGCCGGCGCGCCACGCGCCCTTCAAGCCGGAAGACCAGGCCCGGATCAAGCAGAACTACGCGGCGATCTTCGACCGCACGCGCAAGTCGCCGGCCGGCTTCCCCTACTTCCCGATCGACCGCAAGACCATGGACGTCTCCGACGAAGAGCGAATGGAGATCCTGGACGGACTCTGGCAGGAGGGCGGCTTCAAGTTCCTGTGGGGCGGCTTCAACGACCTGCCCACCGACCTGCAGGCGATCGAGATCGTCTCCGAGTACATCCGCGACCGGATCCGCGAAATCGTCAAGGACCCCGAGACCGCCGAGCTGCTGTGTCCCAACGACCACCCCTACGGATCCAAGCGGCCACCGATCGACACCGACTATTACGTGACCTTCAACCGGGACAACGTGAGTCTGGTCGACATCAAAAAGTCGCCGATCCAGGAGATCACGCCCACGGGCCTGCGCACGGCCGACGCGGAGCACGAGTTCGACCTGCTGGTATTCGCCACGGGATTCGACGCCATGACCGGCTCACTGCTGCGGATCGACATCCGGGGCTCCGAAGGGGTGCGCCTGTCCGACGCCTGGGCGGAGGGGCCGCGGACGCTGCTCGGCCTGCAGGTTGCGGGCTTCCCCAACATGTTCACCATCACCGGACCGGGCAGCCCGTCGGTGCTGGTCAACATGCCGGTCGCGATCGAGCACCACGTGGAGTGGATCGTGGACTGCATCCAGCACATGCAGGACAACGGCAAGACGCGCATCGAGGCCAGCGAGGCCGCGCAGGACTCCTGGGTCGAGCACGTGGCCGAGGTCTCCCAGTACTCGCTGATGGGCAAGTCGAACTCCTGGTACGTGGGCGCGAACATCCCCGGCAAGCCGCGGGTCGTGATGCCCTACACCGGCGGCCAGCCGATGTACCGCGAGCGCTGCCAGGCGGTGGTCGACGCCGGCTACGAGGGCTTCGAGTTCGGCGCCTGAGCGCGCGGCCGGCCCGCCGCGGCGCCCTGTCCACGAGGCAAGGCCAATGAACGAGACAGCGGCCCCTTCGAGCTTCCGCCTGAGCCCGGTCACCCGGGCGCTCGGGGCGGAGGTGCACGACCTGGACCTGAACGCCCCGCTGACGCCGGAGACCCGGGCCGAGTTGCGCACCGCGCTCCGGGACCACCTGGTGCTCTTCTTCCGCGGCCAGCACCTCGACGACGAGGCTCACCTGGCCCTCGCGCGCTGCTTCGGAGAACCGGAGGTGCATCCGATCCGCGGGGCGCTGGGCGACCCCAGCGTGCTGCAAGACATCGTCGACACGCCCGACAGCGTCCCCGACCGCGACGGCTGGCACACCGACGTGACCTACATGGAGCGTCCGCCCGCCGCGGCGGTGCTGCGCTGCGAGAAGGCGCCGGAGTCCGGCGGGGACACGCTGTGGGCGAACATGCACCTCGCCTACGAGAGGCTCTCGCCGGGAATGCAGCGCTACATCGGCGAGCTGTCCGGGTTCCACGCCACCGATGCCAGGTTCGTCGACTACATCCGCAGACATCTCCCCGCGGACGCCTGCGAGAAGGTGATGGAGGCCGTCGGCAGCGGCTCTTCCCACCCGCTCGTCCGGACCCATCCCGTCACGGGCCGCAAGGCTTTGTTCGTGGACCGCTCTTTCATGGTCCGCATCGAAGGCCTGCCGAGACAAGAGAGCGACTATCTGCACCGTTTCCTCGCCGACCGGGCCGACGACGTCAGCATTCAGTGTCGCTTTCGCTGGAATCCGGGCGACGTGGCCGTCTGGGACGAACCCGCGACCCAGCACTCGGGCGCCGCCGACCACCGCGGCAGCGAGCGCGTCATGCGCCGCTGCACGGTCGCCGGAGAGCGGCCCCGCTAGCCCTCGCGACGGATCGGGCGGTGTTTCCGCCGCGGCCCGCCCGGGATGAAATCGTCCCGGAGACAGACCCCGAGGATCGCTAACGGATGTGGATCATGACTTTGCCCGCCTGCTGGGGGTCGCCGGCAACGGCGAGGGCCTGGTGGAAGTCGGACAGGGCAAAGCGGTGGGTGATCAGGGGCGTGGTGTCGACCGTGCCGCCGGACAGCATCTCGATCGCCGCGGGGAACTCGTCGGGGTAGGCCATCGAGCCGATCAGGCGAAGTTCCTTGGTCAGCAGCACGCGGGGGTGAAGCTGGATGGGCTCGTGGTGGACGCCGACGACCACGACCGTCGCGCCGTAGCGGGAGAGGCCGATGGCCTGTTCCAGGACCGGTCCCAGGCCCGTGGCCTCGATGTATACGTCGGTGCCCGCGAGCCGTTCGCCGTACCACTCCATCTCACCGTGGCACTCCGTGAGCACGTCCATCAGATCCTGCCGGCCGACCTCGCAGGTCGCGCTGGCGCCGAGTTGCCGGGCCAGGTCCAGGCGGAAGGGGGAGGGGTCCGCCACCACGATCTCTTCGACCCCGTAGTGCCGAAGCACGACCACCGCGCTCAGTCCGATCGGCCCCGAGCCCAGCACCAGGACGCTCTGGCCCGGCTGGATTCCCGACTGGTTGACACCGTGCATCGCGACCGACATCGGCTCGACCAGCGCGCCCTGCTCGAAGCTCATGTTCTCGGGCAGGGGGCGCACGGCGTCGGGGTGGGTGCCGGCGCCGCTGATCCGCAGCAGGGGCGCGAAGCCGCCCTCGGGACCGCCGTTGCCGATGTCGGTGCCGTTGGCGGTGGGCTGGACGACCACCCGCTGGCCGACCGTCACGTGCTTCACCCGGCGGCCGACCGCGGACACCGTGCCCGACAGCTCGTGGCCGAGCGGCATGGGCACGCCCGGCGGCAGCAGACCTCCCGTGGCCACGTAGGCGACGTCGGTGCCGCAGACTCCGCAGGAGGAAACCTCGACCAGCACGTCGTCCTCGCCGCATTCCGGGATGGGGACGTCGTCGATCCGGACGTCTTCGACTCCGTGGATCCTGACCAAGGGCATGCTGTCGCTCATGGGCTCGCTCTCGTCCGCGGCGAGGTTACCGCCGCGGCGCTCGGCCGCCTTCACCGGTCGGGATTTCCGGCCGGGTGTCGGCGGGTTGGGTGGAGGTCGGCTTCGAGCAGCCCCGTCTCCGGGTAGTGGTTCAGGCCTTCGCGCGCCCGCTCGGCCGGCGCGTCCGCCCGGCGGGCGAGATTGTCGTCCTGAGCGCTCACTTCACCTCCAGGCGCACGTCGAACCGGTTCAGGTAGAAATCGAACGGCGCGCGCACCTGCTGGGGGTCGGCGCCGTAGTCCTCCCGCAG
>JAGWBS010000099.1 GCA_021295775.1 Pseudomonadota bacterium | reverse complement strand
GGGCGGCGTGTACTTGCGCAGCTTGCGCTGCAGGCTCTGGCGGTGCAGGCCGAGGCGCCGGGCCGCGCGGCTGATGTTCCCGTCGCACTCCGCCAGCACGAATTCGATGTACTCCCGCTCGTGCCGCGCCAGGCTCGGCGGCTCCCAGGCGGTCGAACCCGAGGGCGCCTCGCCGGCGTTCTGGGTCAGCGCCCTTTCCAGCTCGTCGACGCCCACGGGTTTGGTCAGGTAGTTGCACGCACCCAGTTTGACGGCCCGAACCGCCGTCGCAATGCTCGCGTAGCCCGTCAAAACGACCACGTGGGCGTCCGGAGCGTGTTCCAGCAGCCACTCCACCGCGTCCAGGCCGCTGTCCCGGCGCAGGCGCAGGTCGACGACCGCGTAATCCAGCCCCCCCGGGTCGACGGCGCGGAGCTGCTCCAGCGATTCGACGCAGGCGACCTGGTAGCCGCGTTCCCCGAACTCGGTCGCCAGCGTCGCCGCGAAGCGCGCGTCGTCGTCGACGATCAGCAGCGAGGCCGAACTCACCCCGCGGTCTCCCGACCCAGGGCGAGCGGCAGATCGAGACGCGCGCACGCGCCTCCCCCCTCGCGGTCGTCGAGCTGGAGCTCTCCCCCGAGAGCCGTCACCAGGGTCCAGACGTAATACAGTCCCAGGCCCACGCCGTGCGGCCGGGTGGTGACGAACGGCTCGCCGAGATGTTCGCGGACCACCTCGGGCCAGCCGTCGCCCCGGTCGCGAACCTGCAGGATCGCCCGGTCGCCCGCGCTGCCGACTTCCAGTTCGACCGCGGCGCCCGGCGGGCTCGCCTGGCGCGCGTTGTCGATCAGGTTCAGCAGCCCCTGGGTCAGGGCGACCGGCGGAGCGCTCACGGCCAGGCGGGTGGCCGAGAGCGGCACGCGCAGCTCCAGCTTGGCGCCGTCCGCCTCGCCCTCGACGCTCTCGCAGACGCGTGCCGCCAGCTCGACCAGATCCACCACTTCCATCCGCAGGCCCTCGGGGCGGAGCTGCGATCCGGCCATGTGGCGCAGCACGTCCTCGCAGCGCTCGAGTTCATCGGAGGCGTCCGCGAGTTCCGGGCTGTCCTCGAGCCCGTGCTTGCGGCCCAGACGCTCGAGCTTGAGCATCGCGGTGTTGAGCGGCGTGGCCAGCTCGTGAGAGAGCCCCGCCGCCAGCGCGCCGATCGCGCGCAGACGGTCGAAGCGCACGCGGTGCTCCTGCAGCGCGTGCGCGTGTCCCAGCAGAGACGTGAGCGTCCGCGAAAGCCAGCTCGAGAGCAGATAGAAGAGCGTGGCGACCAGCAGTTGGGCGGGAAACAGCACGACCGGCTCGACCCGGGCCTCCGCCAGGCCCGGCGGGATGTGGGACAGCGCCTGGACGGCCACGATGCAGCCCATCAGGATCCAAACGAACTCGACGCTGACCCGGCCCTCGAGCAGCAGTCCGCCCAGCCCGGCGTGGAAGAAAAGCAGCGGGAAGAGCGGATTCCACGCCCCCCCGGTCAGGGCCAGGAGGGCGCCGAGCGCCCCCACGTCCGCCGCGAGCTGCACCAGCAGCTGGCGTTGCGAGACCAGCGGACCGCGCTTCAGGGCCCTCCAGGTGAGCGCGTTCAGGAGCGCGAGGCCGATCACGATCGCCCCGAAGACCGGCAGCAGGCCCGGCTCGAGCAGGCCGAAGTGCAGGCCCGGCAACACGCTGAGCGCCTGCGCGCAGAGCGCGATCCAGCGCAGCCTCACCAGCCAGGCGAGCTTCGCCGCCTGGCCGTCCTCCCTGCCGGAGAGCGGGGGATCGAAGAACGCCCGCAGATTCACGCCGGGATCGCCTCCCGGGCCTCCGGGCCGCGTCGCCCGGCCTGTGGCCGACTCGGATCCTCCATCCGGCAGAGTATAAGCTCCACGAGCCCCGATCCCGGCGGAGAAGCGGGCATGGCGGGAGGCCGAATGGCGGAGAGCTGCGTGATGGGATTCGACGCCGGTGGAGGCGGCGGCCGCTGCCTGGTCCTCGGCCTGGAGTCGGGGCGGACCTGGGCCGTGCGCCGCGGCTGGAGCCCGCAGACGCGCCGCGGCGCGGAGATCGACCCGGAGGGGGTCTGGGAGGACTTGGTCGCGCTCGGCCGCGAGGCTCTGCGGCGTTCCCGAGTCGAGCCCGAGCGGATCGTCGGCCTGGCCGCCACCAGCATGCGGCACTCGCTGGTCGGGATCGACGCGGACGGCCGGGCGCTTTTCGGCGCCGCGAACGCCGACGCCCGGGCCGCCCTCCAGGGCCTGCAGCTGGCGGCGGAACACGGGCCCGAGCTGCACGCGCGAACCGGGCGCTGGCCGGCTCCGGTGTTCGCGGCCGCGCGCCTGATCTGGCTGCGCCAGACCGATCCCGAGCTCTGGGAGAGGACTCGCGGCGTTCTGAGCCTGAGCGACTGGATCGCCTACCGCCTCTGCGGCGAGTTCGGCAGCGACCCGACACAGGCTTGCGAGACGCTGCTCTTCTCGGTCGAAAAGATGAGCTGGGACAATTATTTATCGGACATTTGCCAGATACCGCTCGATCTTTTTCCGGTACTGCGCGGAGCGGGCGAACCGCTGGGTTCCCTGACCCGGCCGGCGGCCGAGGCGCTGGGTCTGCGCGCCGGAGTCGCGGTGGCGACCGGCGCGGCCGACACCTCCTGCGGGCTGCTGGGGCTGGGCGTGCTGGAGCCGGACCGCGCCGCGGCGGTCGCGGGCACGACCTGCCCGCTGCAGCAGGTGGTTTCGCGGCCGGTGTTCGACCGCCGCGTCTGGACGGGTCCGCACGTGCGGGCGGGAGCCTGGGTGGTCGAGAGCAATGCCGGAGGGATGGGCGAACCAGTCGAGTTTCTGGCCAAGCTGCTCTTCCCGGAGGCGCCCCGCCCCTCCGCCCGGCTGCTGGCCGAGGCCGGCGACGAAGCGCCCGGCGCCGGCGGCCTGCACGCCAGCATCGGAGCCGGGGCGATGCGCGCGGACGCTCTGCGACTGCCGCTGGCGAGTCTGAGCTTCTCCCCGCTGCCGGGAAGCTCCGATCCGGTCCGCCCCTCCCGCTTTGCGCGGGCGGTCGCGGAAGGCGCCGCCTACGCGCTGCGCGAGAACCTGGACCAGCTCGAGCGCGTCTGCTCGCGGCGTCCGCTCTCCGTCGCCCTGGGAGGGGGGCTGTCGCGCAGCCCCGTCTGGCAGGACATCGTCGCGGCGGTGCTGGATCGGCCGATCGAAGTCGGCGAGATCCCGGAGAGCTCGGCGTTCGGAGCCGCTCTGTGCGCGGCGAGCGGGTCCGGCGCTTTCGAGGGCCCGGCGGAGGCGGCGTGCGAACTCGCCCGCACCCGGACCGTCGAGCCGGAGCCGGAGGCTTGCCGGGCTTACGCCCAGCTCTATCCGGAGTGGCGGGAGCTTCGGGAGGCGCGCGAGCCCGCGGACGAACTCGTGCGCAGCCAGAGCCTGCGCGCGCTGCAGGCGGGCGCCGGCGACGTCTCCGGTGCCCGGCCGGATCCTGGCGACGGCGGATCTCGACTCCGCCGGACTGGACGCCCTGCGGGCTCTGGGCGAAGTGGAGTCGGCGAGCTACCGGGAACGGCGCCGGTTGCTGCGAGGCGAGGATCTGGTCGGCGAACTGAGAGGGGTCAGCGTTTTCGTGACCGAGATCGACCTGGTCGACATCGAGGTCCTGCTGGACAGTCCCGACCTGCGCGCGGTGGTGAGTTGCCGCGGGAATCCTGTCAACGTCTCCGTCGACGCCTGCACCGCCTGTGGGGTGGCGGTCCTCCACACCCCCGGCCGCAACGCCGAGGCCGTCGCCGACCTGACGCTCGCCTTCTTCCTGATGCTGCTCCGAAAGCTGGGCTCCGGGACCCGCTATCTCGCGGACAACCCCGGCGAGGCCGGCGACATGGCGCGGCTCGGCCGCGGCTACGCTCAGCTCCGCGGACGCGAACTGGGCGGCCGGAGCGTCGGGCTGGTCGGGTTCGGCGCCGTGGGCCGCGCCGTCGCGCGCCGGTTGCGAGGCTTCGGCACGCGCGTGCGGGTCTTCGACCCCCTGCTCGACGAGCGGGAGGCACTTCGCGCCGGGGTCGAGCCGGTCGAACTCGACGAGCTGCTGGGACGCAGCGACATCGTCAGTCTCCACGCCGCGGTGACGGAGGAGTCGCGCGGCCTGATCGACGCCGGGCGGCTGGCGCGCGCGAAGCCGGGGGCGCTGCTGGTCAACACGGCCCGGGCGGCGCTGGTCGACGAGCGCGCGCTGGCGGATGCGTTGGACTCGGGGCAGCTCGCAGGGGCGGCCGTCGACACCTTCAGCGTGGAACCGCCCGGGCCGGACCACCCGCTGGTGGGTCGCGACGACGTGCTCACCACCCCGCACATCGGGGGAAACACCTCCGACGTCAGCTCGCATCAGGGCCGGATCGCGGCCCGGGGAGTGGAGGCGCTTTTGCGCGGCAAGCGACCGGACACGCTGTGCAACCCGGAGGTGCTGGACGAATTCGACTGGGAGCGCCCGCGGCCGGTCCCCTCCGAGGAGCGCCTCGCAGCCCTTCGCAGTGCCCCCGGACCCGCCGTGAGCGACCTGCAGCGCGGCTGAGCGGAGCGTCCCGCTCGGTTCTAGGCGCGCTCGACGTACTTTCGGGTCCGGGTGTCGACGCGCACGCGTTCGCCCCGGGCCACGAAGCTGGGAACCTGCAGGCCGGCGCCCGTCTCGAGCCGGGCCGGCTTGAGCTTGCCGCCCTTCTCGGGCGGATCCGTCTCGGCCACTTCGAGCTCGACGAAGTTGGGGAGCTGGGCGGAGACCGGCACGCCGTTGTGGACCAGCACCTCGACCTCGCAGCCGTCCGCCAGCAGGTCGGCCCCGTCGATGCCGGAGAGCCCGATCTCCACCTGCTCGTAGCTGGACTGGTCCATGAAGACGCCGCGCTCCCCGTCGGAGTACAGGTACTGCATGCGCGTCTCGTTCACTTCGGCCCGGGGCAGGGAGGCGCCGCTCTTGAGCGTGCGGTCGATGACCGCTCCGCTGGTCAGGCTCTTGAGCTTGAGACGCACGATCGCGCCACCCTTGCCGGGCTTCATGTGGTCGTATTGGGTGATCACGTGCGGATCCCCGTCGATCTCGACCCGCGTCCCGGGCCGCATCTTGGAGGTGTCGATCTGCGCCATCGCGCGTACCTTAGGGCTTATTCGCGGGACTGTCTGGCCGCCCCGGGGAGGAATCGGCAGACTCCCGGCGTGGGTGTGGTCAGCGCGCTTCTCGCCGGGCTGCTCGCGATGGGCTGCGCGGCGGCCAAGTACCAGGACCTGCGGGTTTCGTCCCGCCCAGCCGGGGCCGAGATCTATCTGGACGGCGAGCGGGTGGGTCAGACGCCGATGCGGCTGCGGGTCGGACGCGACGACCACCACAAGCTCTTTCTGAAGAGGGACGGCTACCGGCCGGAGCTCTATGTACTGCGGCTGCGGCGCGCCGACGACGGCATCGCCTACCTGACCCCCGCCGACATCGACGCGCACCTGGGCCCCGGCCGGCGGGCCGGGCAGCCGGAACAGAGCGTGGACGGGACCGAACCGCCCGGCCAACCCGAACTCCAGCGGGAGCGCAGACTCGAGATCCGACTGGAGCCCGAGGAAGCGGAGCGGCGCGAATGATCCCCGCGGCGGCGGGGATTGACGCACCCCGCGGGCGCCCTGAACATCCCCGCCATGTCGGCGATCGATCTCCCGGCCGTCCGCGCCTACCTGGAAGGCCTGCAGGACCGGCTCTGCGAAGCCCTGGAAGAGCAGGATTCGGAGGCGCGCTTTTCGCGCCAGGAGATCGCGGCCCCCGGGGGCGGAAACTCCCGCCCGCGGATCCTGGCGGACGGCGAGGCGATCGAGAAGGCGGCCGTCTCGTTCACCCACAGCGTCGGTCCGCACCTGCCCCCGGCGGCGACCGAGCGGCGGCCGGAGCTGGCCGGCCGCGGCTTCGAGGCCGTCGCGCTGTCGGCGATCGTCCACCCGCGCAACCCCTACGCGCCGACCAGCCACTGCAACCTGCGCTTCTTCTGCGCGGGCGGGGCGAGCCAGGATCCGGTCTGGTGGTTCGGGGGCGGCTTCGACCTGACGCCCTATTACGGATTCGAGGACGACGCGGTGCGCTGGCACCGGGCGGCCCGCGAGGCCTGCCGGCCCTTCGGCGAGGATCTCTATCCCATTCTCAAGCGCAGCTGCGACGAGTACTTCTACCTCCCCCACCGGGACGAGCCCCGCGGGATCGGGGGCCTGTTCTTCGACGACCTCGACGAGGGGGGCTTCGAGCGCTGTTTCGCCTTCGCGCGCGGCGTCGGAGAGCAGTACCGCAGCGCCTATCTGCCGATCCTGGCCGAGCGCAAGGGGCACGCCTACGGGGAGCGCGAGCGCGCCTTTCAACTCTACCGCCGCGGGCGCTACGCCGAGTTCAACCTGATCGTCGATCGCGGGACGCGCTACGGGCTGCAGTCCGGCCGCCGGATCGAATCGGTGCTGGCGTCCCTGCCGCCGCTGGCCGCGTGGCGCTACGACTGGCGGCCGGCGCCGGGATCGCCGGAGGCGCGGCTCTACGACGACTTTCTGCGGCCCCGGGACTGGCTGTCCGAAGCCGAGCCCCCTTCCTGAGCGGGCCGGCCGGCCGGCCCCGCCTGACGCTGCGCCTCCCCCGCCATCCGCTCGACGGCCTCGACCTCGTCCGGGCGCAGCCGGCGCCACTCGCCCGGGCGCAGGCCTCCCAACCGCAGGGGGCCGAAGCGGACCCGCAGCAGGCGCCGAACCGGATGTCCCACGCTCTCGAACATGCGCCGGATCTGGCGCCGGCGGCCCTCGCCGAGCTGCACCTCGACCCGGGTTCGCTGCGGGTCGCGCTCGAGCAGGCGCAGCTCGCAGCGCGCGGTGAGCACGCCGTCGAGTTCGATCCCGGAGCAGAGCCGCCGCATCGCGTCAGCGTCCACGGAGCCGTCGACGCTGACGCGATAGACCCGGGGCACCTGGAACGAAGGGTGCAGCAGCGCCTGCGCCACCCGGCCGGCGTTGGTCAGCAGAACCAGCCCTTCGCTGGCGACGTCGAGGCGGCCGACCGGGAACAGGCGCTGGCGCGCGGGCGGAAGCAGATCCAGAACCGTGCGGCGCGCCTGGGGATCGTCCGTCGTGGTCACGACGCCGCGGGGCTTGTGGACGAGGTAGTACAGGGGCCGCGCGGCGCGGGGCAGCGGCCGCCCGTCGACCCGCACCCGGTCGCGCTCCGGGTGGGCGCGCTCTCCGAGGCGCGTCACCACCCGGCCGTTCACGCTGACCCGCCCGCCGCGGATGCGGCGCGAGGCGACGCCCGCCGCGGCGATCAGCATCTGAAGGCGCTCGCCGCGCGGGTCGGGCTCAGCCGCCCGCGGACGCCGGCGGGCTCCCGGACTCTTCGCTCGCTTCGACAGCGGTCCGCTCGCCGGAGTCGTCCCCCGACGTCCCGGCGACTCCCGACTCTTCCGCCTGCGCATCGCCGTTCTCGGCCTCTCCCCTGCCGTTGTCCAGTGCACTCCCGTCGTCCCCGGGCGCTCCGCCCGCACTTCCCGACTCCGCGATTTCCGGCTCGATTTCGCGCAGCGCTGGCAGGTCGCGCAGGGAGCCCAGGCCGAAGGTCTGAAGGAAGGTGGAGGTCGTACCGTAGAGCACCGGCCGGCCCGGCGCGTCGCGCCGCCCGACGATTCTCAGCAGACCGCGTTCCAGAAGCGAGCGCAGGACCGGACCACACTCGACCGAACGCACCTCTTCGATCTGGGCGCGCGTGACCGGCTGGCGGTAGACGACCACCGCCAGCGTTTCGAGCGCGGCCCGGGACAGACGAGCCTTGCGCTCCGGCTGGGCGGCCCGGATCAGCGCCCCGAATTCCGGACGGGTGCGGAACTGATAGCCCCCGTCGACCCGCTGGATCTCGTAAGGGCGCTCGCGCAACCCTTGGTTGATCCGTTCGACGGCCTCCGCGAGGCGGGCCGGCGTCAGATCGGGCAGCAGCTTGCGGATGGCGCCCGGCGTGCAGGGCCGGTCCGAAGAGAAAATCAGGGCTTCGATGGCGCCCAGGTAGCGTTCCAGATCGCTCAAGACTCCTCCCCGGCGTTCGGCCCGTCCGCGCCGTCCCCCCCGTCGAGGCTCACGCGCTCGGCCAGCTCCCGCTCGGCGCGCTCCGCGGCGCGCAGGATCTCTTCGCCGTCGGGGGCCTGTTCGGCGACGGCCGGCCGGACCCACACCGGACCTTCCGGAGCGCCCTCCCCGCTCCGGTTCTGGAACAGGTGCAGCGCCTGGATCCGGGCCAGCTCGAGCAAGGCGAGGAACGTGACCACGACCCGCTGGCGGGTGGGAGCCCCGTCGGCGAGCAGCTCCTCGAAGCCGAGCGCCGCGCCCTCGAGGCCTCGCAGCCGGTCCATCACATGCAGCATGCGCTCGCGCAGCGTGATGCTCTCGAGGTTGACCTCGTGGTGGCGCCGTTCGGGTTCGATGCTCGCCAGCACGCGCTGCATCGCCTCCACCAGCGCGAACAGGCCGACTTCCAGCTCCGCCGCCCCGGAGGCCCGGTCGCCGCGGTCGGTACGGCCCTCGAAGACGTCCCGTCCCAGGCGCGGTCGATCGCCCAGTTCGCGCGCCGCTTCCTGGAACACGGCGTACTCGGCCAGCCGGCGGGCCAGTTCCGCGCGCGGGTCGGTTCCCTCGTCGGGTTCGTCGTCTCCCGGGTCGCGGGGCAGCAGCATGCGCGACTTGATGTGCGCCAGGGTCGCCGCCATCAGCAGGTATTCCCCGGCGACGTCGATGTCGAGCAGGCGCATCAGGTTCAGGTACTCGACGTACTGCTCGGAGATCAGCGCGATCGGAATGTCGGTGACGTCGACTTCGTTGGCCCGGCACAGGTGCAGCAGCAGGTCGAGCGGACCTTCGAACGCGGGCAGCTTGACGGCGCAAGCCGCGGTGCCCGAAAGCGGTGGTGTGACGGCTTGGATCACGAAACGGGGGTGAGGGGCTACGGGCGCCCCGAGACTAGCCCATCGTCCCGGGCGCGGCCAATCGCCTCCCGCCGCGCGGGTGGCGCGACTCGACCAGCTCGCGCAGCC
>JAGWBS010000046.1:22325-41134 GCA_021295775.1 Pseudomonadota bacterium | reverse complement strand
GACGGGACCACCCGACAGAAGCTCCTCTTGGCCGGGCTGGTCGGCCTGTACGCCTTCGGGGTGCTGATCGCGAGCGTGAACCGGCTCGACAGTCTGGGAGAGCCCGATCTAGGCTGGCATCTGAGCTGGACCGAGATCAGTCCCACCCGCCAGGACGCCGCCGCGTCCGGGCTGCGCGGGGGCGGCCGCCCGCTGGAGATCAACGGCCGCTCGCTCGACACGCGCTCGATCCGCGAGGACATCTTACCGGGCATCCGCTGGCAGCTCGGCGAGCACAACGTGCTGCGGGTCAAGCCGGCCGGTCGGCCCGTGCGCGAGTTAAGTATTCCGGTGCGCGAGCGACGCTTCGACGACCTGCTCTACGCCCATGGAGCGACCCTGGCGCTGGGAACGCTGTTCTTCGTGGTCGGGTTCACGACTTTCGTGCTGCGCCCCTGGGAGACCAGCAGTTGGGCTCTGCTGTCGCTCTGCGTCGCCTGCGGCGGAAGTCTGTGGACGCTGTTGCCGGAGATGTCGGGAGCCCCGCTGGAGGAGGGCTATCGGCGCAGCATGGTCGGGCTGGGATTCGCGGCCGTGTGGCACGCCAGCGTGGCATTCCCCTCCGTCCATCCGCTGCTGCTGCGCGGCCCCGCCGCGCTGATCGCCATCTACGCCGCCGGAATCGTCAGTGCGTTCCTGCAGCTTCACGCCTGGCGCTCCGGCTGGCAGGGGGTCTGGCAATACCAGAGCGTGGTCAACAGTGGCTTGCTGCTGATCGCGCTGACTTACTTCATCGGGCGCTGCGCCGCGCTGGCGCTGCGCTCCCAGGGTCTGGTGGCCCAGCGCGCTCGAATTCTGCTGGCCGGAGCGCTCTTCGGAGCGGCGCTGCCGGTCGCCGTGCGCTTCGTGCAGCTCAGCTTCGGGCGTTTCGAGGTCGATACGCGCTACGCGTACTGGTCGCTGGCCTTCCTGCTGTGGGCGCTGGCGCGCTCCACGCTCCGCACCGAACTGCTCAATGCGCGCGTGGCGGCTCAGCGCGCGGCGGTGTACGGGATGGCCGTCGTGGGGCTGACCGCGTTGGCGGTCGTCCTGTCCAGATTCTCGCCGTATCTGGTCGCCCTGCTGCTGCTGCCGCTGCTCTACATCTGGCCGCTGTTCGAGGCTCGGCTCAACGCGCGCTTCTATCCCAAGCGGAGCCAACTGCCCGAACTCGTGCGCGGGCTGGGCGAGGACCTCTCCACCGCCAGTTCGGTCCAGCAGGCGCTGGAGGTGATCTCGCGCGGCGCGGCGCGCGTTTTCGACGCCCGCAGCAGCGCCGCATTTCTGTCCGCGGGCGTGGCCGGGGAGGAACCCCGGGTCGGAAGCTGGGGCGTGGCGGTCGCGCCCGAACCGGCGCTGGAAAAAGAGCCGCTGATCCAGGTCATGGCGGCGACCCGCCAGGAAGTGCAGCGCGACCAGATCGCGGTCGAGCCCCAGTACGCGCGGATCCGGGACGACTCCTACGCCTGCCTGGACCGCCTCGATGCGGAACTGCTGGTTCCGGTGACGATCGAGGGCCGGGTCGTCGGCGGACTGGCCATGGGCGAGCGCACCACCGGCGATCACTACGAGCGCTTCCACATAGAAGTCCTTCACTCGCTGATTCAGGGCATGGTCCGGGACATCCGGAGGATCGAGGCCAGCGAGCGCCTGCAGGAGCGCGAGCGGGAGTTCTCCGACCTGAAGCGCTTCTTCCCGCCCCCGATCATCGAGCGGATCATGGCCGAGGGCGGGACCGCCGAACTGCGCAGCCAGCGGCGCCGGGTGACGGTCTTCTTCGCCGACCTGAGGGGCTTCACGGCTTTCTCAGAGCGCAGGGAGCCCGAAGAGGTGGTCGCCACGCTGGCCGACTACCACAGCGCGATGGGCGCGCGGATCGGGGAATTCGAGGGCACGCTGGAGCGCTTCGTGGGCGACGGCTTCATGGTCTTCTTCAACGATCCGGTCGAGCAGTCCGATCACGTGGAGCGCGCGGCCCGCATGGCGCTGGCGATGCTGGGCGATGTCGCGGACCTGCGGAGCGGCTGGGAGCGGCTCGGCTACGCGATCGATGTCGGCATGGGCATCGCGACCGGCTACGCCACCGTGGGCTTCATCGGCTACGAGGGTCGCCGCGACTACGCGGTGATCGGAAGCGTGACCAACCTGGCCTCCCGGCTCAGCGACCAGGCGGGGCCCGGAGAGATCCTGGTCACGCCCGGGGTGCGGGTGGAACTGCCGGCCGGCATCAAGGCCGACCCGGCGGGCGAGTTCCAACTGGCCGGATTCTCCCAGCCCCAGTCGGCCTATCGACTGCTCGCCGGCTGACCGGTTTCGAAACCCGCGTCGTCCCCTGACACTCCGCGCGCCCGGTTGATAGTCTTGCGCCCTGTTCAGAGCCCTGGAGGTGGCGTGGAGATTCGAACCGAGCGCGTGCAGATCCCCGTCGACGGCGCGAGCATGGGCGCCTACGTCGCGGCTCCCGCGGACGGCGGGCGCCGCGCGGCGGTGATCGTCTTCATGGAGATCTTCGGCATCAACTCGCACATCCGGGACGTGACCGAGCGCGTGGCGCGCGAAGGCTACCTGGCGCTCGCCCCCGATTTCTTCCACCGCACGGGTCCCGGAATCGAGCTGGGCTACGACGACGCCGCCATGCAGGAGGGCCTGGGCCACCTGATGCAGCTTTCGGCGGACGGAATGGTCGCCGACGCCCGGGCGGCGATCGCCCATCTCAAGGGCCGCCCGGACGTGGACGGCGAGCGCATCGGCTGCATGGGCTTCTGCATCGGCGGACACATGACCTATCTGACCGCCTGCGAGACCGAGGTGAGGGCCGCGGCCAGCTACTACGGCGGCGGCATCGCGGTCGAGCCCGGCCCCGGGGGAGCGTCCTCGACGGTGTCGCGCACGCCGCAGATCGGCGGCCGCATCCACTGCTACTTCGGTGCCCGGGACGCGCTGATCCCGCCGGAGCAGGTCGAAACCATCCGCGCGGCCCTGGCCGACGCCGGGATCCTCCACGAGGTTCACGTCTACGACGACGCCGACCACGGCTTCCACTGCGACCAGCGGGCCTCGTACCACGAGCCGTCGGCGCGCGACGCCTGGGACCACACCCTGCGGCTCTTCCGCGAGGAGCTGGGCGGCTAGCGCATGCTGCGGCTGCTCGCGCTTTTGGCGCTGGTTGCGGGCGCCTGGGCGCTGGGCATGTGGATCCAACGCCGGATCGGCCGGGGCCGAGCGCAGGTCGATTCCCGGCCGGAGGAGCCGCGGGTGCTCAACACCGACCCGCGCGCGCTGGACGCACGCCTGCGGAAAGTCGAGCGCGAGATCGACGATCTGCGCGGGCGCGGCGACCCGCCGGACTCGTGAGCCTCCCTAGACGTCTCGAGCGGCCGCCGGCGCGGCTCCGGAGGATCCTGGGCGCCCTGCTCCTCGGTCTGCTGGCCTTTCCCGGCTCGAGCGCCGCGGAGACCGAGCGCTCGCGCGAGCTGCCTGCCCGCGAGTCCGGGGACGGCGCGACCGCCGTGGGCACCTCCGGCGCGGTGACCAGCGCAGAGGCGAACGCCAGCCAGGTCGGTCTCGACGTGCTGCGCCGCGGGGGCAACGCGGTCGACGCCGCGGTCGCCGTGGGGTTCGCGCTGGGCGTGACCCACCCCTCCGCCGGCAATCCTGGAGGGGGCGGCTTCATGCTGATCTATCGCCCCGACCGGGGCGGCAGCGCGATCGACTACCGCGAGCGGGCGCCGGCCGCCGCGAGCGCGGACATGTACATCGGCGAGAACGGCGAGCCGACCGACGGCAGTCGGGTCGGAGCGCTGGCGGCCGGGATTCCAGGCAACGTCGCCGGGCTCGCCCGCGCCCACGCGCTGCACGGCAGCCTGGCGTGGGAGGAGCTGCTGCGGCCCGCGATCGAGCTGGCGCGGGACGGCTGGGAGCTGGATTCCTTCCACGCCAAGGACCTGGAGTACGCCGTGCGCGCGATGCGGCGTCACGGCTTCGAGGCCTCCGCCGCGCTCTTCCGCCGGCCGGACGGCTCCGCCTACCGCGAAGGGGACGTGTGGCGCCAGCCGGAGCTGGCGCGGACACTCGAGCGCATCGCCCGGGAGGGCCCGGACGCCTTCTACCGCGGCGAATTGGCCGAGCACATGGCCGAGCAGGTCCGGCTGCTGGGCGGAATCTGGACCGCGGAGGATCTGGCCGCCTACGCGCCCGTCGAGCGGGAGCCGGTCAGCTTCGAGTACCGCGGCCACCGCATCCTCTCGATGCCCCCACCGTCGGCGGGCGGCGTCGTGCTGCGCCAGATCCTGGCAGCGGGCGAAGCGCTCGGGCTGCACGAACTCGCCTGGCGCGCTCCCGAGCGCGCCCACCTCTACCTGGAAGTGCTGCGGCGCGTGTACGCCGAGCGCAACCGCTGGCTCGGCGATCCGGACTACGTGGACATCCCGCTGGAGAACCTGCTCAGCCCCGAGCACGCGGCCCGCAGGATCGCGGACATCGACCCGCTCCAGGCGACCCCCTCGCGGGAGATCGACGCCGGCCGCCCGCTGCTGGAGTCGACCGAGACGACGCATTTCTCGATCGTCGACCGCTCTGGCTGGGCGGTCGCCAACACTTTCACCCTCAACGGGGGCTTCGGCGCCAAGCTCCTGATTCCCGGCACGGGGATCCTGCTGAACAACGAGATGGACGACTTCACCACCCGTCCCGGCCGTCCCAATATGTTCGGGCTGGTCCAGGGCACTCAGAACGCGGTCGCGCCGGGCAAGCGCATGCTCAGCAGCATGACGCCCACGATTGTGCTGCGGGAGGGCGCGCTGCGGGCGGTGCTGGGATCGCCCGGGGGACCGACCATCACCACCACCGTCGCCCAGATCCTGATCCAGATGCTGGACTACGGCCGCGACGTCAGCCGCGCGGTGCGCGAGCCGCGCCTGCATCACCAGTGGCTGCCGGACCTCGCCCTGGCCGAGGAGGGGCTCGACCCGGAACTGGTGACGGCGCTCGAAGCGCGGGGCCACCGCGTGGTTCTGCGCCCGCGCATCGGCCACGCGAACTGCATCGAGGTCGATCCCTCTACGCGCGGCTACCGGGCGGTCGCCGACGTGGCGCGCGACGGCGGCAAGGCGCTGGCCTACTGACCCATGGACGACCCAAGCCCACACTTCGCCGATGCGCTGATCGAGCGCGTGCGCCATCTGGGCCACCCGCTCTGCGTGGGCCTCGACCCGCACCTGGAGCGCATCCCCGAGATCTTCCTGCCGCGGCCCGCGGAGCCCGGCGACCCGCGCTGCGCCGCGGCGGTGGAGGATTTCCTGAATGCGGTGGTCGATCGCCTGCAGGGACGCGTGGCGCTGGTCAAGCCGCAGATCGCCCTGTTCGAGCAGCTTGGCTGGCGGGGGCTGAAGGTTCTCGAGTCGGTGGCGGCGCGGGCCCGCGGCCACGGGCTGATCGTTCTGCTCGACGCCAAGCGGGGCGACATCGCCTCCAGTGCGGAGGGCTACGCGCGCGCCTACCTGGATCCGCGCTCGGCGCTGGCCGCGGACGCGCTGACCGTCAACCCGCTGCTTGGGCTCGACACGCTCGATCCCTATCTGAGGCACGTCCGGGAGAGCGGTCGGGGGATCTTCGTACTGGTCCGGACCAGCAACCCCGGGGCGGAGGAGTTTCAGGATCGCCCGCGGGAGGCGCCGCTCTTCGAGCGCCTCGCCGGGGCGCTCGCGGAAATCTCGGCCGGGTGCCGCGGCGGTCGTACCGGCTGGTCCTCCCTGGGCGTCGTGGTCGGCGCGAACCGCCCCGAACAGGCCCAGCGCGTGCGCGAGATCCTGCCCCACAGTCTGTTCCTGGTGCCCGGCTTCGGCGCCCAGGGCGGAGGGGCGGGCGACGCGCTGCGCGGTTTCGTCTCCGGGCCGCGGGGGCGCGAGGGCGGGGTGGTCAACTCGTCGCGGGGAGTGCTCTTTCCCGCGGCCGGGGAGTCGGGCGACGCGGCGGCCTGGGAAGCCGCTTTCGATTCCGCCCTCGAGGCGGCGGTCTCCCAGCTCGGCGAGGCGGTCTCGGGCTGAACGGAGCCGCCTGGACCGAACCCCGGCCTGTGCCAGAATCGCCGCGATGAGCGCCGCGGACTGCGAGCGACGCATTCGAAGGCTCTACGGCGGTCCGCTGCCGGTCCACGCGGGGGTCCTGCACGTGACCTCGGCGTGGCGTTCCCCCGACGGGACGCTGCCGGCGCTCGAGATCGGACCGGACGCGCCTCCCAGCGACCACGACCTCTTCGTCCTCAACCTGGCCCGGGCGCGCTGCGACGCGATCCTGACCACGGGCGAGATCCTGCGCCGGGAAACCTCCCTCACCCACGAGTTCCAAGGGCCGCCCGAACGGGTCGGTTCGCTGCGCGACTGGCGCGGGAGCGCGGCCGCCCGCTCGGCGGCGCCCTGGAGCGTGGTGTTGACCTCGGGCCGCGACATCGACTTGGACCATCCGCTCTTCGGCGCCGCCCCGCGGGCGCTGGTCGCGACCTCCGCCAGCGGCCGGCGCAGGCTGGCGGAGGCCGCGGCCGCGCGCGGCATCGAAGTCGTCGGCCTGTCGCGGACCGGGCTGCGCGAGGTGATCGACTTTCTGCGCCGGGAGCGGGCCGTCGGCAGCGTCTGCGTCGAGGCCGGTCCGACCACGGCGAACGGGCTCTACGCTGAGCCGCTGGGCCTGGACGAGCTGATGCTTTCGGTCTTCGAGGAGCCCGGGCTCACCCCCGCGGTCGCGGGAGCCGCCGTCCCCGACGGGCAGCGGCTCTCGCGCTGCTTCCGGCGGGCGTCCGAGCCGTGCGAGATCTCGGAACCCAGCGGCCGCTGGAGCTTCCGGCGCTTGTGGCGGCCGCGGACGCGCGCCCGCGCGGGTCAGAGACCGTAGGCCGCCCGCAGCCGGCCGCCTGCCCAGTCGACCGCCTCGGCGGCGGCCCCCAGCGCGGCGGCCATTCCGAAGAAGCCGTGGATCACCCCGTCGTAGCGCCGCAGCTCGGTCGGCACTCCGGCGTCGGCCAGGCGTCTGGCGTAGGCCTCGCCCTCGTCGCGCAGCGGGTCGTACTCGGCGGTGATCACGCTGGCCGGCGGGAGCCCGGAAAGGTCCTCGGCGGCCAGAGGCGAGGCGTAGGGGTCCCGGCCGTCGCTCTCGTTCGCCAGGTAGTGGCCCCAGAACCAGCGCATGGCGTCGGTGGTGAGCATGTAGCCCTCGCCGTTCTGGACGTACGAGGGCGTGTCGAAGGCGTGGTCGGTGACCGGGTAGATCAGCAGCTGGTGCGAAAGCGCGGGACCGCCGCGGTCGCGCGCCATCAGCGCGACCACCGCGGTCAGGTTGCCGCCCGCGCTGTCGCCGGCCAGCGCGACCCGGCGGGGGTCGGCGCCGAGCGAGGCGGCGTTATCGACCGCCCAGCAGGTCGCCGCGTAGCAGTCCTCGGGAGCGGCCGGGAACTTGTGCTCGGGGGCCAGCCGGTAGTCGACCGACACCACCAGCGCCCGCGACGCGTTGCACAGCGCGCGGCAGGTGCCGTCGTGCGAGTCGAGATCGCAGATCACGAAGCCGCCCCCGTGGAAGAAAACCAGCAGGGGGTGCGGTCCGTCGCCCTCCGGGGTGTAGATGCGCAGCGGCAGCTCGCCGGCCGGGCCCGGAATGCTCCGGTCTTCGACCGCGGCGACGGGCTGGGGAGGCACGACGGCGGGCTGGCGCGACATCTCGCGCACCTGCGCCGGGTCCATCTCCATCACGCCCTCGCCGAAGAGCGGCGGCATGGCGTCGAGGATGGCCTTCATCTGCGGATCGAGCGGCATGCGGTCTCCCTGGCTCGAGGAGGGCGGGATTCTAGCACCGGCGGGCGGGGCTCAGAGGCGCTCGAGCACGTGCGCGACTTCCTCGCGGGAGCCCAGCACGACCGGCGTGCGCTGGTGCAGCTCGCCCGGTTCGACCTCCAGGATGCGGCCGCTTCCCGTGTCCGCCGTCCCGCCGGCCTGTTCGATCAGCAGCGACATGGGGTTGCCCTCGTACAGCAGGCGCAGCTTGCCCGAGGGCGCCGCGGACGTCGGCGGGTAGAGGAAGACGCCGCCCTTGAGCAGGGTGCGGTGCACGTCGCCGACCATCGAGCCGATGTAGCGGCTCGAGTAGCCGTTGGCGTGGGCGTAGTCGAGGTAGTTCCGGTAGCCCTCGGGAAAGTCGTCCCGGTAGGCCTCGTTCAGCGAGTAGACGCGCTTGCGGTCGGGCATGCGCAGGCGTTCTTCGACCCGCACGAATTCGTTCAGATCCGGGTCGAGCACGTACAGGTCGACGCCGTCTCCCAGGCTCAGGACCATCAGCACCGACGACCCGTAGACCACGTAGCCCGCCGCGAGCTGCCGTTCGCCGCGCTGCAGCGGAGAGGCCGGGTCCAGATCGTTGGGCAGCACGCTGAAGATCGTGCCCACGTTGACGGCCACGTCGATGTTCGAGGAGCCGTCGAGCGGGTCGTAGGCCACGCAGAACTCGCCGCCGTCGCCGCGCGCGCGGACCACGACCGCCTCTTCCTCCTCTTCGGAGGCGCACACGCCCACCGCGGGGCAGCGTGCGAGGTGGTCGAGCAGCAGTTCGTTCGAGAGCGCGTCGAGCTTCTGCTGGTCCTCGCCGTGGACGTTCCGCGAGCCGGCGTCGCCCAGGATGTCCTGCAGGCGGGCGCGGCGGACCCGCCCGGCGATCTCCCTGCACGCCTGCGCGATGCTCTCGATCACGTCTCCGAGAGCTTCGCCGCGGTCCGCCGCGGACCTCAGGCTTTCGTGCAGCGTCGGGTGCTGGAACGGGCGCTCGCTCATGGCGTCCAGGTACCTCCCCACCGGCGGCCGGTCCGTCCGCGGATCATAAAGCCGAAGCGCACCCGCCCGCGAGCGGCTCTCACGCACCGCGAGCCGGCTGGGCCGCCGCGCCGGGAAACGCCGGCCGGGGCGGCTTCACCAGCACCAGGGTCACCGCTCCCGCGGCGAATGCCAGCGCGACCATTCCCAGGGCCGCGCGGTAGTCGCCCGCCGCGTCGCGCAGCGCCCCCGCGATCACGGGAGCGGCGGCTCCGAAGGGCATCATGACCACACCGGCCAGTCCCATCACGCGCCCGAAGGAGAGCGGGCCGAACAGGCGCCCGATCAGCGAGGCGTAGACCGGCAGCAGGCCCCCGGCCGAGAACCCGAAGACCCACAGGGCCCCGGTGAGCCAGGCGAAGCTGGGCTGAGAGCGCAGCACCAGCAGCGCGCCGATCTGGATCGCGATCGAGGCCCACAGCAGGCTGCGGTTGTCGAAACGGTCGGCCAGCGCTCCGAAGAGCAGCGTTCCCGGGATCCCCAGGCCCGCGCCGATTCCCATCAACCACGCTATCGAGGACAGGCTGTGACCGAGGTCCTGGCCGAACTTCGGCACGTTCGCGTTCCAGCCGCCGCCGAAGCCGAACACGATCCCGAGACCCAGGGCCATGGCCCAGAAACTGCGCGTGCGCAGCAGTTTCGCGCTGGACCAGAGTGCCCCCGTGGCTCCGGGGGCGGCGGGACCGACCATGCGGGGGGCCCCGCCGTCGGGGAGCTGCCCGACGTCCTCGGGCCGGTTGCGGACGATGAGCCAGGCCAGCGGCACGAACCCCAGGTTGATGGCGGCGAACACCTGCAGCGTTCCCCGCCAGCCGAGCGCCTCGATCAGGCCGCCGGCCAGGGGCACCAGCACCAGGCCGCCGGCGGGCGGACCCATCGCGGCCAGGCCGACCGCCAGGCCGCGGCGGCGCTCGAACCACTTGGCGACCACCGTGGTCGCCGACAGCGGGCCCATCATGGTCACGCCCACGGAGGCGAGAACTCCGAACAGCAGGGCGATCTGCCACAGCTCGGTCGCCAGCGAGAGAGCCAGAAAGCTGACCGACAGGAGCGTGGCGCCTCCGCACATCACCGCCCGGATCGAGTGCCGGTCGAGGATCGGCCCCACGACCGGGCCGGACAGGGTCATCACCACCGTGAACACGCCGAGTCCGAGCTGGCTCAGCGCGGTCGAGGCCCCGAACTCCCGTTCGATCGAGGGCGTGAACAGCCCGTAGGGAATGATGGTGAAGCCGATCGAGAGGGCCTGCGCGGCGAACGCGACGCCCACGATCCACCAGCCCCAGAAGGCCGGGGCGCGGGGCGGGGCCGCGCTCACTGCGGCATCTGTCGGGTGAACATTCCCATGTCGAAGTAGTCGCGCCAGCCGCTGATCTTGCCGTCGGCAAGCTCGAAGATGCCCATCACGGGAAGCTCGAGCCAGTTCTCGCCGATCTTGAAGCGGTCGGTGCGCTCGTTGTAGACGCGGCCGTCGGCGCCCTCGCCCTGGTGGTGGACCACGAACTCGATCTGGCTGGCCATCCCGATGAAGCCTTCGATGGCGGTGCGGATCGCGTCCTTGCCCCGGTTGGGCGGGTCGATCGGAACATTGACGTAGATGGCGTCGTCGCTGAAGAAGTCCAGGATCTCGTCCACGTCCTGACGCTGCCAGGCGCTGGTGAAGCTCTCGACGATCTCGCTGTTGCGGCCCATGGCTCAACTCCCTGTATCGGAGAACCGGACGCAGGGTCCGGCCTCGCGCTGGATATCCGGCGCGCGATCTTATCACCCGGCAGGCTCGTCCCGCGGACGGTAGACTGGCGCGCCGATCGGGAGGAGGGCATCGGATGGCGCGAAAAGTGGCCTTCGTGACCGGGGCGAGCCGGGGAATCGGCCGGGCCTCGGCGCTGGTGCTGGCGCGCCGCGGTCTGGACGTTGTGGTGACGGCGCGCACTCTTCGAGAGGGCGAGGGCAAGGCCGTCAGCTCCAGCTACAAGAGCCCCAAGCAGGTGCCGATCGGGGGCAGCGTCGAGTCCACGGCGGCCGCGATCGAGGAACTCGGAGCGCGCGCCCTGCGCCTGAAGCTCGATCTGCTGGAGCGCGATTCGATCGACGCGGCGCTCGACGCCGCCCTGGGCGAATGGGGCCGCATCGACGTGCTGCTCAACAACGGCATCTACCAGGGCCCCGGACTGATGGACCGCTTCCTCGACTTCCCGGTCGACGTGATGAACACCATCTACACCGGCAACGTGTTCAACCAGGTGCACCTCACTCAGCGCGTCCTGCGCAACATGCTGGAGCGGGGCGGGGGGACGATCATCAACATGACCTCCCCCTCGGGCCAGATGGACCCGCCCGGACCGATCGGGGAGGGTGGCTGGGGCTTCGCCTACAGCTCGTCCAAGGCCGCCTTCCATCGCATGGTCGGGATCCTGAACGTGGAGCACCACGGGGACGGCATCCGCGCGTTCAACGTCGATCCGGGCTACACGCCCACCGAGAGCCAGCGCGCCCTGCACGGAGAGGGAACCGACCTGGACGAGCATTTCCGCGGCGCTCCGCCCGAGGCCACCGGCGAGGTGGTGGGCTGGCTGGCCGCGGACCCCGGCGCCGACGAATGGCTGGGCAAGAGCGTGCTGGCGCAGCGCCTGTGCCGGCAGCTGGAGCTCCTGCCCGGCTGGCCCCCGCCGCGCAAGTCCTGAGCGCGGGAGGGGAGATGGCGCGGCGTTTCGAAGACAAGGGAGTGGTGGTGACGGGCGCCGCGTCGGGCATCGGCCGGGCGGCGGCGCGCCTCTTCGCCGCGGAGGGCGCGCGTCTGACCCTGGCGGACATCGACGAGCCGGGCGGCGCCGAGTTGGCCGGGGAGCTGGGCGCGGATTTCCGGCCCACCGACGTCACCCGGTCCGAGCAGGTCGACGAACTGATCGCCGCGGCCGCCGGGCGGGACGGCGGACTCGACGTGGTCTTCAACAACGCCGGAATCCTGGGAATCGGCACGCTGCCCGAGCTCGACGACGAGAGCTGGAAGCGCGTGCTGGACGTCGATCTCAACTCGGTCTTCTACGGCTGCCGCGCCGCGATCGAGCCGCTGCGGCGCAGCGGCGGCGGGGCGATCGTCAACACCGCGTCCATCTCCGGGATCGGCGGCGACTACCAGACGCCGGCCTACAACGCCGCCAAGGCGGCGGTCGTCAACTTCACCCGCTCGGTGGCGATCCAGCACGCGGCCGAGAACATCCGCGTCAACTGCGTCTGCCCGGGGCCGATCGCCACCCCCATGACCCGCGGCGCCCGCGAGCTGCCTCCGGTCATGGACGAGTACGCCAAGGCGATCCCGATGGCCCGCTTCGGACGGGCCGAGGAGGTCGCGGCCGCGGTCGCCTTCCTGGCCTCGGACGACGCCAGCTACGTCACCGGAACCGCGCTGGTCGTCGACGGCGGACTCACCGCCTGCACGGGCCAGCCCAACTTCGCCCGCCTGCAGCCGGGCTGAACCGCACGCTCCCGCGAACCCGCGGCCAGGCCCACGGAGGTCCTGCTAGGATCCGCGCGTGGATACGCTGGCGCAGGTGATCGACGCGCACGCGGCGGAGCGCCCTGAGGCCGCCGCCGTGATCGAAGCTTCGCGGAGCATGAGCTGGGCGGAGTACTCCCGGCGTTCCGACGCGCTGGCGGGACTTCTGGTCGAGCTGGGTCTGGAGCCGGGAGAGCGGGTCGCGGTCATCCTGCCCGACGGGCCCGGGGTGCACGCGGCCTTCGTGGCCAACGAGAAGGCGGGCCTGGTCACGGTCGGGATCGGACCGCGCGCCGGGCGCAAGGAGATCGAGCACTTGCTGCGCACCACCGGGGCCTGCGCGCTGGTCAGCCGCGCCCGCTACCGCGAATTCGACATGCCGGCGCTTTTCGACGAGCTGGCGCGGGACGGCCTGCCGCTGCGCCACCATCTGACGGTCGAGGGCGAACTGGACCTGGCCGAGCCGCTGGGGGTCGACGGCCGCAGCGCGGATCTTTCCGCGCCCGGTCCGGAGCTGGGCGCGCGCCTGGCGGAGCGCCGCCTGGGGCCGGAGGACCTGTTCCTGATCAACTCGACCTCGGGCACGACCGGCCTGCCCAAGTGCGTGACGCACCACCAGGGCCGCTGGTTCTACTTCCACCAGCTTGCGCTGGAGTCGGGCGAGATGACGCCGGCGGACGTGTTCATGAGCGTGATCCCGGCGCCCTTCGGCTTCGGCCTGTGGACCTCGCACTTCACTCCGGCCCTGCTGGGCGCTCCGGTGGTGGTGATGGAGCGCTTCGAGGTCGACGGAATGCTCCGCGTGATGGAGGCGCACGGCGTGTCGGTGCTGGCGGCCGTCAGCACGCAGTTCGTGATGATGCTGAACGCGAAGCGGCTCGACGCCACCGATCTGAGCCGCCTGCGGGCGCTCTACACCGGCGGCGAGAAGGTGCCCTACGCGCGCGCGGCGGAGTTCGAGCGGCGCACCGGCGCCAGCGTGCTGCAGTTCTACGGCTCGAACGAGACCGGCGCGCTCAGCCGCACCACCACCCGCGACCCGCGCGACCGGCGCCTGCGGACCGCCGGGCGGGTGATCGAGGGCATGCAGGTGCGGCTCTTCGACCCCGACGGCAACGACGTCACGCACACCGGGCACGGGCAACCGGCCTGCAAGGGGCCGGCCGCCAGCCGCGGCTACTATGGAGACGAGGCGGCCAACCGCGAGCTGATCCGTCCCGACGGCTGGGTCCTGGTCGGCGACCTGGTGTCGATCGACGCCGAGGGTTACCTGACCGTCGAGGGGCGGGTGGGCGACTTCATCATCCGCGGCGGCAAGAACATCAGCGGGCCGGCGGTCGAGGAAGCGGCGGAGTCTCACCCCGACGTCGAACTGGCCGCGGCCGTGGCCATGCCCGATCCGGTCTTCGGCGAGCGGGTCTGCCTGTACGCGGAGCTGCGCTCCGGGGCCGAGCTGAGCCTCGAACAGCTCACGGCCCAGATGCGGGCGAACGGCACGTCCCAGGAGTACCTCCCCGAGCGTCTGGTGGTGGTCGAGGAGCTGCCGCGCTCTTCGGGGGGTAAGATCGCCAAGCAGCAGCTGCGCGCCGACATCGCGCGGCGTCTGGGCGAGCAGGAGGGCGCATGAGCGTCGAGAGCCACATCACCTACTACAACCTGATGCCGATCCCGCCGGTGGAGTCGCAGACCGAGTACTTCGACGCCGGCGCGATCCGGATCGGGGTCGAGTACCGGCTGGTCAACGACGCCATCTCGGCGGCAACCGAGGTGGCGCGGGCGCGCGGAGAGGACGAGGCGCCGCCGGACCAGCCCGACGACCGGGGCGTCTCCATCCACGTGTTCGCGGTGCGCGGGGGCGAGCTTTGGGAGCACCTGCGCTTCGACTGCTTCCAGGAAGATCCGCACTACCACTACGTCTCCTGGGAGGAGCGCCGCAACGAGATGCTGCACCTCGACCCGGTCGCCGACGGCGACAGCGTCGCCTGGGCGATCGAGCGCCTGCGCACGCGCCTGCCGCAGATGCTGGAGCGCGCCGGAGCGGCCGACGCCGCGCGCGCGCTGGACCCCGGCGCGCTCGAGGCGGTACTGCCGAAGGTCGCCGAGGCGGCCTACCGAGCTCGCTATAACCACGACGAACAGGCCGTGCTGCGAGGCGCCCTGGGCGGGGCCGAGGCGTGAAGGTCGGCCTGGGAGACACCCCGGCTGCCCGGCTGCGCCGCGGGCTTCCGCACCCGGTGGTCGACGCCGACGGCCACTTCATCGAGACGGCCCCGGTGTTCCGGGCCTTCTTCCTGGACTACGTCAAGGACCTGGGCGGCGCGGAGCTGGCGGGGCGCTTCGAGCGCGCCGGCGGCCTGGACTACGACGACATGGTGCTGCGCCCCTGGAGCCAGCTCAGCGAGGCCGAGAAGCGCCGCAGCTGGCAGACCCGCCCGCCCTGGTGGACCCTGCCGGCCGCGAACACGCTCGACCGCGCCACGGCGCACCTGCCGCGGCTGATGTACGAGCGGCTCGACGACCTGGGGATCGACTTCGCGGTGCTGTATCCGAGCCGCGGCCTGACGACGACCCACATCCGCGAGGACGAGCTGCGCCAGATCGCCTGCCGGGCGTTCAACGTCTTCCACGCCGAGGTCTACGCGCCCTTCGCCGACCGCATGCGGCCGGTGGCGCAGATCCCCATGCACACGCCCCAAGAGGCGATCGCCGAGCTGGAGTACGCGGTCGGCGAGCTGGGGTTCAGCGCGATCATGATCAACGGCGTGGTCAAGCGGCCGGTGGGCGCGGACGCCTCGCCCGGCTCGCCCAACTGGGGCGCGCAGGCGGGCGAGCGCCTCGACGCGCTGGGCGTGGACAGCGAGTACGACTACGACCCGTTCTGGCAGCGCTGCATCGACCTGCGCGTGGCGCCGGCCTCGCACACGCCGGGCATGGGCTGGAGCACGCGCAACTCGATTTCGAGCTACGTGTTCAACCACATCGGCTCGTTCGGGGCCAGCCAGGAGCTGCTCTGCCGCTCGCTCTTTCTGGGCGGCGTGACCCGGCGTTTCCCGCAGCTGGCCTTCGGTCTGCTGGAGGGCGGCGTGGGCTGGGCCTGCTCGCTGTTCGAGGCCCTGATCTCGCACTGGGAGAAGCGCAACCGCGAGAGCATCCGGCAGCTCGACCCCGCCAACGTGGACGGCGAGCTGCTGCTGCGGCTGTTCGAGAGCTACGGGGACGAGCGCTTTTCGCCGCGGCTGCCAGGCCTGCGCGAGTCGTTCGAGAAGCTCGAGCCCGAACCGCCCGCGCTGGACGAGTACGCCGCCTGCGAGATCGAGCGCCTCGAGGACTTCGTCGAACTCTTCGTGCCCCACTTCTACTTCGGTTGCGAGGCGGACGATCCGATGGTCGCCTGGGCGTTCGACGAGCGCGTCAACCCGCTCGGGGTCAAGCTGCGGGCGATGTTCAGCTCGGACATGGGCCACTGGGACGTCCCGGACATGACCCGCATCCTGCCCGAGGCCTACGAGCTGGTCGAAAAGGGCCTGATCGGAGAGGCCGAGTTCGCCGCATTCAGCTGCGAGAATCCGATCCGCCTGTACACCAGCCTCAACCCCGATTTCTTCGCGGGGACGAGCGTGGAGGCCGAGGCCGCGCGCCTGCTGGAGGAGGACCGCTAGATGGGAGCGCTCGACGGCCGCGTCGCGATCGTGACCGGAGCCAGCCGCGGCATCGGCAAGGGCTGCGCGCTGGAGCTGGGAGCCGCCGGAGCGACGGTCTACGCAACCGGGCGCACGTCGCAGGAGGGCGGGGCGCCGCTGCCCGGCAGCGTGGGCGCCACGGCCGTCGAGATCGACGCCCTGGGAGGCCGCGGCATCGGCGTGGTCTGCGATCACCGCGACGACGCGCAGGTACAGGCGCTGTTCGAGCGCGTGGCCGGCGAGTGCGGACGTCTCGATGTGCTGGTCAACAACGCCTTCCTGATCCCGCCGGAACTCACCTCGGGCCTGCCCTTCTGGGAGACGCCGCTGTCGAACTGGGACGACATGCTCGACGTGGGCACGCGCTCGGCCTACGTGGCCAGTTGGCACGCGGCCCGGCCCATGCTCGCGCAAAGCAGCGGACTGATCGTGAACGTCAGCTCCTCCGGCGCGGCGGGCTTCTCCTGGCACGTCGCCTACGGGGTGGGCAAGTGCGCGCTGGACCGGATCACGGCCGACACCGCCCTGCAGCTGCGCGAGCACGGGGTGGCCGTGGTCTCGCTCTGGCCGGGCCTGGTGATCACCGAGCGGCTCCAGCAGGTGCCGAACCTGGAGCAGGCCTTCGACGTCAGCGGGGCCGAGACGCCGCGCTTCTGCGGCCGGGCGGTGGCGGCGCTGGCCTCCGACGCGGAGGCGCTGCGTTTCTCGGGCCAGGCCGTGTCGGCGCGCGCGCTGGCCGACGAGTACGGCTTCACCGACGTGGACGGTCGTCTGCCCAAGGGCCCGCTGAGCGAGGCGGATCGCGCCGAGGCGGCCGGCCGGACCTGAGCGGCCCGGGATGGTGAGGGGAAATCCGACCACGCCGGCGGAGAACGGCGCGCGCCGGGTCGCCGCGATCGTGCTGGCCGCCGGCGAGGCGCGACGGATGGGCCGGCCCAAGCAGCTTCTGGAGCTGTCGGGCGAGAGCCTGGTGCGGCGCGCGGCCCGCCTGTCCCTGGCCGCGCCGTGCGCTCCAAGCGTGGTCGTGACGGGGGCCTACGCCGGGGATGTCGAGGCGGAGCTGGCCGGCCTGGAGGTGGACATCGCGCGCAACCCCGACTGGCGCTCCGGCCTGGCCGGCTCGCTGCGCACCGGCGTCGCCGCGCTGCGGGATCGCGCGCCCGACGCGGAGGGCGCACTGGTGCTGCTGGCGGATCAGCCGCGGATCAGCCTGGCGCTGCTGCGCCGCCTGCTCGCGGCCTTCGCGTCTCCCGGGATCGAGAGGGCCGCCTGTCTCTACGCCGGGTCCGTGGGCGTGCCGGCGATCTTCGGCCGGGAATACTTCGAGGCGCTCGCGTCGCTCTCGGGCGACCGGGGCGCCAAGTCCCTGCTCGCGCAAGCCACGGAGGATCTCGTGACGATCGAAACCGACGAGCCCGCCAGCGACGTCGACACGCCGGAGGACTACGCCGCGCTGACGGCCGACGCCCCGCTGCCCGAGGGGCTGCGCGGGTTGCTGGAAGAGCACACCCGCTCCTTTCTGGTCAGCCTGCGCGGCGACGGCTCGCCGACCGTGCATCCCATGACCGCGCTGCGCCAGGGCGACGAGCTGGTCTTCAACACTTATCGCAAGAGCGCCAAGGCGCGGAACCTCGAGCGCGACCCGCGCATCGCCGTGGCCTACCTCGATGGCTACGGGCCGGTAGAACCGAGCGGCTACCTGGTCGAGGGACGGGGCGAGATCCGGCGCGCGAATGCCCTGCCGCCCGCCCGCGGCGGGGCGGGGCCGCGCAGCGGCGAGGGGGTCCAACGGCGCGCCCAGGAACGCGTCCGCTCGGGCAAGCGCATCCTGATCGACGTCCGGCGCGACGCGGTCCGCGAGCTGGGGAGGGACTGAGCGTGCCGCGCGAGAGCATCGCCATGTCCCGTGCGGAAGTGCTGGAATTCCTCGCCGGCCAGGATTGGATGCTGCTGGCGACGCTCGAAGCCGGCGGCGCGCCCACCGGCGAGATCGTGTCCTGCGCGCTCGAAGCGGAGCGGCTCTTCTTCGGCGTCGACCCCGACGGCCGCTCCGCCCGCAACCTGAAGCGCGATCCCAGGGCCTGCTGCGCCAACGACCGCTACCCGAGCTACTACGAGATCCAGGGCGTCAGCGTGCATGGCCGCGCCCGTCCGGAGAAGGATCCGGCGCCGGCCCGCCGCCTGAGCCTGTCCGGGGAGATCTACTCGCTGGCCCTGGACGACGTCCTGAGCTTCGATTTCGCCAAGATCCGAGACAAGCTCTGACCGGCGCGTGCCGCCAGCGTCTGAGGAAACCCCGCGGGACGGTCGGCGAGTTCGGGCACCAGACGGCGTTCGGCCGGGCCGCCGCCGCCGGGACGCTCCCGCTGTTCGGGGTCATCCTCGGGCGCGTCCCGCTCCGCCCCCCAGCGCCAGGGCCTCCACTCGATCCGCCCGCCCAGCCCGTCGATCCGGCCACCGACTTCGGTTCCCAGATCCCGCAGCTCTGAGCCCAGATCGGAGCGCAGGGCTCCCAGTTCGGAGACCAGATCGGAGCGCATGCCGCCGAGTTCGGAGCGCAGGCCCTCCAGCTCGGAGGTCAGATCGGTGCGCATGCGGGCCAGCTCCGTGCGCACGGCGCGAACTTCGTGGCGCAGCATCAGCACCAGCGCCGAGCCTCCCGCCACCAGCAGCGCGCCCGCCGCCAGCAGAGCGATCATCACCGGGCTCCAGGTCAGGGTCATACCGTGGCGAGTCTAGGCCGACGCCGTCGCCAGCGTCCATCCTCGC
>JAGWBS010000046.1:2226-22277 GCA_021295775.1 Pseudomonadota bacterium | reverse complement strand
GCGGGCAGGCTCGCCGCTCAGTCCGGCGCGGAGGTCCGTTCGTAGCGCCAGCCGTCGTCCCGCATGTAGAGCCGGTGACGGCCTCCCGGCGCGTCGGGGTCGCCCCGCTCGTAGCCGGCGTCGCCCTGCCAGAGCGCGGCGACCCCGGCGGGCAACTTGACGATCCGCGTCGCGAAGCGCTCGGGCTCGCGGCTGCGCGCCGCGGCCAGGGCGTCCGAAACGCGCTCGAACCCGCGCAGCCAGTTCAGGCTGACCCAGGTGGGCGGCGCGAGTTCGATCTCGCGCCGGTCGCGGCGGGCGAGGGCGTCGGCGGGCCGCAGCCAGGCGTGGTCGTGGATCTCGCCGTGGTCGATGCTCACCGCCGCGTCCGGGGCGGGGGCGAGGAAGAACCAGGTCAGGAACTGGCGCGGCGCAACCGGAGGGGGGGTCCAGTGGGAGAAGGGGACCAGCGAGGCCTCGGCCACTTCGATGTCGGCCTCTTCGCGGGCTTCGCGCACGGCGGCGCGCCGCGCCGGGGCGAGCGGATCGCCGGCTTCGAGGCCGGAGCGGTCGCCGGAATCGACCTTGCCGCCCGGGAAGACCCACATGCCGCCCGCGAAGTCCAGCTTGGAGTTCCGGCGCAGCATCAGGCTCTCGAGTCCGCCCTGCGCATCCCGCAGCAGCGCGACGGTCGCAGCGTCGACCGACCGGTTGCCCGGACGCGGCCCCTCGCGCTGCCACTTCTCCCAGCGTGTCTCGGCGCTCTCGCTCGGCGCCTTCGGTTTCTCGCTCATAGGGCTCCAGGGTCGGGGTTCGAGCGCCCGACCCTAGCGGAGGCGTCCTGGAGCGGACAAGCCGGCCGCCGCCGGCCGCGCGGCGCGCGCTCCGCTCCACGCGGGCCGGAGCGGAGTTAGAATCCCCCGCCGGCCCGCGCCCCGCGAGGACCCGGCTTCAGGAGGTCTCAGGACGATGTGTTCGCGGGAAGAAGAAGCGCGTCGCCTGATGGACACGTCCGAAGTGGACCAGTGGATCGGCGTGCCGCTGGGCGGCGGCTTCATGAAAGAGGACGTGTACGTCAACGACGTGCGCCGCTGGGCGCAGGGCATGCAGAACCCGAACCCGCTGTACTACGACGAGCGCTACGCGGCGGAGAGCCGCTTCGGCGGGATACCGGCGCCGCTCTCCTTCACCGTCTGCACGGACGACAGCCACGGGGCCGCGCCCGCGATCCAGGGCCACATCAAGGGCACGCACATGCTCTTCGGCGGCGACGAGTGGTGGTTCTTCGGCCCCCGCATCTTTCCCGGCGACCGGATTCGCCAGGAGCGCCAGCTCTTCGACTACAAGCTGACCATGACCGGCTTCGCGGGGCCGACCATGTTCTCGCGCGGCGACACGACGTACGTCAGCCAGCGCGGCGAACTGGTCGCCAAGCAGCGCTCGACCTCGATCCGCTACTTCGCCGACCAGGCGCGTGAAAAGGGTCAGTTCTCCAAGCAGACCGAGCAGGGTTGGGAAGACGAGAAGCTGCAGCAGATCGAGAAGCAGAAGTTCGACTACTACCACAGCTTCCTGGACCTGGGGCACGAGCGGCGGCTCTTCGTCAGCGTCGGCGACGAGCTGCCGACCCGCCCGATCGGGCCGCACACGATCATGTCGTTCACGACCGAGTGGCGCTCCTACCTGATGTCGGTCTGGGGGACGTTCCAGGACAGCGGCCTGCCGTCGTCGCTGAACCGGGCCGGCTGGCTGCCCGAGATGTCGCGCGACATGGAGGGCCTCAAGATCGATCCGTCGCAGGCCGACGGCCTGTACAAGGGCCCCTCGCGCGGCCACGTGCAGCCGCGCTACGCGCAGCTGATCGGCATGCCGCGCGGCTACGGCTACGGGGCGTCGATGGGCGCGTGGATCCTCGACTACCTGACCAACTGGGGCGGCGAGTGGAGCGATCTGATGCACAGCCGGATGACCTACCGCTGGCCGGCGCTGACCGGCGACATGACGTATCTGAACGGCGAGGTCACGCAGCTCGATCACAACCATCCCAGCGGCCGGCCGCTGGCGACCGTGCGCGTTTCGATGACCAACCAGCGCGGCGAGGAGATGGCGTTCGGCGACGCGGAGATGCTGCTGCCCACGGAGAGTTTGCCGGCCGCGGGGTGATGGCGTGAGCGCAAAGCTCGAGCTGGCGCTGCAGCCCGACCCGTCGCGCCTGAGCCTGGCGGCCTTCATCCGGGACGTCGTCGAGCGCCACGGCCCGCGCGTGGCGCTGCGCTTCGAGGGCCGCGACTGGACCTACGCCGAGCTCGGCGCGGCGGTCGACCGGCTGGCCCGGGGGATGGTCGGCGCCGGTGTGGTCAAGGGCGCGCGCGTCGGCTTGCTGATGGCGAACCGTCCGGAGTGGGTGGTGGCGACGTTCGCCGCGGCGCGCATCGGCGCGGTGACGGTGCCGGTCAACACCTACGCGGTGGCCGAAGAGCGCGACTACATCCTGCGCCACGGCGACGTTTCGCTGCTGATCCTGCAGCGCGGACTGCTGCGGCACGACTTTCTGGGCGACCTGCTCGAACAGCATCCCGAGATCGCCGGCGGCGAACCGGGCCGACTGCGGATTCCCGCGCTGCCGAGCCTGCGGCGGGTGTTCTGCCTGGGCGCGGAGGCGCGTTCCGGAGCCGTGCAGACCTGGGAGGAACTGGAGGCCCTGGGGGACGACGTTCCGGACGAGCTTCTCGACGCGCTGTCCGAGGAGGTCCGGCCCTCCGACGAGGGCATCCTGATCTACACCTCGGGCACGACTTCGAAGCCCAAGGGAGTTCTGCACCTGCAGCGCGCCCCGGTGATCCAGAGCTACCGCTTCGCGGAGTACATGGACCTGACGCCCGACGACCGCACGGTGACCGCCCAGCCGTTCTTCTGGACCGCGGGCATCTGCCACTCGCTGGGTTCGCACCTGGCGGCGGGAGCGACCCTGCTGCTGAGCGAGACCTTCGACCCGGGCCGGGCGCTGGAGCTGGCCGAGTCCGAGCGCGCCACCATGATTATCGCCTGGCCGCACCAGGGCAAGGCGATGGCCGAGCACCCCGGCGCGGGGGATCGGGACCTCTCCAGCGTGAGCAAACTCGAATACGGCACTCCGCTGGCGGACCTGGCCGGCATCGATCGCAACGACTGGGGCATCTACGGCTCGTTCGGCATGAGCGAGACCTTCACGCTGATGTCGGCGCACCCCGCCCGGTCGTCTCCCGAGCTGCGCAGGACGAAGGGGCTGCCGCTGCCCGGAATGCAGATCCGGATCGTCGATCCCAGCAGCGGCGCCCCGCTCGGCACGGGCGAGCAGGGCGAGATCGCGGTCAAGGGCGTGACCTTCATGCGCGGCTACCACAAGGTAGAGCCCGAGAACTTTCTGGACGCCGAGGCCTACTTCCACACCAGCGACGGCGGCTACATCGACGCCGCCGGCAACCTGCACTGGACCGGGCGCCTGTCGGGCATGATCAAGACCGGCGGCGCCAACGTTTCGCCGCTGGAAGTCGAGACGGCGCTGGACGGCTGCCCCGGCGTCTCGCACGGCTTCGCCGTCGGCATCCCCCACCCGAGCCTGGGAGAGATCGTGGCCCTGGCGGCGGTCGCGCTGCCGGGCGAGAGCGTCGACGAGTCCGGCGTGCGCGCCTATCTGCGCGGGAAGCTGGCGGCCTACAAGGTGCCGCGCCGGGTACTGGAGTTCCGGCGCGAGGAACTGGAGTACACGGGCACGCAGAAGGTCCAGCTCGGCCCGCTGCGGCGGCTGGTGCTCGGCCGCCTGGCCGCCGAGGGCGCCGAGGTCGCGGGCCACGTCTACGCTTCGGACTGAGCCTTTACCGTCCCCCGGGAGAGCGGGACCGACGCGTGCCGGTTCGGGCGGGACGGCTCAGAGCCGCGCGACGCTGCCGCCGTCGACCAGGAGGGTCTGGCCGGTGATGAAGCCGGCGTCGGGGCCGCAGAGGAACATCACGGTCGGCACCAGGTCGTCGATCCGGCCCAGGCGCCCGATCATCTGCCCGCCGAGAACCTGCTTCTTCGTGGCCTCGTCGAGGCCCTGCAGGGCCGCTTCCGAGCCCACCAGGCCCGGGGCGATGCCGTTGACGCGGATTCCGTCGGGGGCCAGCTCGCCCGCCAGCGAGACGGTCAGCCCGTTCAGCGCCAGTTTGGACACGGAGTAGGCCCCGCGGCCCATGAACGACGCCATCGAGGACTGGTTGACGATCGCGCCGCCGCCGCGCGCCCGCATCGCCGTCCTGCAGGCCTTGGCGCAGAGCAGCTGGCCCACCACGTTGACGTCGAGGATGCGCCGCCACTCCGCCACGGGCAGCTCGAGCGTCTGGTTGTAGTCGCCCAGGTGCAGCCCGGCGTTGTTGATCAGGATGTCGATCCCGCCCAGCTCGGCCGCGGCGCGCTCCGCCATCGAGCGGACGGCGGCCTCGTCGGTGATGTCGAGCTTGGCGGTCCAGGTGCGGCCGCCCTGGGAGCGGATCGACTCGGCCGTTTGCTCGAGTCCCGCGCCGTCGAGGTCGACGCAGGCGACCGCCGCCCCGGCCGCGGCGAAGGCGCGCGCGTACTCCCGGCCGATGCCCGCCGCGGCTCCCGTCACCACGCACACCTTGCCGTCGAAACGCGCGCCCGCGGTCATTCGGCTAGGGTAGCACCGCCGTGACTTCCGCCGGATCGCCCCCGCGTCCGTTCCGCTTCGGCGTGCAGCTCCGCACGGCCGAGAGCGCCGGCGAATGGGCCGGCTGGGCGCGGCGCGCGGAGGACGCGGGCTACGCGGTCCTCTCCACTCCCGACCACCTGGCCGGGCCGCTGGGCGAGCAGTTCTCTCCGCTGCCCGCGCTCGCCGCCGCGGCCGACGCGACCTCGCGCATCCGGCTGGGGACCTGGGTGCTGGGCAACGACTTCCGCCACCCGGCGGTGCTGGCCAAGGAAGCGGCCACGCTCGACTGGCTTTCCGGAGGGCGCCTCGAGCTGGGACTGGGAGCCGGCTGGATGACCGAGGACTACGCGGGGACCGGAATCCCCCGCGACCCTCCGGCCACGCGCATCCGGCGCCTGGCCGAAGCGGTGGAGGTGATCCGCGGGCTCTGGGGACCCGGAGAATTCCACTTCGAAGGCGAGCACTACCGGATCCGCGGACTGGACGGCCGGCCCAAGCCCGTCCAGAGCCCGCCGCCGGTCCAGATCGGAGGCGGCGGGGAGCGCATCCTGCGGCTGGCCGGGGGCGCGGCCGACACCGTCGGCCTGGTAATGCGCCTGACCGGCGGCGCGCGGGACGCGGCGGCGGCCCGCACGGCCACCGCCGCCGCCACCGACGCCAAGCTCGCCTGGATCCGCGACGCGGCCGGCGCGCGCCGCGAGCCGCCGGAACTCAACGCCCGCGTGCTGCTGTGCGCGGTCGGCGAGCCGCTCTCGACGGCGGCCGAGCGCCTGGGCCGTCCGTTGGGACTGGAAGAGTCCGAGATCCTGGCCTCCCCGCACGCCTGCCTGGGAGAAGTCGGCCGCGTCTGCGACCACCTGTCGGCCTGCCGCGAGCGCTGGGGCCTGACCTACTTCGTTGTCAGCGCAGATTCGCTGGAGAGCTTCGCCCCCGTAGTCGCGCAGCTAGCAGGCCGCTAGGGCTCCATCCGGCTGGGCCCATCCAGCTCGATCCGGGTCAGGACAGTCGTAGCCGCCCCTTGGGTTTCGTTTCCGCGCGTGGGTATGGTCGCTACGCGCACGGCTACGCCGGGTAGGCCGCGCGGAAACGAAACCCAAGGGGTGGCGGCCCAGGACTTCGTCCTTCTTGGAACAGCCTAGGTCGCGCTGGCGCGGTACATCTCTTCGGGCGAGGCCCCGGCGGTGGAGGAGAAATCGCGCATCAATTCTTCGAGCGTCCAGCTCTCGCGCCGTTCGATGTGGATCTCGCGCGGGTGGCTCCACAGAGCCAGCTTGCGCCCGTTGAAGCTGATCAACTGGCCGTTGACTTCGGCGGCGGCGTCGCTGACCAGGAAAGTCACCAGCCGGGCCACGTCCGCGGGGTCGCCGAAGCCGGCGTCGGCGGGCTCGGGCACCGGGTTCCCCGCCTCCTCGGCCTCCTGCCGACGGCGCGCGTAGACCGGCTCGGTCATCCCGGTGAGGGCCAGCGGCCAGATCGCATTGCAGCGCACGCCGTAGCGCGCCAGCTCCTGCGCCCAGGTGAAGGTCATGCCGACCACGCCGGCCTTGGCCGCGGCGTAGTTGGTCTGGCCGATCGAGCCGGTCAGCCCGCTGTTCGAGGTCACGTTGAGGATCAGGCCGCCGCTCTCCCTCATGGCCTGGGCGGCGTGCTTGGCGCAGGCCCAGCTGCCGCGCAGGTTGACCGCGATCACCTCGTCGAACTCCTCGGCCGACATGCGCATCAACGTGCGGTCGCGGTTGACGCCGGCGTTGTTGACCAGCGCTTCCAGGCCGCCGAAGCGCTCCACGCAGGTCTCCGCCAGGGAGCGGGCCACGTCTTCGTCGGCGACCGATCCGACCACCTCGACGCAGCGCCCGCCGTCGCGCTCGATCATTTCGGCCGTCTCGCGCAGGCCCTCCGCGCCGGTGGCGTTGATCACCACATCCGCGCCCTCGGCGGCCAGTCCGCAGGCGAAGGCGCGCCCGAGTCCGCGGGAAGCGCCCGTCACCACCACCCGCTTGCCGGTTACCGATCCTGCCATCAGCGCTCTCCTTCGCGTTCGAGCCGGCGCATTATAAGGGCGGGCGGCGCCCGGCCCAGGGCTGGGCCTGTTCGAGTTGCGCCGCCAGCCGCAGCAGCGTCGCTTCGTCGCCGAAGCGGCCCATGAACATCGCGCCGACCGGCAAGCCGCCCTGCGACCAGTGCAGCGGCACCGACATGGCGGGCACGCCGGTGATGTTCGCGAAGGAGCAGAACGGGCTGAAGGCCGCCAGAGCGGGCGCGTAGTCCTCGAAGTCGATCGAGAGACCGAGCACGCCCAGCCGCTCCGGGGGCTTGGCCAAGGGCGGGCTCAGAACGACGTCGTAGCGCTGCTGGAAGCGGGCCATGTCCAGAGAGGCGCGGTGAATCGTGTGGCGGGCATCCGCCGCGGTGAGCGCGTCCAGGGAATCGGCCCGCTCGGCGATGCGCCAGGTGACGGGCTCGACGTCGTCTTCGCGCAGCTCCCGGCCCAGTTCCGCGGCCCGTTCTTCCAGTTTGAGACGCGTCTCGGTCGAGATCGTGTTCACCATCGCCATTCCGATTGCGAAATAGTCCAGCTCCGGCATGGCCTCCTCCACCCGGTGGCCGAGCGACTCGCAAAGCCGCGCGGCGGCGTCGATGGCCGCCAGGCATTCCGGGTGCACCTCGGCGCCCGAGGGGGCGGCGCGCATCAGCGCGATGCTCAAGTTCCCCGGCGGTTCGCCGACTTCGCTGAGAAACGGCCGGGCCGGAGGGGGGGCCGCGTAGGGGTCGCCGAGGTCGGGGCCGTGGCTGACGTCGAGCAGGGCCGCGCTGTCGCGCACGCTGCGGGTGACCGCGTGGCTGACGGACAGGCCGTTCCAGCCCTCGGCGTTTCCGGGTCCCAGCGGCACGCGCATGCGCGTGGGCTTGAGCCCGAACAGTCCGCAGCAGGAGGCCGGGATGCGGATCGAGCCGCCCCCGTCGCTGGCGCTGGCGATCGGCGTGATGCCCGCCGCCACGGCCGCGGCCGAGCCTCCCGAGGACCCGCCGGCGATGTGCTCCAGGTTCCAAGGGTTGCGCGTGGCGCCGAAGAGCGCCGATTCGGTGGTCGTGGTCAGGCCCAGTTCGGGCGAGGCGCTGCGGCCGAAGATCACCAGCCCCGCGCGCTCGTAGCGCTGGATCAGCGTGCTGTCGAAACTCGCGACCGCGTCGCGGAAGAATCGGCTGCCCCCCGTGGTCCGCGTGCCGCCGATCTGCAGTTGCAGGTCCTTGACCAGGAAAGGGACGCCCCGCAGCGGTCCGTCGGGCAGGCCGCGCGCGATCGCGGCCCGCGCCCGGTCGTGCAGCTCGATCACGATCGACCCGATTCGCGGGTCGACCTCGGTGGCGCGGGCGATCGCCAGCTCCAGCAGCTCCTCGGCCCGGATCTCTCCGCCGCGCACCAGCCGGGCCAGCTCCAGGGCGTCGCAGCGGGCGTACTCCTCGTAAGTCATTCCTCTCCCTGTCCCCCCGAGCGCCGCAGCGCCATGTAGATGGGCGCGAAGCGCTCGCGCGTGGAGTCGGGCAGCGGCGCCAGTTCACCGAGCGCGCGCGCCCCCCAGACGATCCGGGCGGTGCGCTCCACCAGGCTGGCCACCTTCATGGCCTCGTCGATGTCGCGCCCTACGCTCAGCAGGCCGTGGTTGGCCATCAGCACCGCCGCCCGGTCGCCTACGTGGCGCGCGACCTCCTCGCCCAGTTCGTCGCTGCCCGTCATGCGGTAGTCGGCGACCGGAACCTCGCCGCCGACGTAGACGTCGAACTCTTCGATCACGCACGGGATCGGCTGGCGGGCGACCGCGAACATGCTGCTGTACAGCGCGTGGGAGTGGATCACCGCGCCGATCTCGGAGTGGGCGCGAAGGCACGCCAGGTGCAGCGCCTTTTCGCTGGTGGGCGGCCGCTCGCCCTCCAGCGGGTTTCCGTCCAGATCGGTGACCACCAGGTCGTTGGCCGTCATCCGTTCGTAGGGGTACGAGGACGGCGTCAGCACCACCCGGTCCCGCGACAGGCGCGCCGAGAGATTGCCCGAAGTGCCCTCGACCAGGCCGCGCCGCAGCAGCTCCCGGGCCGCGTCGATCAGCGCCTGCTTGACTTCGCTCGCCGACATCGCCTCTCCGGGCCCGACCGCGCGGCTAGCCGGCGCGGGCGCCCACCAGCCCGGCGTAGTCCTCGGCGAAGCGCAGGAAGTCCGAGCGCGTCTCGGTGGGGAAGCCGACCCCCAGTTCCGTCACGCCCAGCTCCCCCAGTCTGCCGATCTCTTCGAGCTGGGCCTGCGCATCGAACTCCGGGCTGCCGTACATGCCGCCGCCCAGCGGCATGAACAGGATGTCGCGCGGACCGGGCCTGCCCTGCTCGGCGGCGTACTCGCGCAGGTAGTCCAGACGCGCGCGCAGGTCGTCGTGGCTCTCCAGCGCCGGCGTGTGCCGGCGCGCGGCGAACTTGGACGGGTTGGGAATGGGCATCCAGCCGTCGGCGAGGTCGACGCAGCGGCGGATGGCGCGCCGGGTGTTGCCGCCGATCCAGAGCGGCGGGTGGGGCGACTGGACGGGGCGGGGCAGGGCGTGGTGGCCGACGCCGCCGACGTCCACGCTCTCGCCCGTCCAGGCCTGCTTCATCGTGACCAGGGCCTGGTCGAAGAGTTCGTTGCGCTGGGAGTAGTCCACTTCCAGAGCCTTGAACTCCGCCTCCAGGTAGCCGGCGCCGGCGCCCAGGATGAGCCGGCCCCCGGACATCGAGTCGAGCGTGGCCACGGCCTTGGCCGTCAGGAAGGGGTTGCGGTAGGGCACCACGCAGAGATTCGTCAGCAGCCGCAGGCGCGAGGTCGCCGCCGCCGCGAACGCCAGCGCCACGAACGGGTCGAGCGCATGGTGGCCTCCGGATTCGAACCAGGAGTTCTCGGGGATGGGGTGTTCGGTGACGAAGACGGCGTCGTAGCCGAGCGACTCGGCGCTGCGCGCCATTTCCATCACGCCCTCGGCGGAGCCGAACTCGGCGCCGAACTGGACCTTGTCGGTGGGAAGCTGCAGAGCGAAACGCATGCGCCGTTTCTAGCAGATCGCGGGCCGCGAAACCCGGCGCGGCGCCTCGCCTATACTGCCGCCCGCTCCACCGCGAAAGGACGCATCGCTCCGATGTCGCTGCGAGACGAGGTCCGCGAACAGTTGACGGGCCCCGGCGGGCCGTTCGAGATCGTCGAGGAGGACGTGCTGGGCGAGCGCGTGCCGGTGTTCAAGAACCGGCTGCGCTCGCTGCGCGAGCTGCTGGAGCGCACCGAGGCGCTGGGCGACACCGAGTACATGGTCTGCGGCGAGTGGCGCATCGGCTACGCGCAGCACCTGCGCTACGTGGCCTCGGCCGCCCGCGCGCTGCGCGAGGTCTACGGGGTCGCTGCGGGAGACCGCGTCGCCATCCTGGCGGCGAACTGTCCGGAGTGGGCGATCGCCTGCTGGGCGACGCTCAGCCTGGGCGGGATCGTGGTGGCCATGAACGGCTGGTGGACCCCGGACGAGATCGACTACGGGCTGCGCGACAGCGAGCCCCGGCTGCTGATCGGCGACGCCCGCCGGATCGAGCGTCTGGCGGGTCTGGACGTGGATGTGCCCGTGGTCGAGGTCGAAACCGGCTTCCGGGCGCTGCTGGAGCACGCTCCGGAGGCGCCGCTGCCCGATCAGCCGATCGCCGAGGACGATCCGGCGGTCATCCTGTACACCAGCGGCACCACCGGGCGCCCCAAGGGGGCCCTGGCCTCGCATCGCGGGATCCTGGGCTTCATCCAGTGCACCCTGGCCAGCGGGACCGAGACGGCCGTGCTCGAAGCGCGCAGACGGGCGGCGGAGGGAAGTGAGAGCGCGCCCTCGCAGTCCCAGCGTCCCGGGCAGCAGATCGTGCTGGCGACCTCGCCCATGTTCCACCTGTCGGGGCTCTACTCGATGATCCTGATGCAGCTCGCGGTGGGCGGGAAGATGGTCCTGCGCGAGCAGAGCCGCTTCGAACCCGCCGACGCGCTGCGGCTGATCGAGAAGGAGCGGGTGACGATCTGGGCGCCGCTGGGCGGGATGGCGACGCGCACGGCGGGCTTCGAGGGGCGGGGCGACTACGACCTGTCCTCGGTGCGCAACGTCGGCTTCGGCGGCGCGCCCACCAGCCCCGCCGTCCAGAAAGCCATGCGCGAACTCTTTCCCAACGCCGCCCGCAGCATGGGCATGGGCTACGGCAGCAGCGAGACCGTGGCCTCGGTGGCGGGGATCCGCGGGGCCGAATTCCTGCAGCACCCGGAGTCGACCGGCCGCGTGACCCCGACCTGCCAGCTGGAGATCCGCGGCGAGGACGGCCGGCCCCTGCCCGAGGGCGAAGAGGGCGAAATCCACGTGCGCAGCGCGTACAACATCCTGGAGTACTGGCGAAAGCCCGAGGCCACGGCGGCGGCGTTCAAGCCGGGCCGCTGGCTGGCCACGGGCGACATCGGCCGCTTCGAGGACGGGCTGCTGTACATCAACTCGCGCGCGCGGGACATGATCCTGCGCAACGCGGAGAACATCTATCCGGTCGAGATCGAGTACCGGCTGGACGCGCACCCGGAGGTGGCCGAGTCGGCCGTGATCGGGGTGGACCACCCCGAGTGGGGCCAGGAGGTGCAGGCGATCGTGGTCCCGGCTGCGGGCGCCGAGATCGACACCGACGCGCTGGGACGCTGGTGCGGGGAGACCCTGGCGGCCTACAAGCTGCCGACTCGATGGGAGATCCGCGCCGAGCCGCTGCCGCGCAACGCCTCGGGCAAGGTGCTCAAGAACGTGCTGCGCGGCGACGCGGAGAGTGCCTTCGTCGAAGAGTAGGCCGGCGCCCCCTGCGGCCCCTAGGGGTTCTCGCCCGGAGCGTCCGCGGGCGTCTCTCCCCGCAGGCGACCGCCGTCGATGTAGCGGTACACGCGCCGCACGCGCCCCTGCTCCACTTCCAGGATGGTACAGCCGGCCAGGTCGAGCGGCGCGCCGCCGCCCGGCGGCGTTCCCTGCAGGCGGTAGCGCAGCGTGACCGTGCCCCGGTCTTCGCGGATCTGTTTTTCGGCGATGCGGCCGTCCGGAATCGCCTGCCAGTAGCGCTGCAGGGCCTCGGCTTCGAGGTCGCCGGTCGCGTGGGTGACCGTCCCGTTGACCTCGGCCGTGTAGTCGTCGTGAAGCAGCCGGCGGTAGGCGGCGATGTCGCGCCCGTTGTCCGCCGCCACGACCTGGCGCACCACTTCGATGGGATCGTCCATGGCGGAAGGATCTGCCCGGCCGCCGGGCGGGGTCAAGCTTGCTTGTCGGCGTCGCGCCGCATCTGAGACTCTACGAGGAAGGCGGACGCTTGCGGAGGACCGGCGTGGGACAGCTCGACGGCAAGGTGGCGATCATCACCGGGGCGGCGCAGGGGATGGGCGAGAACCACGCCCGCGCGTTCGTGGAAGAAGGGGCGCGCGTCGTCGTCACGGACCTGCAGGAAGAAGCGGGGCGGGAACTGGCCGGGGAGCTGGGAGAAGCCGCGCTCTTCGTCGCGCAGGACGTCACCTCCGAGGCGGACTGGGACCGGGTGGTGGCGGCCGCGCTGGAGCGCTTCGGCCGCATCGACGCGCTGGTCAACAACGCGGCGATCTGGTGGACCGCCACGGTCCTGGAGGAGACGGCGGACGGCCTGCGCAAGATGCTCGAGGTCAACGTGGTGGGTGTGTGGCTGGCGATGCACAAGGTCGCGCCGGCCATGCGCGACTCGGGCGGCGGCGCGATCGTGAACATCTCTTCCACCGCCGGAATCCACGGCATTCCCGAACACGGGGCCTACGGGGCCTCGAAGTGGGCCGTGCGCGGTCTGACCAAGGTCGCGGCCCACGAGTTGGGACCGCTGGGCATCCGCGTGAACTCCGTCCACCCGGGAGGCATCAAGGGCACCGGAATGTTCCAGCGACCCGAAGAAGAGCACGACGCCATTTTTCGCCACAACCCGATCCCCCGGGCCGGCGAGCGCTCCGAGGTCTCCGCGCTGGTGGTTTTCCTGGCCTCCGACGCTTCGTCCTACATCACGGGCCACGAACACGTGATCGACGGCGGCCGCCAGCTCTGGTGAACTCCCGGCCGATCGGGGCCGGTCGTCGAGAAGCTTCGGGGAGGCCCCCGCCGCTCCGGATGCGGTCGCCGGACCCGGGTCGACGCGCCTAGCGCGCCGGAAGCGCCAGAATCCGCTCGGTCTCGGCGAAGCTCGCGACCGGCCGGCCGATCTCGGCGCAGAGCTGCTTGGCCTGTTCCAGCAGTTCCAGGTTGGTGGGCTGGCGCTCCGGATGCCAGTACTCCTCGAGCCCGATGTGCAGGTGGCCGCCGCGCTCGACGGCCTGGCGGGCCACGGGCGTCTCCATCAGGTCGCCGCCCCAGACCGAGACCGACCACGGCAGGCCCGTTCCCTCGACCATGTCCTGGTAGGCGGCCAGTGCGTGCTCGGTGGGCGAGAGCCCGAAAGTGCAGCCCGGCGTGGTGCCGAACAGCCCGCACGGTCCGCCGAAGTAGAACTTGACCATCGATCCGGCCGGCAGCCTGCCGGCGCGGTGGTAGCTCAGGGTCGTCTGCAGGAAGCCCGGCTCGTAGATCGCCAGCGAGGGCCCGAGCTTGAGGCGCTCGCACAGCTCGAAGCTGTAACGGACGTCGTCGTAGCTGTTGGTGTAGACGAAGCCCGCGGGGATGTCGTCGTCCCCGGGGGAGCCGATGTTGGTCGAGCCGGGATCGACTACTCCCATCCGCAGGGGCACCTCTTTGGCGATGATCTCGACGTGATCGCACATCTCGGCCTGCGTGGCGCCGCCCGCGAGGGTCGGGTACCAGAGCGCGTCGGGGCGCTCGGCCAGCACCGGCCGCCAAGCCGCCAGGTAGCGGTCCGCGGCGGCCTGGCCGGTCAGGCGGATGTCGCCGCTGTGGGCGTGGATCAGGGAGGTGCCGGCGTCGAAGAGCGCGAGCGCCTCTTCCGCGATCGCCTCCGGCTCGAGCGGAACGTTGGGGTTGCGCTCGGGCCGGGTCTCGCCGTTCATGGCGACTTCGATGATGACGGGGTTCTCGTCGGCCACGGGCTCCTCCTGTGCGGTCGGCCCGGCGATTATCCCGCATTTCCCGCTCTAGGTACGCCGAACCCGGGCGCAGGGCGCAGTGCCCCGGGCCCGGCCGCGTCGGCTAAGCTGGGCGGATCGACCACACGGAGAACCGCTTGAGCTACCCGCGCACCCTCGGCGAACTGAAGGAATCCGGCTATCGGCAGCGGAGCGTCCGGCAAGAGTTGAGGGAGAACCTGATCGCGCGGCTGCGCCGCGGCGATCCGCTCTTTCCCGAGATGGTCGGCTACGCGGACAGCGTCGTTCCCGCCGTCGAGCACGCCCTGCTGGCGGGACACGACATGGTGTTCCTGGGCGAGCGCGGGCAGGGCAAGACGCGGATGATCCGCGCGCTGGTCGAGCTGCTCGACGCCGAGATCCCCGTGGTCGAAGGCAGCGAGGTCAACGACGACCCGTTCGCGCCCGTGAGCCTGCCCGCTCGGGAGCGCGTGGCGGAACTCGGCGACCGCACCCCCGTCGCCTGGCTGCCCCGGGAACAGCGCTACGGAGAGAAGCTGGCCACTCCCGACGTGACGATCGCGGATCTGCTGGGCGAGATCGATCCGATCCGCGTGGCCGAGGGCCGCTACCTGGCCGACGAGAGCGTGATCCACTACGGCCTGGTGCCGCGCACCAACCGCGGGATCTTCTGCATCAACGAGCTTCCCGACCTGTCCGAGAAAGTGCAGGTCGGGCTGTTCAACGTGATGGAGGAGCGCGATTTCCAGGTCAAGGGTTTCAAGGTGCGCCTGCCGCTCGACATCCTGATCGTGGCCAGCGCGAACCCCGAGGACTACACCCGCCGGGGGCGCATCATCACGCCGCTCAAGGACCGCTACCAGGCGCAGATCCGCACGCACTACCCCGAGACGCGCCCGCTGGAGATCGAGGTGATGGAACAGGAGCGGCGCGAACACGCGGGCGTCTGCCCGATTTTCGTGCCCGACTACCTGCGCGAGATCATCGCCGAGCTGACCCTGCTGGCCCGGCGGAGCCCGGACATCAGCCAGGTCTCGGGAGTGTCGGTGCGGGCTTCCATCGCCAACTACGAGACCCTGATCGCCGCCGCCGAGCGCCGCGCCCTGCGACTGGACGAGGCCGAGGCCGTGCCGCGCGTGTCCGACCTGGAGAGTCTGGTCGCGTCGACGGGCGGCAAGATCGAACCGGAGTACGGCGGCACCGACCAGGACTACGCGGGCATCTTCGACAAGCTGCTGCGCCAGGCGGTCAAGACGGTCTTCGACGAGCGCCTGGATGCCGAAGGGCTGGACGACGTGGTGGCGGCGTTCGAGGACGGCTGGAAGGTCGAGGTCGGCAGCCTGCTCCCGGCGTCCGATTACGTCGAGGGACTCGACCGGATTCCCGGCCTGAAACCCGCGGTCGTGAGCCTGGAAGCCGCCGGCAGCGCCGGGCAGACCGCGGCGGCGATCGAGTTCGTTCTGGAGGGCCTGCACCTGTCCAACCGGCTCAACAAGGACGTGCAGGGCCAAAGCATCCGCTACGGAGGCGCGTGACCCGTTACCTCTACAGCCGCTGGGACGGTACCCGGGATCCGTTCGATCTGACGGCGGACGAGGCGCTCGACCAGCTCCAGCAGCTCATGATGGAAGGGCTCGACGCCCAGCAGGCGCTCGAGTGGATGCGCCGCCACGGCTTCGAGATGGCGGGCATGGACTTCCGCGTGATGGGCGTGGAGGAACTGCTGCAGGAGCTGCGGCGCCAGGCTCGCGAGCAGATGGCGCCGTACAACATGGACGAGGTCTTCGACGAGCGGCGCCGGCGGCTCGACGAGATCCTCGATCGCGAGGAAGCGGCCCAGCGGGAACAGTCCGGGCTGGAATCGGCGGACTGGAACGATTTCCGCCAGCGCCGGGACCAACTCCCCGAACGGCTGTCGCAGGCCATCGAGCGCTTCCGCGACCACCGCTGGAAGGACGAATCCGCCGGGGACGACTTTCGGGAGCTGCTCGAAGAGATCGACGACGTCCGGGAACTGGAGGAGTTTCACGCCCAGAATCGGCGCCAGCTGCGCGGCCCGCAGTCGCTGAGCTTCGAAGAGGCCGTCGAGCTGATGCGCCGCATCCAGCAGATGAGTCAGCTCGCCCAGGATCTGATGGAGGGCAACTTCGAGCAGATCGACTTCGACGCGCTGCGCGAGCTGGCGGGCGAGGAGGGCGTGCAGTCGCTGATGATCCTGCGGCGCATGGAGCAGAACCTGCGGGAGGGCGGCTATCTGCGCGAAGGCGAAGAGGGGGTCGAGCTGACGCCGCGCGCCCTGCGGCGGCTGGGCGAACTCGCCCTGGACGACATCTACGCGACCCTCAAGCGCGGCCGGCCCGGAGCCCACGACACCCGCCACGCCGGCTCGGGCGTGCCCACCATCGAGCGCAGCCGCGCCTACCGCTTCGGCGAGGCCGCGCACCTCGACGCGATCGGAACGCTGCGCAACGCGCTGCTGCGGCAGGGCGGCGAAGTCGAGCTTCCGCTGAGACTGGCCCCGGACGACCTGGAGGTGTTCGACACCGACCAGCAGACCGAGACCACCACCGTGCTGCTGCTGGACATGAGCTGGTCGATGTCCTGGTCGGGCCGCTGGCCCGCCGCCAAGCGCGTGGCGGTGGCCATGAACCACCTGATCCGCACCCGCTTTCCCCGTGACCGGTTCTTCACCGTGGGCTTCTACACCGAGGCCCGCGAACTCGGTCCGCGCGAGCTGGCGGAGCTGGTCTGGAACATGGACGACCCGTTCACCAACCTGCAGGCCGGGCTGCGCGAGGCCCAGCGCCTGATCGACCGGCATCCGAGCCCGAACAGCCAGGTGATCGTCGTCACCGACGGCCAGCCGACCGCCTACTACGTCGGCCAGGAGCTGCGCGTGGAGTGGCCCAGCGGTTTCGGCGGCATCAGCCCGCGCGCCAGCTACCACACCCTGCGCGAAGTCCGACGCCTGACCGCCAAGGGCATCACGATCAACACCTTCATGCTCGACGACTCGCCCGAGCTGCTGCGCTTCGTGGCCTCGATGACCCGCATCAACAAGGGCCGCGCCTTCTACAGCACCCCCGAGCACCTCGGCGAGTTCGTCATGGTCGACTACCTGAGCCAGAAGCGGCGGAAGATCAAATGAGAGTTTCCGCCCCGGTGGCCGGCCCGGAGCCGGGCGGCGGCCCGCGATGACCGCCGCCCCCGAACTCGCGGAGCCGGGCCGGACGCGGATCGGCTGGATCGGGCTGGGCGTCATGGGCGCGCCCATGTGCGGACACCTCGTCCGGGCGGGTTACGGAACCGCGGTCCACACCCGGACGCGCGCCAAGGCCGAGGCCCTGCTGGAGGCGGGCGCCCGCTGGGCGGAGGATCCGGCCGAGGTCGCCGCGAACGCCGACGTGGTGTTCACCATGCTCGGGTTGCCCGAGGACGTGCGCGAGGTCGTGCTGGGGCCGTCCGGCGTGCTGGGCGCGTGCCGGCCTGGAGCGTTGCTGGTGGACATGACCACCAGCGAACCCTCGCTGGCTGTCGAGATCGCCCGCCGGGCGGAAGAGTCGGGGGCGCATGCGGTCGACGCGCCGGTCTCCGGCGGCGACGTCGGCGCCCGCGAGGCGCGCCTGTCCATCATGGTGGGCGGCGCGGAGGACGCGGTCGCGGCCGTGATGCCCTGTCTGGAAGCCCTGGGCCGGACCATCGTCCGCCAGGGCGGTCCGGGCGCCGGTCAGCACGCCAAGCTGGTCAATCAGACCCTGATCGCCTCGACGCTGATCGGGGTGTGCGAGGGCCTGCTCTACGCCCACCGGGCGGGGCTCGACCTGCCGACCGTGCTGGAGTCCGTCGCCTCGGGCGCGGCGGGGAGCTGGCAGCTCTCGAACCTGGGCCCGCGCATCGTGGCAGGCGACTTCGCGCCGGGCTTCTTCGTGGAGCACCTGGTCAAGGACCTGCGCATCGCCCTGGACGAGGCCGCGCGCATGCGGCTCGCGCTTCCCGGTCTGGGCCTGGCGCGGCAGCTGTACCAGGCGCTGGCGGCCCAGGGCCACGCGCGCGACGGGACCCAGGCGCTGCAGCTCGCGCTGGCCCGGCTTTCGGGGATCGACTGGCCCGGCGCCCGCTGAGCCCCTGCCGGGGCCGGGGACGCCGGAGCGCCCCACGGCCCGCGGGCAGGATGCTTACCGGCTGGCTTAGAACTCGTACTCGACTTCGAAGGTCCAGTGGCTCGGGTCGCCGTAGTTGTAGCCCTGCCAATAGAAGAAGTTGATCCCGTTCACCGTGTACACGGTGTCCGTGATGTTCCGGCCGATCAGGTTCAGCCCCAGCCCGTCCACGCCGAAGGCGTCGTAGAGCTTGGCGCGCAGTCCGTACACCGTGTACGCGTTCTGCCAGACCAACGCGGCCGAACTCTTGGTCGAGTTGTAGCCGTGGGCGCCCTGGCGTTGGAAATTCGCCATGACCTGGAACGTGCCGATGCCGGAACTCGGAAAGGTGTAACTGACCCAACCCGAATAGGTGCGCTTGGGCTGAATGCAGAAACAGCGTTCGTCGGCAATATTGACGTTCTGCCCGCCCCGGTAAGTGATGAATTCCGCGAAATCGACATTCGTGTAGGCGTGGGTCAGCCGAAGCTCGAGGCCCTCGATCGGAACCGCGCGTGCTTCGATCTCGAATCCCCGGATGCGGCTCTGCCCCGCGTTCTCGGTCAGCGTGACCGTACCGCTTTCCGCGAACAATGCGCGGTCGACCTGCTGGTCGTCGAGGTCGCTGTAGTACGCCGAGGCGTTCAACTGCAGGCGGTTGTCTCAGAAGCTCGACTTGATGCCGGCTTCCCACTGAGTGACGTATTCCTCCTCGAACGCGCGGGTCGCTTGCAGGTTCGCCGCCGGGCGGTTGGGGAAGCCCCCGGAGCGATAACCCTGAGTCCAGCTCAGGTAGGTCATGACGTCGTCGTTGAGGTGGTAGCTGATGCGCGCCATCGGCGTGAGCGCGCTGAAGCTGTCCGAGCGCTTGACGCCCCAGAGCACGGGATTCCGGTTCCCGTCGGGGCAGGCGCGGACGCCGATGGTGAGCAGCAGAGAGGAGGGCAGCGCGATGTCGCAACTGGTGTACGCGGCTTCGCGGTCTTCGCTCGTGTAACGCAAGCCCCCGGTGAAATCGAGGCGGTCGGTGATGTGGTACGTCGCTTGGCCGTACAGCCCCCAGGAGCTGTTGTCGCCGAGCACTTCCCGAATGTAGTTGCCGTTGGCGCCGCCGAAGGCCGTCTCTCCCAGGTTCGTATAGTCGGATTCGTCGTCGAGGTAAGTGCCGCCCGCCGCGAACTCGAGCCGCTGATCGAGCAGGGAACCCACGAGTTGAAGCTCGTGATAGAACACGTCGGTCTCGACGATGTTGCCGTAGGGGGCCAGGCCTTCCGTCCCCTGCACGGCGCCGCTCTTGATCGGGAAACCATCGAGATCGCTGCGGCGGTTGCCGTCGTAGGCGCGGTAGCCGTTGATGGATTTCAGGGTCAGGTCTTCGGACAGCTCCCAGGCGGCGGTGAGCGTGTGGTGCCAGACCTTCATGCGGTCCCAGTTGCCGCCGTCGTTGGCGATGTCTCCGTTGTCCGTCTCGAGCCAGCGGCTCGGGTCGGCACCGCTCTCGGTGATGAAGCGGATGAACGGGTTGAAGCTCGTGTTGGCGAACGCGGGCGTTCTCTGATCGTGCTCGATGCGGTCGACGCTGTAATCGATGGTGAGCACGTCGGAAGCGATCAGGCGAAAGGCACCGCGGACGCCCCAGGCGTCCTGATCGTCGAAGTCGTCCGGACCCGGAGCCAAAATCCCGGGCTTGACGCCGGCGGGAGCGGTGTTCTTGGTGAAGGGGTCGCGGACGAGGCGCAAGAAGGAGATGCGGCTGAGGAGGGTTTCGTCGCTCAGGGGGAGGTCGATGCCGCCCTGAACGCCCCAGTAGCCGTCCTGGCCGAGGCCGACCTTGACGCTGCCGCCGAGTTCGGGCGACGGCTTGGGGGTGACGATGCTGATGGCGCCGCCGGTCGTGTTGCGGCCGAAGAGCGTCCCCTGCGGGCCTTTGAGGACTTCGATCCGCTCGATGTCCATCAGCTCGAAGAGCGCGGATTCACCGGTGCCGTGATAGACCCCATCGATGTACAGGCCGACCGTCTGTTCCTTGATCGGATGGTTGTCGGTCACGCCGGTCCCGCGGCCGAGGAACGCGACCTGACTGTTGGAGCCGGTGGCGGGAACGAACTTGAAGCCGGGCGTGAAGGCGCCGATGTCCTCCGTCGCG
>JAGWBS010000046.1:0-2114 GCA_021295775.1 Pseudomonadota bacterium | reverse complement strand
GGGCCGGAGCCGCGGACGCGGGCAACAGAATCGAAGCCGTGATCAGCGCTGTCGGCAGCGCGCGCAAAAGGAGCACTCTCATCCTCTCAATCCCCCCTCATTTTGTGGCCAACGGCCAAACATCCGAGCGCCGGCCACCTTCGCAGGGCCGGCGCTCGGATGTTGATGTTCTGTAGATCCGCCGAAAGTGATAGGTTGATGCAAGTGGGAGCGGGAATGGCCAGCGCCGAGCAGCACGAGTACGGGTCGTACGACGAGCTGATCGAGGACTACTACGCGCGCGGTTGGACCGACGGTCTGCCGGTCGTACCCCCGACGCCGGAAAAGGTTTCCGCGTTCCTGGCGGCCGCTGGCCTCGAAGCCGGCGAGGTGCTCGGAGAGGTGCCGACGCGCGAGGTGACGGTCACCGCCGAGCACGCGGCGATCAACGCGGTGATGGCCGGCTGCCGGCCGGAGTACATGCCCGCGGTGGCGGCGGCGGTCCGCGCGCACCTGCACGAGAAGGGCAACTGCCACAGCACGACCGGGACTCTGTCGGGCGCCGCTCAGGCCGTGATCCTCAACGGTCCGGTGCGCCTGGAATTGGGCGTCGAGTGCGGTTCCGCCTGCTTCGGACCCGGCTTCCGCGCCAACGCGACCATCGGCCGGGCCCTGCGTCTGGTGGTGCGCAACGTCTGCCGCGGCATTCCGGGGGTGCTCGACCGCGCCAGCTTCTCGACCACCATGCGCTACAGCTTCTGCTTCGGGGAGGACGAGGAGAACAGCGGCTGGGTGCCGCTGCACGTCGAGCGAGGGCTGGCCCCGGAAGACAGCGCGGTGACCGTGGCGTCGGTGATGAACCTGACCCCGGTCACGGACTTCACCGCGCGCACTCCGGAGGCGGTCTGCGACTCGCTGCTCAAGTTCCTGACCCGAGGCGTGGCGACGGACCGCTGGCTGGGCGAGGACAACAACGTCGTGCTGGTGATGGGCCCCGACCACCGCCGCTATTTCGACGCCGAGGGCTGGAGCAAGGACGACATCCGCGGTTATCTCTGGCCGCGCTTTTTCAAGGACGGGCGCAACCGGGTGCACCTGGGCAAGCCCGAGGGGCTGCTGATCGTGGCCGCCGGCGGGCCCGGGATGGGCGAGACCTGGATTCTTTTTCCGCATCTGGCGTGGGCGATCACACAGCGGATCGACCCAGCGAGGGGGTAGGCATGCAGGACAAGTGGATCGGACTCGATCCTTCGATCGGGCCGCTCGAGCGGCGCGACGAGCGCCGTCTGAGGGCGCGTCCGGACGCGCTGGACGGCCACGTCATCGGACTGGTGGCGAATGGGCTGGGCCGGGGCGAAGAACTGCTGGACGCGGTCTACGAACGCCTGTCCGGTCACGCCGAGCTGAACGGCGCGGTCAAAGTGCTCAAGCACAGCGTTTCGGTTCCGCCCGAGCCCGAGGATTGGGCCCGGCTGACCTCGGAGGCGACGGTCGCGATCACCGGCTTCGGGGGTTGAGGCTCCTGCAGTGCGCGCAGTTTGCGCGACGCGGTGGAGCTGGAGTGGGCGGGCGTGCCGAGCGTCCCGATCATCCACAAGGCGGTGCAGGGTTCCGCGGAGTCGATGGCCAAGCTGAGCGGCGTTCCCGACTATCCGTTCGTGCTGGCCGACTATCCGTACATCCCGACGGCGATCTGGAGCGACCAGGAGATCCAGACGCTGGCGGACGAGGTGGTTCCCGGCATTCTGTCCCTGCTCACGCGGGGCACTTAGGGAGAGGCGATGGCCAGTCCGGTCGAGTTCGTGGTCGAACACTTCAACGAGATCGTCAAACCCGACGGCGGCTCGGTCGAGCTGCTCGGGGTCGAGGGCGCGGCGGTGCGGGTCGCCTACTCGCCCGGCGTGAACGAGGAGTGCGAGACCTGCGTGATCCGCGCCGAGGACCTGGCCGACATGCTGCGCGAGACGCTCAAGCAGCACGATCCATCGGTCGAGCAGGTGGTGGTGGAGACGCCCCCGGAGTAGGCGGAAGATCCCGCGTGTCCGTCGGCCGGCCGGCTACCAGCGGTCGGGAGAGTCGACTCGCAGGCGCGTCAGGTGCATCGACTGAATGCGCCAGCGGCCGTCCCGCTTGGT
>JAGWBS010000045.1 GCA_021295775.1 Pseudomonadota bacterium | reverse complement strand
CCAGACCCCCGGTACCCCCTCGTGCGTTCACTTCACGCCCGTCCCCCCGGTTCATTAATAGTTCGTTTTCGGCGATATCCAATAGACGCCCGCCGCAGCGCTCCGCTTCGGTCGCGCGGCGGTCCCGGTTCAGGCCAGCTCGTAGCCCCCGCCGGCCGAGAGCCGGCGTCGGTATGCGGCGGAGTGGAGCAGCTCCGCCAGCGCCTGCGGCCCGGGTTCGGACAGGCTCTCCCGGGACAGCCAGATTTCGACCGCGTGCGTCTCCAGCGGCTCGAAGTCGAGCCGGCAGGCCCTGGCCACCGGCCCGATCGTCAGCGCCGCCCGGGCCGCGCCGCGCAGCAGCAGGCGCGCCGCCTCCACGTGGCCGCCCGCCGCCGCCCCCGCCAGGCCCCGGTCCAGTCCCGCGCCTGCCAGCGCCCGACCGAGCGCCGCCTGGGCGGCCGCTCCCCGCCGGCCCTGGGCCACCCAGGCTCCGTCGCGGGCGAGCTCCTCGAGCGAGACGGCCTGTCCGCTCCGGAAGGCGACCCCGACCTGCCAGCGGCCCAGGAGCAGCCGCTCGACCGTCTCCGGGGCGTCTCCGAGATCGCCGGGCCGGCCGTGCACGGCCGCGGCGTGCGAGCGCCCGGCGAGCAGGGCCCCGCGGGCGGCTCGGCTGGTGGCGGGCGCCCACAGCAGACGCCGCGGTCCGCGGCTGGGCAGGAGTCGGGCCATCAGGCCGATCGAGGGCTCGCAGCCCGCGACTAGCAGACCCTCCAGCGACGCCTGGGGGAAAAGCTCCAGACGTCCCCGCTCGTCCAGCCAGCCTTCGGCGGCCTCGCTCAGTCCCGCGGCCTCGCTCAGAGGCGCGTAGACGACTTCGTCGCCCACCCGCACCGCGCGCACGGCGCTGCCCGGCGGGAGAGGCTCCAGCAACGGCCGCGCCGCCGGCGCGGGCGGGCCGCCGAAGATCTCCTCCACGGAGCCGCCCAGGCAGCGCGCGAGCTCGAGCGCGGTGCTCACGCTGGGCGTGTGCCGGCCTCCCTCGACCGCGGCCACCAGCGACCGGCTCACGCCCGCCGCCGCAGCCAACTGGAGCTGAGTCCAGCCGACCGCGCGTCTCCTCTCGGCCAGTTTTTCCGCCATCCCCGGAATACAGTATCCTAACGCAGTGACAGGATATCGAATATTCAGCGTTCTGCTGGCGTTGCTCGCTCTCGGCTGCACGTCCTCCCCCCGGCCTCTGCTGGTGCTCGGCGCGGCCTCCCTGAGCGAGGTCCTGCGGGAGATCGCCGAATCCTCGCCCGGCGGGCTCGAGGCGCGTTTCAGCTTCGCCGGCTCGCAGACTCTGGTCACCCAGATCCGCCGGGGGTTGCGGGCGGACGTGATCGCCGTGGCCGATCCGGCCCTTCTCGAAGGTCTCCGGAGCCGGGGACGGATCGGAGACCCCCTGCGCTTCGCCTCGAACCGGATCGTCTGGGTCAGCCGCGCGACCGCCTCCGGACCGCGCCTGCGGCTGTCCGAGCTCGGCTCGCGCCCCGCCCGCCTGGTGCTGGCGTCTCCCGACGTGCCGGCGGGCGCCTACGCGCGTGCCGCCCTGGCGGGCCTGGACCTGCTCGAAGCCGCCGAGGCCGATCTGGTCTCGCAGGAGCTGGACGTGCGCGGCGTGATCTCCAAGCTGCAGCTCGCCGGGGCGGATGCCGGGCTCGTCTACGCGACGGACCTGCCCCCCGGCCGCTATCCGGAACTGGCCGTCGAACGGCTGCCCGAGGCCGTCCAGCCCCGGATCGCCTACGCGGCGGCCGTCGTTTCCCTCAGTCGCTCCCCGGCGGACGCCGGGCGATTCGTCGCGCAGCTCGCGAGCCCGCGCGCCCGCGCGATCCTCGCCTCCCGGGGCTTCGGTCCGCCCTGATGCGCGTCCTGGTCACCGCGGCCGCGGCTCTGGGCGCCGTCCTGCTGATCGTCCCTCTGCTCGGGCTGGTCGCGGAGTCGCCCTGGTCGGAGCTGCCGGAACTCTGGGCCGACGGAGTGGCGCCGCGCGCCCTGGGCCTGTCGATCCTGGTCTCCGTGGCGGCCGTGACCCTTTCGCTGGGCATCGGTGCTCCCCTGGCCTGGCTGCTGGCGCGCAACCGCTTCCGGGGGCGGGGCCTGCTGCGCAGCCTGGTCACCCTGCCGATGGTGCTCCCGCCGGTGGTCGCGGGCGTGGCGCTGCTGGCGGCCCTGGGACCGACCGGACCTTTGGGCCGCGCCCTGGCCGGACTCGGGGTCGAACTGCCCTTCACCACCGCCGCGGCCGTGCTGGCGGCCAGCTTCGTTTCGGCTCCGCTGCTGATCACGGCGCTCGAAGGCGGCTTGAATCAGCTCGACCGGCGCTACGAGCAGGTGGCCGCCGCGCTGGGCGCGTCGCGCGCCCAGACTCTGCTCCGGGTCGTCCTGCCGCTGCTGCGGCCGGCGCTGCTGGGCGGGCGGGCACGGTGCTGGGCGCGCGCCCTGGGCGAGTTCGGGGCCACGATCGCGTTCGCGGGAAACCTGCGCGGCGTGACCCAGACCGCTCCGCTGGCGATCTACGAGCTGCTCCAGACCCGGCCCGACCAGGCCTTCCTGCTGGGAGCGCTGCTGCTGGCCGGGGCCTTCGGAATCTTCGTCGCCGCGAGGCCGCGCTGATGGAGGAGCTGGCGGTCAGCGCGCGCGCGCGCCGCGGCGATTTCACGCTGGACGTCGAGTTCCGCGTGGACGCGGATCGGACGCTGGTGGTGCTGGGGCCGAACGGATCCGGGAAATCCACCCTGGTCGACGCTCTGGTCGGGCTGCTGCCGCTGGAAGCGGGGCGCGTGGTCTACGCCGGGGACTGCCTGGAGGATCCCTCGGAGGGATTGCGCGTCCCTCCCCAGCGGCGCCCGCTCGGCGTGATGTTCCAGGGCTCCTGGCTTTTCCCGCACCTCGACGTGCTGGACAACGTGGCCTTCGGACCGCGCGCCCGGGGCCTGGGGCGGCGCGAGGCCCGGAACCGCGCGCTGGCGATCCTGGATCAGCTCGGGCTGGGTGATCTCGCGCGGCGCCGGCCGAAGCGGCTGTCGGGAGGCGAGGCGCAGCGGGTGGCCCTGGCCCGCGCTCTGGCGACCGAGCCGCGGGTGCTGCTGCTCGACGAGCCCCTGTCCGCTCTCGACGCCGAGACCCGCAGCGCGACCCGGAGCTTTCTGCAGCGCCAGCTGGCGGGCTTCCCGGGCGTTCGGATCGCCATCACGCACGATCCGGCCGAGGCGGCGGTGCTGGGGGAGCGCTGGCTGGTGCTGGAAAACGGCCGGATCACCCAACAGGGAACGCCCGGCGAGGTCCTGCGGCGCCCGCGCTCCGCCTACGCGGCGGCGCTGGCGGGCGTCAACCTGCTGCGCGCCACCCCGGTCCGCGGCCCGTCCGGGCTCCGACTGGTGTGCGGCGCCACTTCTCTGGGCGCCCCGGCGGTCGACCTGACCGAGGGAATCGAGCACTTCGTCGCCTTCGGGGCCGAGGCGCTGGAGCTTCGCACGCGCCCGGACCCCGCCGATCCCGGCGGCTGGATCTCCGGCTCGGTGGCGGAGATCTCCGTCGAGGGCGAGTTCAGCTCGGTGACCCTGTCGGGGGACGTGCCCGCGCGCGCCCGCCTGCGCACGGCGGAGATCGCGCGCAGCGGCTTTCGCGCCGGCGAGAGCGCGTTCGCTAAGATCGACCTGAACCAGGCCGAGGCGTACCCAGTCGTCGCGTGAGCCCCAGCAGCGAAAATCCGATTCTGGTGATCGCGAACCGCCTGCCGGTCACGCTGTCGCGCAGTTCCCGCGGTCTGGAGCGCCGTCACTCCACCGGGGGGCTGGTGAGCGCTCTCGATCCTCTGCTGACCCACCGGGGAGGCACCTGGGTCGGATGGCCCGGCACCAAGCTCCGCGAGGGTGAACAGCTCGCCCGGCCCGACGATCCGTACCCGATGGTGCCGGTGGAACTCAGCGCTTCCGAGGTGAACCGCTACTACCACGGCTTTTCCAACGCGACGCTGTGGCCGCTGTTCCACTCGCTGCCGGACCGCGCGCGCTTCGACCGGCACTGCTGGGACTCCTACGAGACCGTCAACCGGCGCTTCGCCGAGGTAGCCGCCGAGTGGAGCGACGGCGCGGAACTGGTCTGGGTGCACGACTACCAGCTCCTGCGCACGCCGCTGCACCTGCGGCGCATCCGCCCCGACGCGCGCATCGCCTACTTCCTTCACATCCCCTTCCCGCCCTACGACCTGTTCCGCCTGCTGCCTTGGGACCGCGAGCTGCTGCGGGGGCTTCTGGCGGCGGACCTGGTGGGCTTTCACGTGCGGGGCTACGCGCAGAACTTCCTGGAGTGCGTCGAGCGCCTGCTGGCCCAGCGCGTCGACCGCGACTCGGGACTGATCGAGCACGGCGAGCGCACCGTGCAGGTCGAGGCGTTCCCGATCGGCATCGACTTCCGCCAGTACGAGCAGCGCGCCATGGCGGTGCAGCAGCGCGAACCGCGGCGCGAGAAGGTCGTGCTGGGCGTCGACCGCCTGGACTACACCAAGGGCATTTCGCAGCGCCTGCGCGCCTTCGAGCGCCTGCTCGAGATGCACCCCGAGCACCGCGAGAAGGTCGTGCTGCTGCAGCTCGCGGTCCCGAGCCGCGACCAGGTCAGCGAGTACCAGCAGCTCAAGCGCGAGATCGACGAGTTGGTCGGCCGCATCAACGGACGCTTCGCCACCTCCGGCTGGTCGCCGATCCAGTACCTGTACCGCTCGCTGCCGCCCGAGCGGCTCTCCCAGCTCTACCGCGATTCCGACGTGGCCCTGATCACGCCGCTGCGCGACGGCATGAATCTGGTGGCCAAGGAATTCGTCGCCTCGCAGGTCGACGATCCCGGGGTGCTGGTCCTGTCCCGCCTGGCCGGCGCGGCCGAGACCATGCGCGAAGCCATCCTGGTCAATCCGTTCGACATCGACGGCACCGCCGGGGCGGTGCACCGCGCCCTGACCATGGACGAGGCGGAACGGCGTTCCCGCATCGTGGCGCTGCGCCGGCGCGAGCGCCGCAACAGCGTGGACCTGTGGGCCAACTCCTTCCTGGCGGGAGCCCGCGCCGCCGGCGGCAAGCTCGCGCCGCCCGCCGACTCCGAGTTCGACGCCTGGGTGGGCGAGTTCCTGCGCGGCTATCACTTGGCGCTGTTCCTGGACTACGACGGCACGCTGGCGCGGATCGCCGACCACCCCAGCGCCGCCGACCTGAGCCCCGGGATGCGCGACGCCCTGGTGCGCTGCGCGAGCCGGGACGATACCGACGTGGGGATCGTGAGCGGTCGCTCCCTGGACGACGTCTCCAAGATGGTCGGACTGGAGCCGATCCTGTACGCGGGCAATCACGGCCTGGAGATCGAAGGGCCGGGGATCCGGCGTTTCACCCACGAAGATCTGGGGCACTACCGCCAGCGCCTGCAGGAACTGGCCCGCGATCTCGAAGAGACGTGCATTCCGGGCGCCTGGGTGGAAGAGAAGGGAGCGTCGCTGACGTTCCACTACCGCGAGGCCGACGAAACCCAGCACGTCCGCCTGGCCGAAGAGGCCCAGCGGAAGATCCGCGCCGCCGGCTTTCAGTCGCGCCAGGCGCTGTGCGCGGTGGAGGCCCGGCCGCCCATCGGCTGGGACAAGGGGCACGCCGTGCTCCACATCCTGCGCACGCGTTACGGCCCCGCCTGGTCCGCCAGCGTGCGCCCGGTCTACGCGGGAGACGACGAGACCGACGAGGACGTCTTCCGGGTGCTCAGCGGGCTCGGCCGGACGTTCCGCGTCGGCAGCGCGGACGTGCCGACCACGGCCGATCGCCAGTTGGCCGACGTCGACGCGGTGCTGGCGATGCTGCAGTACCTCGCGCGGCGCTGAGCACGCCCCCAGACCCGCCCGAGCGGCTTCGCCCCGGCACCGCGAGGCGGCTTTGACAAGCTGCGGAGCGCGGGTTCACTATCTGCCGGAGGATCGCCGCCGCCAATCCAGCGCGCGACTTGGGAGGGGAAAGACCATGGAAATGCTCGTCGTCGACGGACTTCTGCGTTACCTGCATCTGCTGGCCGGGATCACCTGGCTGGGATTCCTGTACTACTTCAACTTCGTGCAGACGCCGTTCTTCGGCACGGAGTTGGGCGGTGGCGCCCGCAGCGCCATGACGCGCGGCCTGGTTCCCAACGCGCTGTGGTGGTTCCGCTGGGGCGCGATGATCACCTTCATCACCGGCCTGATGATCTTCCTCTACAAGCTCATGAGCGGCGGAGCCTCGTCGGTGTATCTGCTGAGCATCCTGACCGGGATGGTCTTCGGCACCATCATGTGGGCCAACGTCTGGTTCGTGATCTGGCCGCGTCAGAAAATGGCGATCGCCTCCGCCGAGTCCGTCGCGGCCGGCGGCGAGGCCAATCCGGAAGCCGCCGCCCAGGCTCCGCTGGCGGCCCGCGCCTCGCGCATCAACACCGCCTTTTCGATCGTGCTGCTGTGGTACATGCTGGCCGCGGGCAACAGCGCGGTGATGGGCGGCGCCGCCCTGACTCCCCCCGCGATCGTGGTGATCGCGGCGATCGCGGTGCTGGTCGAGATCAACATCTGGACCAAGACGCCGATTCAGGGCGTGCTGGGAAGCGTGCAGAACACGCTGATCCTGGGCTTCGGGCTGCTGGTTCTGACACTGATCACCAACAGCGCGCTGGGCTGAGACGCCGGTCGCAGCCCGCGAACCGATGCGTCGCGGCCGGGCCCGCCCGGTCCCGGCCGCTTTTCATTCGGGGCAGACGGAGGCCAGATAGGCCGCCAGCTCGGGGATCCGCTCGGCCAGGTACGGCTGCGCCGGCATCAGCCGGGTGGGGCGCTTGGGTACGTAGCCCGGCGGGTACTCCCCGCGCACGATCCGCGCCTCCAGCAGCTCGAACGAAGAACAGGCGACCGCCGGCCCGGTCGGTCCGTCGAGGGTCGGGTCGAGGTGGTGGCAGGCGATGCAGATCCCCCGATAGAGCTGGTGGCCCGCCTGTGCGGGATCGGTCTCGTCCCTTTCCGCGCAGCCCGTCAGGGCGAACCCCAGCGCCGCGCCCAGAACCGCCGCAGCCCTCTTCCAGCTCCGCATCCGACCTCCCCCGAGCATCCGAGCGCGCGAAGGGTAGAACACCTCGATCCCGCGTAAAGCGGCGCCCGCGGGGATCCGCTCCGGTCCGGCCCCCCGGCGCTTGGGAAACGCCCGGCCCCGGCCTATCCTGCGGCGCCTGCACGGGAGGATCCCCGCCTTGAACTCACTCGAAGAGGGCACCGAACTCGCACTCGACTTCGGCAAGCTGAACGGGGTCGCCGCCACCGGACAGGCGGTCGTCCCCGTGGTACTGCAGAACGCCGACAGCGGCGAGGTCCTGTTCGTGGCCTACGCCAACCGGGAGGCGCTCGACGCCACACTGCGCACGCGCAGCGCCGTGCTGTGGTCGACGTCGCGCAACGAGCTCTGGCACAAGGGCGCCACTTCGGGCGACGTCCTCGACCTGGTCGAGGTGCGCGTGAACTGCGAACAGAACTCGCTGCTCTACCGAGTCCGCCCGCGCGGCGGCGTGTGCCACACGCGCGACGCCGGCGGCGCCACGCGGCCGAACTGCTACTACCGCCGGATCGTCGGCGACGCCCTGGAGTTCTGAGCCGGGCCTCCGCGGCAGCGGGCGGCGCCGGGAACGGGTCCGGCGCCTACTCCCGGACCCAGTCGATCAGAGACGGCCGCAGTCGGGAGGGCTCCAGCAGGGCCTCCAGCGAACCCACTTCCAGGGCCCGCTGCACCGAGTGGACCTGGTCGAACTCGCCGGCGACCTCGGCCTGCTTCTCGAGCATGACCTCCTGCACCAGCGCCTCGTAGCGCGCGCGCAGCGCGACCCCCTCGGTGGGGTCTCCCGCCTTTTCCACGGCTTCCCGCAGGCGCTCGACGCGCGGGTCGGCGTTGGCGCGGGCGCGGACGTCGCGCGGGAAGATCACCGCCGCGGCGGCCGGGCCGCCGATGACCGAGGCGAACGAGCCGGTCAGCGCCGCGGCCTTCATGCCGTCGTTGAGTTCGCGCGAGAAGACCACGTAGGCGCCGCCGTGGTAGCGGGTGACGACCGTGAACACCAGCCGGCCCCGGAAGCGCACCACCGCCCGGGCGATCTCCGCGCCCCACTCCAGCACGCCGCGGCGCATCGACTCCGGCGATCCGTCGAAGCCGGACAGGTTGGCCAGGATCACGGCCGGCCGCACGCCGCTGGCGGCGTTGAGAGCGCGGGCGACTTTCTTGGAGGACTGCGGAAACAGAGTCGAGGCGAGCCAGCTGTCGGGACCGTCGTTGGGCAGGTGACCCATCCGGGGGACAGAGCGGCTCTCGATCCCGATCAGCGTGACCGGCGTGCCGCCCAGGTGCGCGTCCCAGACGATCGCCGTGCCGGATCCGTCCCAGTCGCGCCAGCGCTCCAGGTAACCGGCGTCCGAGTCGACGATCGCCCGCATCAGGGGGCGCATCGCGAACGGCCGCTTGCGGCCCGGGTTCTCGTCCTCGGAGAAGATTTCGCCGATCGACTCGAAGCCCTCTTCGCCTTCGTAGGCCGCCCGCGTCACGTCGCGCCCGTGCGGGTCGCGGCTCGGGAAGCCGCGGGGCGCGGACTCCCCGGGCGCGACGTAGCCGAAGGTGTAGTGCTCCAGCAGGATGTCGTAGGCCTCGGACAGGTCGCGCGCCTGAAAGTGCGCCTCTCCGTTGGGGCCCATGATGCGCTCGTAGCCCCCGATGGCGTTCTCGTCCTCGGCGGAAACGCCGCCCGAGACCTCGAGCGCCGCCCTGCCCGTCAGAACCATCGACGCGGTCGACGTCATGATCAGGACGCCCCGCGTCTGCAGACCCATCGTCGCCAGCGCGTCGAAATAGCTCTGCGCTCCGACGTTGACGCCGGCCAGGATCAGGTTCACCTCGCCGCCCGCGTCGGTGAACGTGACCAGGCGGCGGACCACGCGCGCGGTCGCGTCCAGGTTCTCGGTCCCGCTGTCCATGGCGATGCGGGCCCCGGACGACACGGTCACCCACTCGACCGGGACGCGCTCGCGCTCGGCCAGGTCGATGGCGGCCACGATGCGGTCGCACTCCGGCGCCGCCAGGGCGCCCATGTTGACCGTGGGATCGGACAGGATCAGCACGCGCCGCAGTCCCTCGGGGTGCTTTCGCGTGGGGGTCGAGATCAGGCCGATCACCGCACCGGCGACGTTCTGGCCCGGCGGGCGCCTGACCGGCTGCGCGCTGCCGTCGACCAGGTCGTACTCCCAGAACTGGCCCGGCCCCTGCGGCCGGCCCAGCGCCGTCGTGAGCGTGTCCGGCGGGGCCGTGAACAGGCGCACGATCTCGTACGGGTAGACGAGCCCGCGGGCGCGCGCCTGAGCGACGCGGCGGGCGTACGGGTCCGCGGCCTGCAGCGGGCCTCGGTGCGGCTCGCGAACGCTCCACTCCACGCGGCTGCCCGAAGGGTTGGAGGCGATGATCTCGAGCGGGCGCGGAGGCCGGTCGGGACGCGCCGGATCGACTTCCGCGAAGCGCACCACCACGCGCTCGAGTCCCAGGTGGCCGGTCTCGGGGGCGAAGCGGGGCATGGCCTCGGCTAGCAGCTCGTCGCTGAGCGCGAAGGGCGGCCGCAGGTACAGCACCAGGCGGTTCCACTGCAGGCGGTGGTCGGGGTCGAGCCGCGCCTGCGCGGAGCGCATGGCCTCGGTCGCCTCGTGGAAGCGGCGCTCGAAAAGCGACAGATCCACCCGCTCGGGTACGTCCGGACCCAGGTCCAGCACCTCGGCGCAGCACACGATGCGCGTGTCGCCGCTGGAGTTCCGCGAGCGGCACTGGAAGGCGTAGATGTCCCGGAAGCCGGGCACGGAGACGCGCTCGACGTCGAATTCGTCGAGCCGCCAGAGCTCGATGCGCTCGGCCTCGCGCGGGTCGAGCCCCAGCTCCTCGGCCCGGCCGTTCGGGCCGCCCGGGCCGGCGGGGCGCACCAGCGGGCAGCACGCCGCGCGCGGCGTCATCCGCGCCCTGGCGCTCGAAGAGCAGGAAGCGCGCCTGGGCCGCCAGATCGGCGACCGTGGCGCGCACGGTCCCGCGCAGCAGCGCCAGCCGGTCGAGCGCGGCGGGCAGCTCGGGCCGGCTCTCGAAGCGCTCTCCGCACTCGCCCAGGCGGATCAGAAGCTGCAGCAGGGCGGAGATCAGGCGCGTCCGCAGCTCGAGCGTGGTGCGGGTCGCCCAGAGTCGGAACAGAGCCCGCTCGAGTTCGTCCGACGGAGAGAGCGACTCGATCGCGTAGCGGCCCAGAGCCGTGCGCAGAAGCTCGAGGAATCCCTCGTCGATGCCCGCGCCCTCGACGCCCATCCGGCGCAGGTACATGGCCATGCGCGCGTCGTTGGACGGCCCCAGCTCCTCGCCGGAAACGTGGGTCGGCGTGCGGCTGAACAGGCGCTCGATCTCGCCGAAGAGGTCCACCGCGCCGGCGAGCTGGGCGAGGTCGGTCTGGAGCTCGCCCGAGATGCCTTCGACGGGAGCCTCCAGCACGCCCACCAGCTTGTCGGCGCGCGCGGGGTTCACGTCGAATCCCATCAGGATGCGGCGCGTCTCGGCGCCGAGCGCGTCGACCGCCAAGGCGCGCTGCGACGGCGACAGCCGGCTGGCGCTCGCCAGGTCGACGGCGTCGCCGGCGTAGAACAGATCGAGCGGGTCGTCTTCGATCGGCAGGCGCAGGGCGCTGCGGCCTTCGGCGGCGTCATCGATCTCCCCGCTGGGCTGGATCACCAAGATCACGTCGCCGGCGGCGACCCGCTCGCCGGCGCGTACCAGCACTTCGCGCACCTGGCCCGAGACGGGCGCGAAGAAGGCGGTCTCGGTCTTCATCGCCTCGAACAGGCCCAGGCGGTCGCCGGCGGCGACCCGGTCGCCCGGCTGCACGGCGACCTCGATCAGCAGCGCGGGCGAGGGGGCGCGCACCTTGCCTCCCACGTCGCGCTGCAGCGTGTGCATGCGGCCGTCGACTTCGACGTGCAGCTCCACTTCGTTGCCGCCGTAGACGACGTTGAAGCGCTCTCCGCCCAGATCCAGGCGGCAGGTGTGCGGCCCCTGCTCGTCGAGCTGGAGCTGCACCACGCGCCCGTCCAGATACACCCGATAGCCGTGGCCGCCGATCGCGAAGACCTTGAGCCGGTACGCCACTCCCCCGCCCACCAGGTCGATCTCCACCCCGGTGGACGGCGGCACGTTGCGCGGTCGGCCGTTGGCGGCCTGGGCGAAGAAGTTGGCGCGCACGGTGCCGCGCTCGGTCTGGTAGGTCAGAACCGTCGCGGCCAGCAGCGCCGGCAGGCTCAGGGGCGGCGATGCGGCGAGTCCGGCGGACTCCAGCCAGCCGGTGTCCACGCCTCCCGAGCGGAAGGCTTCGCTTTCCAGCACGTCCAGCAGAAAGCCCTTGTTGGTCATCCCACCGTCGACCACCACGCGACCGTCGCGCAGCGCCCGCACCAGCCGCGACCTCGCCTCCTCCCGCGTCGCCCCGCCGGCCAGCACCTTGGCCACCATCGAGTCGAACTCCGCCGGCACCGCGCCGTGGGGCGGGGTGCCGGAGTCCACCCGGATTCCCGGACCGTGCGAGAGATCCATCAGCGAGATCTCGCCCGGGCTGGGCGCGAAACCGTTGGCCGGGTCCTCAGCGCACAGGCGCACCTCGATGCAGTGCCCCCGCTCGGGCGGGGGCTCCGGCGGCAGGCGCTCGCCGCGGGCGATCTGGATCTGCGCCTTGACCAGGTCGTAGCCGGTCAGCATCTCGGTCACGCCGTGCTCGACCTGAAGCCGCGGGTTGACCTCCAGGAAGTGGAAGCGCTCGTCCCGCGTGACCAGGTATTCGCAGGTCGCCACGCCGACGTAGCCGGCCTCGCTCAGCAGCCGGATCGAGGCCTCGCGCATTTCGCTCAGGAGTTCGGCGGAGAGTCCCGGCGGAGGCGCCTCCTCGACGACTTTCTGGTGCTTGCGCTGCACGGAGCAGTCGCGCAGTCCCAGCGCCAGCACCGTCCCGTGCCGGTCCGCGGCCATCTGGACTTCGACGTGGCGCGCGTCCGTGACGCACGCCTCCAGAAACAGCGTCCCGTCGCCGAAGGCGTGCTCCGCCTCGCCGCGAGCGCTGGCGAAGGCGCCCGGCAACTCGTCGAGTTCCCGGATGAGCCGAATGCCCCGGCCGCCGCCGCCGGCCGTCGCCTTGAGCATCAGAGGCACGCCGATGCTTTCGGCGACTTCGCGCAGATCCTCCTCCGCCACCGGCCCGCCGCTCCACTCCGACACGGGTACGCGGGCCGCCTCGGCCATCCGCTTGGAGGAGATCTTGTCGCCCAGCGCGCGCATGGTCGCCGCGCTGGGCCCCAGAAAGACGATGCCGGCGGACTCCAGCTTCTCGACGAAGTCGGGATCTTCGGCCAGGAAGCCCCAGCCGGGCCAGACCGCGTCCGCGCGCGAAGCGCTCAACGCGGCCAGGACGTGCTCATGGTCGAGGTAGGCCGGACGCGGCGCCCCGCCGTCGGGACCGGGGCGCAGCGCGGGTCCCAGGTCGACGGCCTCGTCCGCTTCGCGCACGAACGGAGCCGTCCGGTCGGGGAAGGTGTACAGGGCGATCGCGGCCAGCTCGCCGCCCTCTTCCTCGCGCAGCTCGCGCACCGCGCGAATGCAGCGGGTCGCCGCCTCGGCGCGATTCAGGACCGCGATGCGACTGAGCGTCCGGCCCAAGCCAGTCCTCCGATTTCCCGCGGTTCACGGTAACCCATCCGGAACGGTCCGTGAGGGGTGGACGGCACTCCGGGCGCGGTCCGGCGAACGGAAAGGGCCGAGGAGCGCTATCCGCCCGCGCGGGGGATGGCGCCGGGGAAGACGCGGCCGAAGCCGAGAAAGCTCAGGAAGAACAGGCCCACGAAACCGGCGCCGATGCCCAGCTCGATCCAGCCCAGCGGGGTAATCGCCGCTCCGGCCAGGACCTCGCTGGGCGGGACCAGCGAGGGCGTCACCAGGATGTAGCGCTCCAGCCAGAAGCCGAGCACCGAGCCGACCGCGATCGTGCCCAGGATCGCCGGGGTCTTCTTGGGGCGCTGCCCCAGCAGGACCCAGAACGGGAGCACCCAGACCAGCAGCCAGACCAGCAGCGTCCAGGTCACGTAGGGCTCCGCGATCCGCTGCATGAAGCCGCCCATGTACCAGGTGTCCTGCAGGAACTGGGTGCCCAGCCGCGCGACGATGAAGCCCGTCTCCTCGGGGATGTTGGCGTACCAGATCACGAAGTACTGCGACCAGAACAGGTACATCCAGAAGATCGAGAACGCGAAGATCAGCTTGCCCAGGTCGTGCCTGCGGTTCGCGGTCAGGAACCCGGGAACGACCTCGGGGGAGTTGCGCAGCGCCAGACACACGATCGTCAGCAGCGAGATCGACGACAGGAACCCGCCCCAGGCGAAGTAGGCCGGGAACATGGTGCTGATCCACTCGGGCGCGAGCGACATGATGAAGTCGATCGCGATAAGCGAGTAGCAGATGGCGTGCGACAGAGCGACCACCGCCGCCATCTTGCGGCCGCGCCGCTCGGCGAAGTCGCGTTCGACCTCTTCGCCGCGCCAGCCGGCGGTCCAGAACCCGTACAGGGACTTGCGCCAGCCCGTCGCCGCCTCGCGCGCCGCGCCCAGCGTCGGACGCAGGGAGATGTAGAGATAGAACAGCGACACGAACGTGACCCAGACCAGGGCCAGCGAGTCACGCAGGAAGGTGAAGCCCGGTTCGAACCAGAACTCCTTGCCCGCCACCGGATGGTGGACCCACTCGAAGAGCTCGTGGCGGCCCAGATAAATCACCCAGTAGAGCAGGAAGGAGATCGCCACGAAGCCGCCCATCGACTCGGCGATGCGCTGGATCGGACCCTGCCAGCCCGCGTTGGTCAGGCGGAAGGCCGCGGACACGCACACCGCGCCGTTGGCCAGCGCCGCCCACATCAGCCAGTTGTGCAGAAAGACCCGATAGGTGCGCGCGCTGGTGTCCTCGGCGAGGACGCCCGCGAAAAACGCGATCGCTCCCAGCGCCGCCAGGGCCGCGAAGATCGCCGCGGGCACTCGGGGCAGAGATCTCGGCTCGGCCAGATCGTTGCTCAAGACTCAACCCTCTCTGGGGAACAGGACCCGCAGGTAGTTGACGATGTGCCAGCGGTCGTCCGAAGGAATCTGCGGGTAGGCCGGCATGTTCGGCTTGCCGTAGCGGATCTTGTTGTAGAGCTGCCCGTCGCTGTAGCCGACGCTCGATCCGAGCGGGTTCGGGAACGCGCCGGCCCGCGCCAGCGCCAGCGCGACGGGCGCCTGCTGGGGATTGGAAGTTCCGTCGGGCGCGTGGCAGGCGGCGCAGTAGGCGTCGTACATCCGCTTGCCGCGTGCGAGCGACGCCTCGCCGGGCTCGAAGGGGTTGACCAGCTCGTTCCCCTCCGGCGCCTGCAGGGGATTGTCGAAAAGCGGACTGTCGGCCGGCAGGCGCGGCACGATCCCCCCGGCCGGAACCGTATTCTCGGGCGGAGCCCAGGGAGCCCGGCCCTCCTGGTGCTGGACGGCGGGCTGCTCCTTCATGGCCGAGAACCACTTGGGATGCACCTGCTCCCAGCAGCCGGTACCGGCGCCGAGGACCAGGGCGGCCACCCACAGCGCGCTAGGCCGAGACAACTCGCACCTCCGCGCAGCCGGCCTCGCCCAGGATCTCCCGGACCCGCCCGACCTGGTCGTCGTGGCAGTCGACCACGCAGCCGAAGTCGTCGCCGGAGAAGCTGGGCTGATAGGCCGAGTGGTCCCGGCGGCTGGTCAAGAAGAATCCGTGGATCAGCAGCCCGGCCACGGTCAGCACGCCGCCGAACAGGATGTTCATCTCGAAGCCGATGATGGTGTAGGCCGGGATCGAAGCGAACGGCTTGCCGCCGATCACCAGCGGCCAGTCGTAGGCCATCCAGATCTGCATCAGGTAGGCCAGCGTCACGCCGGTCAGGCAGCCGACCAGCGTGTAGATCCGCACCCGGCTCGGCCCGCGGTCCAGCGCGTGCTCGATCTCGTGGCTCGGACACGGCGAGTAGACTTCGAGCTTCTCGAAGCCCGCCCCCCGCAGCTCCCGGACCGCGCCGGCGGTGGCGCTCGGCGTACGCAGGATGCCCAGCACCTGAGCCATCTAGTGCGCCTCCTCGTAGTGCAGCTCCTTGACCTCCTGGATGGCGATCACGGGGAACATGCGCAGGAAGATCAGGAACAGGAAGAGCACGAAGGCGACGCTCGCCACCAGGATCGTCCACTCGACCCAGCTCGGGAAGTAGTAGCCCCAGGCCGCGGGGTCGTACTCGTGAGAGAGGCTCGTCATGATGATGACGAAGCGCTCGAACCACATGCCGATGTTGATGAAGATCGAGACGATCCACATGAACGCCAGGTTGACGCGCATGCGCTTGAACCACAGCGGCAGCGGCACGATCACGTTGCAGATGATCATCGTCCAGGTGGCCCACCAGTAGTGGCCGAAGCCGCGGTACCAGAACGACATCTGCTCGTAGGGGTTCGCGCTGTACCAGGCCATGAAATATTCCATGCCGTAGGCGTACCCGACGATCGACGAGGTGATCAGGATCAGCTTGCCCATGTTGTCGAAGTGCACGTCCCGCAGGTACGCCTGCAGACCGAACGCCTGGCGCACGGGGATCAGGATGGTGATCACCATCGCGATGCCCGAGAAGATCGCGCCCGCGACGAAGTAGGGCGCGAAGATGGTGGTATGCCAGCCGGGCACCACCGAGGTCGCGAAGTCCCACGACACCACGCTGTGCACCGAGAGCACCAGCGGCGTCGCCAGCCCCGACAGGTGCAGGACGGAGCGGGAGTGGGCGCGCCACTGTTCCGAGGTGCCCCGCCAGCCCATCGCCAGCACGCGGTAGAGGTGCCGGCGCCAGTCGCGCACGCGGTCGCGCGCCGCCCCGATGTCCGGGATCAGCCCCACGATGAAGAACAGGATCGAGATGATGGTGTAGGTGCCGATCGCGAACACGTCCCAGAGCAGCGGCGACTTGAAGTTGACCCACAGGCCACGCTGGTTGGGATAGGGCAGGATGAAATAGAACTTCCAGGCGCGGCCCAGGTGCAGCAGCGGGAACAGGGCCGCGGTCAGCACCGAGAACACGGTCAGCGCCTCGGCGCCCCGGTTGACGGCGTTGCGCCACTTGGCGCGGAACAGGAACAGGATCGCCGAGATCAGCGTGCCGGCGTGGGCGATGCCGACCCAGAAGACGAAGGTGGTGATGTACAGGCCCCACATCACCGGGTGATTCAACCCGGTGACGCCGAAGCCCCAGTAGACCTGGTACAGGAAGGCCGACACGCCGCAGGCGACCAGCGCGCCGCAGAACAGAACTCCCAGCACGTAGGTTTTGCTGGGCGGCTCGAGGACGCGCAGGATGTCGTCGTTGATCGCGTCCGGGCTCGCCGGTAGGGGTTCTGTCGCCGCCGCCATCGCCTAGGCCTCGTGGGGATCCGTGCGCAGGATCGCCTTCTGGTAGTTCACGCCGGGACGGGTGTAGAGGTGCTCCAGAATCCGGTAGGAGCGCTTGTCGTGGCGCTGGTGGGTCACGTGGCTGTCCGCATGCTTCAGGTTCCCGAACGTCAGAGCCTGGCTGGGGCAGGTCTGCGCGCAGGCGGGCGTGATGTCGCCGTCGCGCACCTGACGGCCCTCGCGCGCCGCCTCGTCCTTGCCCTCGGCGATGCGCTGGACGCACATCGTGCACTTCTCCATCACTCCCTTGGAGCGCACCATCACGTCGGGGTTGAGCGCGAAGGACTCGGGCTCCTCGATCGCCCAGTCGTAGGCCCAGTGGTTGAAGCGCCGCACCTTGTAGGGGCAGTTGTTGGAGCAGAAGCGGGTGCCGATGCAGCGGTTCGACACCATCACGTTGAGCCCTTCGACGTTGTGGTAGGTCGCCAGCACCGGGCAGACGCTCTCGCAGGGCGCCGCCCCGCAGTGCTGGCACATCATCGGCGCGTGCCGGACGTCGACCTTCACCCCCGCCGTCTCGACGTAGCGCTCCACGCGGATCCAGTGCATTTCCCGGCCCGCGCGGGCGCCCTCGGGACCCACGATCGGCGAGTTGTTCTCGACCGCGCACGCCACGATGCAGGCGTTGCAGCCGACGCAGGTGTCCAGGTCCGCGTTCAGGCCCCAGCGATAGGGGCTGTCGTGGTGGGCGTCGTCGGCCGGGTCGTAGTCCTTGGTGATCAGGTGGCTGGCCGCGCCCTGGGCCGGCAGGGGCTTGTCGCCGTAGACGTCTTCGCCTTCGGCCCCGTGTCCGTCGCCGTGACCGCCGCCGTGCCCGGAGTCGGCCTTGGCGTGGGGATCTTCCTCGCGCTGGTAGGCCGCCAGCGTCATCGCCCGGGCGAAGCCGCGGTTCTCCTGGTCGAAGCCGATCTGGGCCCGCGCCACCAGCGCCCGCGCGCCGGTCGCCGAGACTTCGGCCCGAGCGGAGTACCAGGCGAGCGCCCCGCTGGCCGCGTCGAGCCGCCCGGGGATCAGCGGGTAGGCGTTCACGCCGATCGTCTGGCGGCGCGCCTGCCGGTCCGGGTCGGGGGCGTCGGGATCGACCGGCCGGTGCCCCTGCCCGGCCTGCACCGCGACCACCCCTTCGCGAACGCCCTGATGCGGGAACGCGGGCAACTCGACCGAGCCCGCTTCCGTCTGGACCCGCACCACGTCTCCGAGGCGAACGCCGAGTCTCTCGGCCGTTTCGATTCCCAGCTCGGCGAAGCTGCCCCACATGGTCTTGAGCACCGGGTCCGGGATCTCGTTCAGGACGGCGAGCCGCGCTCCGCGGCCGTCGTAGAAGTGCAGCGACGGGTAGACGAGCAGCGCCAGATCGGCCGGCTCGGCACCGCTCAGCTCGGCCGGCTCGAGGGCCAGCGCGGACAGGGCGCCCGGCTGCAGGCTCACGGAGCGGGTCGCCACCTCGGAGGGCCGCGGCCCCCCGCCGCTCCCCCGCCCCAGCGGGACTGGAGCAGCGCGTAGAAGTCTCCGGGCAGGCCGTCGCCCCGGCCCAGGCGGCGCGCCAGTTCGAGCAGCACGTCGCCGAGGGCGCGGGTTTCGAAGAGCGGCCGGACGGTCGGCTGCTGGAGCTGTTCCAGGCCGAGCAATGGCTCGGCGTCGCCCCAGGCTTCGAACGGCGTGTGGTCCGGCAGAACCAGATCGGCCAGGGCGGTCGTCTCGTCGGAGGCGCTGGAGAAGCTGACCGTGAACACGTTCGACATCGCGCCGGCGAAGTCGACCTGCGGCGCGTCGTAGACCGGGTTGACCCCGTGCACCAGCAGCACTTCGATCTGCTCGCCGCGCATCCTCCCGGCCAGGTTCTTGAGGTCGGCGAAGCGGCCCAGTCCCGCGACGTTGTGGTCCGGACCGAAGCGCACCGTCCGCCCGATGGAGCCGGTCAGGTAGTTGAGCAGCTGCACGGCGGCGGCGAAGGCGGCGGCGTTCGTCCCCTGCAGCTCGACGCCCGGAGGCAGAGCCAGCGGGGCCTTGGCCGAGGCGATGCGCGCGGCCAGGTCCCTCAGCACCTGGGAGTCGATCCCGGTGCTCTCGGCCACCCGGTCGGGACCGAAGGCGGCCAGCTCGGGGACATTCACGCCCTTGGCCCGCGCCACCTCGTGGGCCAGAGTCAGGGCGACCAGGATCTCGCTGCCCGGTTCGGGCGCCAGCCAGGCGTCGGCGCTGGCCGCCGACAGTCCCAGGCGCGGGCCCACGAAGACCGTGTGGCCGTGGCCGTCCCGCCGGCCGCCGACGTATTCCCGCTGACTCTTCACGGGGCTTAGCCAGGTCTCCAGGAAGTCCGTGCCGAAGGCGACCACGACGTCGGCCCCGGCCAGATCGAACTGCGGCACCGAGTCGATGCCGAACAGCTCCCGGTTGGCGGCGCGCAGCGCCTCGTGGGCGAACGCCTCGTAGCGCAGCCGGTGCGGCGAACCGATCCGCTGCATGAACTCGTCGATCAGCGAGTCGAGGCTGCCGGTCTCCGACCCGCCCAGGAAGAAGGCCTTGTCGCCGGCCGCCGCCAGCCGTTCCGTCAGCAGGTCGAGCGCGTCCTCCCAGGTCGTCGGTTCCAACCGGTCGCCGTTTCGGCGCTGCGGTCCGCGAAAGCGCGCGCCGTCGTAGGTCCGGGCCAGGCCGGCCTGTCCCCGCACGCACAGGCTCCCGTCCGACAGCGGGTCCCCGGGGCGTCCGTCGACCTTGATCGGCCTCCCCTCGCGCTGCGCCACTCGCGGCAGAGGCTGTTGTAGTACGTCGCGATCCCGGGGGTGACGTCCTCGGGCTGGTTCAGATAGCGGACGATCTTCTCGACCGGATCCTGGCACCCGACCGTGGCGGCCGCGCCGGCCGAAAGGCCGACGACTTTCAGGAAATCTCTGCGGTCGAGTTCGGGCATCCAGTCCCCACTGTCCTGCCTAGTAGTGACAGGCCGCGCAGTCGTCCGGGGCGCCCCGCTCGAGGTGGCACTCCATGCACCAGCCCATCTCGAGCTTGGCCGTCGGCAGGAAAATGCTCCGCTTGGTGTAGCGGGTCTCGGGCTCGAGGTAGACGCGCTTCATGTCCTGCACCTGGCCGTGGCAGGTCTGGCAGGAGATGCCGGCTCCCACGTGCTTGAAGTGCTTGAACTGCACGTACTCGGGCAGGTTGTGGACCTTGACCCAGGGGATCGGCTCGCCCCGGGCGTGGTAGTCGTGGATCTTGGCGATCTCTTCCCGGCTGCCCTCGGTCTCGCCCTCTTGGACGTGCTCGTGGCACCCCATGCAGACCGAGACGGCGGGCACCGTGGCCGCCTGACTGCGCTCCGCCGGCCCGTGGCAGTACAGGCAGTCGATCTTGAGTTCGCCCGCGTGCTCGGCGTGGCTGAAGGAGATCGGCTGTTCCGGTCCCGAGGCTTCCGCCTCGGTCAACTGGTCCGAGTACAGACCGGCCCAAGTGGTGGAGACAGCCAGCGCGAGCGCGCAGGAAACCCCCAGGGCGGCCAGAGTTCGCTTCCGGGATCCCATTTGCGGGCGCACAGGTAGCCTTTGAGAGGGGCCAGCGTCAAGCGAATCCAGGGGAGTTTCCCGGGGTGCAGCAATCTGCTGCACCGACGAACGTCCCGGGCCGGCTAGGCGGCTTCCCCGCGCGCGGAGCCGCCCCGTCCCGCGAGCTGTCCCAGCCCTTCCACGATCACCCAGGACGCGAACACCAGCACGCAGCCGGCGCTGCCGGCGAGCAGCCAGTTCGACGTCCCGAGGTGTCCCCGGATCTCGCCGAGCATCGCGAGCGACGTCGCCAGGGCGACGAAGAGCATCGGCACCAGCGTGTAGACGTAGGGCCGCCCGCTGCGCTTGAGCCAGACGCTGACGACCGTCAGCGTGAGCGCGGCCAGCATCTGGTTGGTGGTCCCGAACAGCGGCCACAGGATCAGCCCGCCCTGCCCGCCCGCCTGCGTGACCGCCAGCAGCAGGGCGGCGCCGACGCCGACGCCCGCCGCCACGTAGCGGTTGCCCAGCGGTCGGAGACCCGCGGATTCGCCCAGCTCCGACAGGATCAGGCGCAGGATGCGCGCCCCCGTGTCCAGCGAGGTGGCCGCGAACGCGACCACCATCACGGCCACGAAGGTGCGCGCGGTCGCCTCGGGTACGCCCAGCTGGGACACGAAGCCGCCGGCCCCGTTCACGAAAGCGGCCAGCTTGGGCGCCAGTCCCGAGGCGGCCGACCAGCTCGCATAGTGCAGGTGCCACTCGCTCGCGCTGGCGAAGCCCGCGGTAGTCGCCAGTACCGCGAGCAGGCCCAGCGACCCCTCTCCCAGCATTCCGCCAAAGCCGATCGGGCGGGCGTCGGTCATGCGCGAAACCTGCTTCGAGGTCGTCCCCGACGACACCAGGCCGTGGAATCCAGAGATCGCCCCGCAGGCGATGGTGATGAACAGGAACGGCAGCAGCGGCGGCGCGCCCTCGGGGCTGGGGTTGAGAGCCGGCGCCTGGATCTCGGGCGCGAGCCACAGCAGGCCGCCCAGGATCGTCGCCAGTCCGAGGATGAGCTGGTGCGAGTTCAGATAGTCGCGGGGCTGGAGCAGCAGCCAGACGGGCAGCACCGAGGCGACGAAGGAGTAGAGCATCAGGATCCACACCCACGCGCCCACCGTGATCTCGGTCACCGCCGGGAAGCGGTCCACGAACGCCTGCCCGTAGAAGACCGCCGTCAGCAGCAGCGCGAAGCCGGCGACCGACGGTCCCAGCACGGGGAGCCCGCGCCGGAACACCCCCCAGCCGAGGACGATCGCCACCAGAATCTGCACGTTGATCGGAAAAATGGCCGCGGGATAGGCGACGAAGAGCGTTCCGATGATGAACGCGAACACCGCCAGCACGATCCAGATCAGAAACGCGACCACCAGCAGGAACAACCGCTGGGAGGTCGGGCCGAGCACGTCGCCGGCGATCTGGCCGACTGTGCGGCCGCGGTTTCGCAGGCTGAGGACCAGCGCGGAGAAGTCGTGGACCGCCCCCATCGCGACGGTGCCGACGACCACCCAGAGCAGCGCCGGAACCCAGCCCCAGATCACCGCCAGCGCCGGTCCGACGATCGGCGCCGCCCCCGCGATGGATGTGTAGTGGTGTCCCCAGAGCACGCTCAGGCGCGCGGGCACGTAGTCGATGCCGTCTTCCAGCTCCCGCGCGGGCACCGGCTCGGCGGCGTCGAGCGCGAAGACCCGGCGGGACAGGAACCGCGCGTAGAAGCGGTAGCCCAGCGCGAAGGCGAACAGGACTCCGACGGCGACGACGGCGGCGTTCACGGCGCCCGGCAGCCTAGCACGCGTGCGGACCCGCCCGGCGGATGCTCAGGCGGGCGGCTGCAGCTCGCGCTCGAACAGGGCCAGCACCCGTCGCCAGGCGTCCCGGGAAGCTTCGGGCCGAAACGCGCCCGGCCGGGTGTCGTTGTTGAACGCGTGCCCCGCGCCCTCGTAGACGACGGTCTCGAACGGCAGACCGCCCCGCTCCGCGCGCCGGCGCAGCTCTTCCACGTCGCTGGGGGGGATCAGTTCGTCCTCGGCGCCGAACAGGCCCAGGGCCGGACAGCCCAGGTCGGCGACGGCGTCGATCGCGTGCTCGGGGTTGGCGGCGTCGATGCGCTCGGCCCTCAGCATTCCGTACCAGCCGGCCGCGGCCGATAGACCGCGGCAACGGCAGGCCGCGAGGAAGGTGTACATGCCCCCCATGCAGAAGCCGGTGATCCCGACCCGCCGGCCCGCGACCTCCGGCAGCGCGCCCAGGTAGTCGATCGCCGCCTGGACATCGCCCAGCACCTGCGGATCCGGAAGCTCCGCGATGAAGCGCGTCGCGCCCTCCGGGCCGCCGGCCTGCGGCGACTCGCCGCGCGTGTAGAGGTCGAGCGCGAGCGCCGCGTAGCCTTCGCCGGCGAGCCGCTCCGCCACCTGCTCGTAGTGCTCGGAGAGGCCCCAGACGTCGGGAACGACCACCACGCCAGGAGCGGGGGCGGCGTCATCCGGCAGCCGCAGCGCGCCGCGGATCCGCTCCGCGCCGCGGGGGAACTCGACGATCATGCCGCCGGCGAGCTCTGCCCCCAGACGTAGATCTTCATCGGGGGGATGTTCCAGAAACCGCTGTGGGTCTCCGGCGCGCCGAACACGGGCTCCGCGTAGCGGGCCACGTGATTCCGGAACTGGTAGGCGACGAAGCGCCCCCCGGGCGCCAGCACGCGCTTGGCGGCTTCCAGGGTGGCCGTCCCGTCGCCGTCCTCGAGCGTCGAGAAGGGAATCCCCGAGACCACCAGGTCGGCGCTCTCCTCGCCCGCTTCGCCCAGCGCGTCCTCGATCCGGGTCGAGCTGCCCTCGAACACGGACAGGCGCGGATCGGGGAACTCCTCGCGCAAAAGCTGGGCGAAGTCCGAATTGATCTCGATCGCGATCAGATGCCCGTTCGCCGGCATGCGGTCCAGGATCTGACCCGTCATCGCCCCAGTGCCGGGACCGAGCTCGACGATCACCCGGGCGCTCGCCACGTCCGCGCATTCCCGGACGCGCCTGGCCAGGAAGCGCGAACTCGGCACCACCGACGCGACCTGCAGCGGATTGCGCAGAAAGCCCTGAAGGAATTCGATCGGTCGAACCGGCTTCATCGAGATCCGCACTCCCCGCAACGTCGCTTCAGCCCTAAGCTGCCGAACCGGCGGCTCTTTTGTATCGCGCTCGATCCGATGAGGTCAACCGCTCGGGGGCGCCGCTCGGCGCCCGCGTTGCAAGCCGGCCGCCGCGGGCCGCATGATTCGCGGATGGCGAGATCCTACTGGCTGGCGAAATCCGAGCCCTCGGCCTACTCGTGGGAGCAGTTGGTGAGCGACGGCTCGACCTACTGGGACGGCGTCCGCAACTATCAGGCCCGCAACAACCTGAACGCGATGAAGAAGGGCGACTGGATGCTCTTCTACCACTCGGTGAAGGGTTGCGAGGTGGTCGGCATCGCCCGCGTCACCCGCGAGGCCTACCCGGACCCGACCACCGACGACGAGCGCTGGGTCGCGGTCGACATCGAGCCGCTGCGCGCGCTCGAGCGTCCGGTCCCGCTGAGCGAGATCAAGGCCGACCCCGCGCTCGCCGAAATGGCCCTGGTCCGACAGTCGCGCCTGTCCGTGATGCCCGTGACCCGAACCGAGTTCGACCGCATCCTGAAGCTGAGCGGAACCAAGCTGCGCCGCCGCTGACGGACCGGCGGCCCGGGCCGGCTCCGGACTATCGCTCGGCGTCCATCCGCGGCAGGTCGGCCGGCCAGTCGAGCAGACGCCGATCCGTGCGCGGTCAGCCGCGCTCTTCGAGTCGCTTGACCTTGCCGATGCGGCGGGCGTGGCGCCCGCCCTCGAACTCCTCGCCCAGCCAGATTCGGACCCAGCGCAGCAGGTCTTCGGCCGGGAACTCGCCCGCGCCCAGGCACAGCACGTTGGAGCCGTGGTGGCGGCGCGTCATGGCGGCCGAGCGCTCGTTGTAGACGAGCGCCGCCATCGCGCCCGGGACGCGGTTGGCGAGCATCGACATGCCGATGCCGTTGGTGCAGGCCAGGATCGCGCGGTCGGCGGCGCCGGCGGCCACCTCGCGCACCGCGGGCTCGGCGTAGTCCGGGTAGTCGCAGGATTCGTCCGAGCCGGTGCCGAAGTCCACCACCTCGTGCCCCTGGCTCTCCAGCTCGCGCTTGAGCCGCTGCTTGAACTCGAAGCCCGCGTGGTCCGAGGCGACGCTGATCTTCACGGCGGAAGTCGACCTCCCTACGCCACGGCGGCGTAGATGTCCATGACTTCGTGGAGCAGTTCGATCGCCTCGGTCTTGGCGCGCTGGAAGGAGTTGCGGCCCATGATCGAGCCGAAGCCCCCGCCGTCGGCGATCCCCCGGATCTCCTCGATCACCCCTTCGCGGTCCTTGGCGGGACCGCCCGAGAAGATCACGATGCGCCGGCCCGCGAAGCAGCTCTCGAGTACGTGGCGCACGCGCTCGGCCAGGCTGCCGACCGGGATCCCGTGCTGCTCGTAGACCTTGCGCGCCGCGTCCTGCTCGACGTGGTCCGAGGGCGGCTTGACCTTGACCACGTGCGCGCCCAGTTGGGCCGCGATCTGCGCGGCGTAGGCGACCACGTCGATCGCGGTCTCCCCGGCCTTCGAGATGCCGGAGCCGCGCGGGTAGGACCAGACCACCACGGCCAGCCCGTTCGCCTTGGCCTCCTCGGTCAGCGCGCGCAGATCCTGGTACATGCTGTTGCGCTGCGCCGAAGCCGGATAGATGGTGTAGCCGATCGCCGAGCAGCCCAGCCGCAGCGCGTCGCGCACCGAACCGGTCACCGCCGAGCACGGGTCGGAGCCGCCGTACAGCGAATCCGAGTTGTTCAGCTTGAGGATCAGCGGCACGTCGCCGGCGAACTCCGCCGCGCCGGCCTCCAGGAAGCCCAGCGGCGCGGCGTAGGCGTTGCAGCCGGCGGCGATGGCCAGCTCGAAGTGGTAGCGCGGGTCGTAGGCGGGCGGGTTGGGGGCGAAGCTGCGCGCCGGGCCGTGCTCGAAGCCCTGGTCGACCGGCAGGATGACCATCTTCCCGGTGCCTCCCAGACGCCCGTGGTTGAGCATCCGCGCCAGGTTCGACAGCGAACCCGCGCTGTCCGACGAATACCAGGAGAGAATCTCCTTCACGCGCTTTGTCGTCACGGCCCTGCTCCTCTCGGCCGCCGCCGGCGGCCCCCGGGTTGGTTCGTTCCCGCGGCGGCGACGCCGCCGTCGGTTCGCGGCGGATTCTAGCGAATCGCCGCGGCCCGCGGCTCGGTTCCGGGGCAGGGGTGAAATTCCGCTCCGCTATTGCGATGATTCGCCCTCGGCGCTCGCCAAGCGAGCCGCCCCTAGAGACCCATCCATGGCCAAGCCACCGCCTTCCAAAGTCGTCAGCCTGCTCGATTCCGAGCTGTCCGAGATGTCTCGAAACGAGCGTCTCAAGGCCGACAGCCAGGGCCTGTTCTGGGTCGCGGGCAAGCGCCCTCACAGCTTTCGCGAGGAGGTCGAGAGCCTGGCCCGGGGAGAGGCCGCCAACCTCGGCAACGAGGCCTAGGAGATCTCCAAGCACTTCGGCGTGTACAAGCAGCAGGCGCGCGTCGAGGGCCGCAAGACCGGCTCCCAGATTCTGATGCTGCGGCTGAAGGTCCCCGCGGGCGGCGAGTTCTCGGCGGCGCTGTGGAACGCGATCTGCGAGGCCTCGGACCGCTTCGCGGACGGAAGCCTGCGGCTGACCACGCGCCAGGGGGTGCAGTTCCACCACGTGGCCCCGGCGAAGCTGGGCGAGCTGGTCCGCTTTCTCAAGCAGGACTACCCACGGCGCGACCAGGAGATCTCCACGCTGGGCGCCTGCGGCGACGACAACCGCAACACCATGTGCGGCGTGGCCGACGACCTGGACCCGGAGCTGCCGCTCGCCTCGCGCGAGCTCGCCTTCCGGATCGCCTCCGAGCTCGCTCCGCAGTCCTCGGCCTACTACCAGATCTTCCTGACCGACGAGCTGGGCCGGATCGAGCAAGCGCTGGAACCCGAGGAGCCCCTGTACGGGCCCCAGTACCTGCCCCGCAAGTTCAAGGTCGGCATCGCGCACCCGCGCGACAACTCCGTCGACCTGCTGACCCAGGACGTCGGGTTCCTGCCCGTGGTCGAGAACGGCGCCGTGGCCCGGCAGTACGACCTGTACTCGGGCGGGGGTCTCGGCACCACGCACGGCATGCCGCACACCCGGGCGCTGCTCGGCCTGTACCTGGGGCGCGTGCCCCGGGAGCAGGTGGTCGACGCGACGCGCGCGATCCTGATCCTCCAGAAGGAGAACGGGGAGCGCAAAGACCGCCGCCTGGCCCGCTGGAAGTACACCATCCGGCGTCTGGGCGTGGACGCCGTGCGCGCCGCGCTGCGCGAGCGCTTCGAACTCGACCTGCGGGACGCCGACCCCCAGCCCCTGCCGCCCAACCGCTTCTTCCACGGCTGGCACGAACAGCACGGCGGCAAGCTCTTCCTGGGAATCCCGGTGGCGAACGGGCGCGTGCGGGACGCGGACGGCGTGTCGCTGCGCAGCGCGGTCGGGGAGATCGCCTCCGAGCTGGACGCGGGCGTGCGCGTGACGGGCAACCAGGACCTGGTGATCGCCCACATCCCGGCCGAGCGGCGCGACTGGGTCGACGCGCTGCTGGAGCGCCGCGGCGTGCCACCCGCCGAGTCGGTCTCCACCTTCCGCCGTCAGGCCTTCGGCTGCCCCGCGCTGCCCACCTGCGGACTGGCCATGACGCATGCCGAGCACGCCATCCCCGGCCTGGCGGACGCGGTCGAGCAGGCGGGGCTGGGAGACGTTGACGTGGTGCTCCGCATGGCCGGCTGCCCCAACCACTGCTCGCGCCCGCCGTCGGCCGAGATCGGCATCACCGGCTACGGCAAGAACGCGCACATGATCCGGGTGGGCGGATCGCGCGAGGGCACTCGCCTGGCCGAGGTGCTGTACGAGAAAGTCGGCTCCGAGCAGCTGGTCCCCGTCCTCACCGGCCTGCTGCGCGCGATCCGCGACCACAACCCCGACGGTCTTCCCCCCGGGGATTTCCTGCAGCAGACGCCCCCGGAAAAGCTCCGCGAGTGGGTGGGCGTCCAGGAGTAGCGCATGGCCCAGGTCGAGTTGAGCGTCGAGTCCGGCACCGCGACGATCCTGATGAACCGGCCCGAGGCGCTCAACGCGCTGTCTTCGTCGGTCCTCGACGAGCTGGACGCGGCGGTCGAGCGCTGCGAGCGCGACGACGCGGTCCGCGGGGTACTGATCACCGGCGCCGGCCGCTCGTTCGTGGCGGGCGCCGACATCGCCGAGATGGCCGACTTCGGCCATGACGAGGGATTGGCGTTCGTGCGCCGGGGGCAGGCGGTCTTCGACCGGATCGAGGGACTGCCCAAGCCCGTCGCCGCGGCGGTCAACGGCTTCGCGCTGGGCGGCGGCTGCGAGCTGGCCCTGGCCTGCCACCTGCGTTTCGCCTCGACCAAGGCCAGGTTCGGGCAGCCCGAGGTCAAGCTGGGCCTGACCCCCGGCTTCGGCGGCACCCAGCGCCTGGCGCGCCAGGTCGGGCGCGGCGCGGCGATCCAGATGATCGTGGGCGGCGGCCAGGTCGACGCCACCGAGGCGCTGCGCATCGGACTGGTCAACGCCGTGCTCGAGCCCGACGAACTGCTCGACCACACGCGCCGCTTCCTCGACCAGGCCGCCGCGAACGGGCCGCGGGCCATCGCCTCCGCCCTGGCCGCGATCGACCGGGGGCTCGACGTCCCGCTCGAGCGGGGGCTCGAGATCGAAGCGCGCGCGTTCGCGGACGTCTGCGGAACGGAAGAGATGCGGGAAGGCACGCGGGCGTTCCTCGAAAAGCGCGACCCGTCGTTCTAGGCGCCGGGTCGCCCCGAGCCGCCCGCCGGAGGTCGAATGCAACGCGAACGCTGGTCCAGCCGCCTGGGCTTCTTCCTGGCCGCCGTCGGCTCCGCCGTCGGGCTGGGAAACATGTGGCGCTTCTCCTACCTGACGGCGGAGAACGGCGGAGGCGCGTTCGTCCTGCTCTACGTCCTCTTCGTGTTCCTCGTCGGCCTGCCGGTGCTGCTCGCGGAGCTGGCGATCGGACGCGGCACGCGGCGCAGTCCCGTCGGGGCGCTGGCGGAACTCGGCGGCTCGGCCTGGCCGGCGCTGGGCGGCCTGTTCGTGCTTTCGGGGTTCCTGATCCTGGCCTACTACAGCGTGATCGCCGGCTGGACGCTGCGCTACGTCTTCGACCTCGCCACCTCCGGGCTGCCGGCCGACGCGGGCGCCTACTTCGACGGCATCGTCGACGGGGGCCGCGCGGTCGGCTGGCACCTGGGCTTCATGCTTCTGACCGTCGCCACGGTGCTGGGCGGCGTGCGGCGCGGCATCGAACGCCTGGCGCTGGTGCTGATGCCGGCGCTGTTCGTGATGCTGGCGGGTCTGGCCGCCTACGCCGCGACGCTCGACGGCGCCGCCGAGGGCTACCGCTTCTATCTGGCACCGGACTTCGCCCAGCTCGGAAACGCCGACGTGCTGACCGCGGCCGCCAGCCAGGCTTTCTTCAGCCTGAGCCTGGGGATGGGCGCCATGCTCACCTACGGCAGCTACCTGTCGGACGACGCCCCCCTGCCCCGCCAGGCGCTCTCGATCGCCGGGGCGGACTTCGGGGTCGCGCTGGTGGCGGGCCTGGCCGTCTTCCCGATGATCTTCGCCTTCGGGCTCTCGGACCAGATCGGCGGCAGCGCGGTCGGGGCGCTCTTCGTGACCCTGCCTCGGGCCTTCGAGGAAATGGGAGCGGTGGTGGGCACCGCGGTCGGACTGCTGTTCTTCGTCGCGCTGGCGATCGCGGCGCTGACCTCGGCGATCTCGCTGCTGGAAGTGGTCGTCGCCACCTCGATGGACGCGCTGGGCTGGCCGCGGCGGGGCGCCACGCTCGCCGCCGGAGGACTGATCGCGGCGGTCGGAATCCTCCCCGCGCTCAGCGTCGACAGCCTGAGTCTGATGGACCGGCTGGCGGGCGAACTCTTCCTGGTCTTCGGGGGGCTGCTGCTGGCGGTCTTCGCCGGCTGGTTCGCCCGCAGCCCGCGCGAGGCGGGGGAGCGGGAAGCGCCCGGAGAGCTTTGGCGGGGAAGCTGGAAGTGGCTGCTTCGCCTGCCCGTTCCCCTCGTCCTGGCCTACGTTCTGGTGCGCTTCGCGCAGAATCTGTTCTGAGCGCGCGCCGGAGCGAGTCAGCCGCATGAGCGAATCCCTGGTCACGATCGCCAGCTTCGGTTCCTACCCGGAGGCGGAACGGGCGCGCCGGCGGCTCGAGTCGCAGGGCATCCCCGCGGTCGTGCAGGACGACACCGACCCGGTTTCCAGAACCGGAGAGGCCCTGCTGCAGGTCAGCCAGCGCGAACTGCAGCGTGCGCTCGAAGCGCTCGCCAACCCCGCGGACGACGCCATCGACGCTCTGCTCTACGACCTTTCCCCGGCGGAGGAGACCGCGGTCCCTCCGCCCGTACGCTGCCCGGTGTGCGGCTCGGAGTTCGTCTCCCGCCAGCGCCCGGGTGCGTTCGGCTCGATCTTTCGGGCGCTGCTCGCGCAGCTCGTCCAGCTTCCCGGCTCCGGGGGGCGGGGGCGCTACAACTGCCGGGTGTGCACCAGTCGCTGGCGGGAGGGCGAAGACACCGAGATCCCCAAGCTGGGCTGAGAGGAAACGGCTGCGGCCGCCCCGGCGGGGGCCTAGTCTCCGTCGCCGCTTTGCACGCGGGGCCGCCAGCGGTAGCGCCCCAGATCCACCCGCCCGCCGGGACCGAAGACGATCCCCTCGGCCTCTAGGCGCGCGCGCTGCTCGTGCTGGCCTTCGGAGCGCGCCCGCGGCGAGACTTCGCCGCGGGCGTTGATCACGCGGTGCCAGGGAAGTCGCTGCTCTCGGATCGCAGCCAGCGCATAGCCCACCAGGCGCGCGTGGCGACCCAGCCCCGCCATTTCGGCGATCTGGCCGTAGGTGGCGACGCGGCCGCGCGGAATCCTCCGCACCGCGGCGTAGATTCGGGCTCGCGCGTCCCGGCCGCCCAATCTTGACGCCTGAGTACAGTTTGATACCTGTGGGGGCTCCACGAGGGGAGGAGTATGAGCCCAGTCAGCGAACAGGCGGTGCTCGACGCGCTGCGCCCGATCGAGGATCCCGACTTCAAGCGCTCGATCGTGGACCTGGGGTTCGTCAAGAACGTCCGGATCGACGATGGCGCGGTCGCGTTCGCGATCGAGCTGACCACGCCGGCCTGCCCGGTCAAGGACCGCTTCCGGGAGCTGGCGAACGAGGCCGTCTCGGCCCTCGAGGGCGTGAGTTCGGTGGAGGTCGAGATGACCGCCCAGACGCGCGGCTCCTCGCACGCCTCGCGGCCCGAAGGTCTGGCCGAGGTCCGCAACGTGCTGGCCGTGGCCAGCGGCAAGGGCGGCGTCGGCAAGTCGACCGTCGCCTCCAATCTGGCCGTGTGCCTGGCGGAGAGCGGCGCCAAGGTCGGCCTGCTCGACTGCGACGTCTACGGTCCGTCGGTGCCGCTGATGATGAACGTGTCCGAGCAGCCGCGCATGACAGCCGACAAGAAGATCTTTCCGCTGCGCGCCTACGGCCTGAAGCTGATGTCGATCGGCTTTCTGACCGGCGACGACGCGCCGGTGATCTGGCGCGGCCCGATGGTGCACGGGCTGATGCGCCAGTTCCTGAGCGACGTGCAGTGGGGCGAGCTCGACTATCTGGTGCTGGACATGCCCCCGGGCACCGGCGACGCTGCGCTGACGGTGACGCAGAGCGCGCCGCTGGCGGGCGCGCTGATCGTCTCGACCCCCCAGGAGATGGCCCTGATCGACGCGCGCAAGGGCCTGAAGATGTTCCAGCGCGTGAACGTGCCGGTGCTCGGCCTGGTCGAGAACATGAGCTGGTTCGAGGCGCCCGACACCGGAACGCGTTACTCGATCTTCGGCTCCGGCAAGACCGAGCGGACCGCGGAGGCGCTCGGGGTCCCGATCCTGTGCCGGCTGCCGATCCAGCCGGACGTGGTCGACGCCTGCGACAGCGGCAAGCCGATCGCGCTGGCGGCGCCCGAATCCGCGGTGGCGCGGGCTTTCGGGGAGCTGGCGGGCAGCGTCGCGCGCAAGATCGCGCTGCTCAACTCCGAGGCGCCGCCGGTTCTGGGCACGAACATCGAGTGGGTGAACACTCCCTAGGCGCCAGCTCGGGCAGCAGCGACCGGCCCTCCGAAGCCAGCGGCGGCTCGATCCCCAGCAGGGCCGCGACGCTGGGGGCGACGTCGATGGCGCGCACCCTCCCCAGGCGCGCGCCGGCGCCTACGCCCCGCCCCAGCGCGAAGAAGATCGACCCCATCGACTCGACCTCGGCCGGGTAGCCGTGGGCGCCGCGGGGCGGCAGCCCCAGGCTGCGGCCGAAGCGGAACGGGGGAGTCGTGAAAGCGACCAGGTCGCCCGTTCGGCCGGTCCCCGCCAGCCGGTAGCGCTCCGGCAGCGCGGCGCTGGGATAGGCTTCGACCCCCTCCAGCGCCCGCAGCGACTCCAGCGCCCGGGAGAGCGTTTCGCGCTCGGACAGCTCCACGTAGGCGGTCCCGCCCGAGTTCCAGACCTTCGCGCGCAGGCCCTGCCGCCGCAGCTCGAGGCGCAGGTCGATGCTGCGCCCGACGCGCGCCATTCCGTGGTCGCCGAGCACGATCAGGGTGGTGCAGTCCCAGCGGTCCAGCGCGTCGAGACCCTCGAGCAGGCGCACCAGCTCGGCGTCCTGGCGCGCCATCTGCTCGTCCACCGCCGGAGAGTCCGGACCCTTCCGATGCCCGACGCGGTCCGGGCCGTGCCACCAGGACATCACCAGCCGGGGCCTCCGCTGCGCGGGCAGACGCAGCCAGTCCAGGATCTGGTCGACCTTTTCCCGCTCGGACACGCGGGGATCGAACGGAGTCCGGCGATAGCTGGCCGCCCGTCCCCGCCACTCCGATCCCGAGCCGACCCAGAACAGGACCGCCGCGCGCAGGCCCTGCCGCTCCGCGGCGATCCACAGCGGCTCGGCGCGCAGCCAGTCCGATTCGTCGGAGTAGTCGAACTCGCCGCGCTGCGGGTCGCGGAAGCGATTGGCCACGATCCCGTGCCGGTCCGGGTAGGTGCCGGTCGCCAGCGAGACGTGCGAAGGGAAGGTGCTGGACGGCGTGACCGGCCGCAGGCTGCCGGCGCTCGCGCCCTCGCGCCGGATGCGCTCCAGTCCGGGCAGCGCGGTCCGTTCCGGATAGTCGAAGCGGGCTCCGTCCAGCGAGACCACGATCACCGCCGGCGCGAGCGGAGGGGGCGAAGGCGCGGCGGAGGGGGGCGTCTGCGCGCGGGCCGCGCCCGCGGCGAGCGCCGCGAGCAGTCCGGCCAGGGCCAGGCTTCCCGAGCGCTGGGCTAAGCTTGGCGGGAGATGTCTGCGGAGAGTCTGCCGCTGGCGCTGTCGATCGCCGGATCCGATCCCACCGGCGGCGCAGGGCTGCAGCTCGACCTCCAAGTGTTCGCGCTCCACGGGGTGCACGGCATGGCGGTTCCCACCGCGCTGACGGTGCAGACTACCACAGGGGTGGCGCGCAGCCTGCCGGTCTTCCCCAACGTCGTCGCCGAGCAGCTCGGCGCCCTGCTCGGCGATCTGACCCCCGGGGCGATCAAGCTGGGCATGCTCGCCACCGACGACGTGGTGCTGCGGGTGGCCCGAGCGCTCGCCGATTGCGCCGCCCCGCGTGTGGTCGATCCGGTACTGCGCGCCAGCGACGGCGCCTACCTGCTCGAGCGGCGCGCCTGGGGCAGCCTGTGCGCGCGGATGATCGACGGCGCCGCGCTGGTCACGCCCAATCTGGAGGAGGCCGAAGCGCTGACCGGCCACGCCGACGCCGAGACGGCGGCCGCCGCGCTGCTCGAAATGGGCGCCCGCGCCGCCCTGGTCAAGGGCGGCCACGCCTCCGGCGCCGCGGACGACTTCCTGCTCACCTCCGACGGCGGCCACTGGCTGCGCGGACGCCGCCGCTCCGTCGCGGCCCACGGCACCGGCTGCGCGCTGTCGTCGGCGGTCGCGGCGCGCCTGGCCCGGGGAGAGGCGCTGGCGGAGGCCGTCGCGGCCGCCAAGGAGTGGGTCGGAACGGCGCTCGACGGGGCCGAGAGCGCGGGCCGGGGACAGGCGCTGCTGCGCCTGATGCCGGCCTGAGTCCCGCGCGGCGAGCGGGCCGGACTAGTGCTTGCCCGCCTCGAGGGGCTTGCCCCGGCGCTGGTTGAGAATGTACGCCTCGAGCGCCCGCATGCGGTCGTCGTCGTGGGCCAGCTCCTCGCCTTCGAGCGGGTTCAGGATGCACCAGTTGATCATGTCGCGGAGCAGGGCGACTTCCTTGAGCTGGGTCTGGAACTTCGGGTAGGTCTCGGGATGGGTCAGCTCGGCGTGCGGGTGGCACATCGCGCAGGCCACCCCGTTCTGGCCGATCTCGTCGCTGTGGAACAGCCGGTCGCCCTCCGTGACCAGCTTGTCGAGTTCGGCCTGCCAGATCATCCGCTCGCGCCGGGTCGGATTGCCGAACGCGGCCGGGACGATCGGCAGCGGCTCCCCGGGCACGTAGTTCTCGAACACCCGCCCGTCGGACGAGACCGTGATCGTCTGGTCGGTCGCGATCCGGGCGGTGATCTCCGCCTGGCAGTAGCGCATCAGGTCCATCAGCACGTCCGCCACCAGCTGGGCGCGCCGCGGCGGGATCTTCTCGTCGGCCCGCACGCCCTCGACGATCACCAGCTTGCGCCGGTCGCAGGCCCAGACCGCCCGCGATGCCCATTCGTCGCCCGCGCCAACGGCGGTCCGCCGGTCGCGGCCCGCCTCGCTTCCGACGCCCGCCCCGACCAGTGTGACCAGAGCGCCGAGCAGCGCCGCCGCGGCAATCCATCGGACTTTCATCTTGAAACTCCTCCCGTCAGTAGGACGGACCGTCGTAGCCCCGGGGACCCGGGAGCGTGCCGGTCTCCAGCTCCTGCGCCGTCACCGAGCGCGGGTTGCGGCTCCAGAGGTTGTAGTGCTTGTCCATGCGGCCGCCGGTCCGCACGTCGACCTGCCCGTCCCCGCAGCCGTCGAACTGATTGAAGGGATCGGAGCGGGCCATCTGGACGGTGTACTCCGGCAGCCCCTGCGGGGCGTACGGCCAGGGCCAGGCGGTGGAGAGCATGCCGTGGAAGTGGATGTTGCCGATGCGGTTGGTCAGCAGCTGGTGCGTGTGGCCGTGCACCACCGAGACGGTCTCGAACGGCGCCAGGATCGCCTGCACGTCCTCGGCGTCGTCGGTCCAGAAGTTCCACGGCTTGTACAGCTTGTAGAGCGGGGAGTGCGAAAAGACGATCAGGGGCGTCTTCCTGTCGACGCCCGCCAGATCCTGCTTCAGCCAGGCGCGCTGCTCCTCTCCGACTTCGAAGGGGCTCTGCCGGTTGTCGTCGAGACCGGCGACGATCGCCATGCGCTCCTCGGGCGTGTAGCCCTTGGCCGTCCAGAAATCCTTTTCCACCACGCTGTTCAGCACCACGAAGTGCACGCCCTTGTGGTCGAAGGAGTAGTGGTCGGGGCCGAACATCTCGCGCCACTTCTCGCCCATGTCCAGGTACCAGTCGTGCTCGCCGACCATCATCTTCACCGGCGCGCCGATCTCCCCGATGATCTGCTGTCCGATCTCCAGTTCGTCGGGCCGGCCGAGCTGCGCCAGGTCGCCGCCGAAGAGCACGAAGTCCGGCTGGGGGTCGAGCGCGTTCACGTCCTCGACCGCCTTGATCGTGGCCTTGGCGAAGCGGTGGTCGAGGCCGCGCGCGTACAGGTGCGTGTCCGAGACGTAGGCGAAGCGGAAGGCCGGCTCGGAGGCCTCTCCCGGCGCCGCCGCGGCGTGCGCCACGTTCACCAGCTGGAAGGCGTGCGGCGGCACGATGCCCGCCGCGGCCGCCATGCCCGCGAACTTGAGCGAAACGTGCAGGAAGTGGCGCCGGTCGCAGTTCTGCAGCGACTGGATCAGGCGCCGGTCCTCAGACGAACGCTCGGCGAGCGCGCGTTCGATTTCCCTGCGGGTCATGTCGTTGCGATACATGGCTTACCCCCTGCCTTTTAGGGAACCAGCGAGTGGAGCGGCTCGAAGCGCTCCAGGTCGCCGCTGGTGAAGGTCTCGAGAAGCTCGACCAGATCCGCGCTCTCCTGTTCGGTCAGGTTCAGGGGGCGCATTCCGCCGTCGAGGTACGGATTGTCGTTGCCGCCGCGGTCGTAGAACGCGATCACGTCCGCCAGCGTGGCCTCGCTGCCGTCGTGCATGTAGGGAGCCGTGAGCGCCACGTTGCGGAGCTGCGGGGTCTTGAAGGCGCCCATGTCCTTGGGCTCGCGCGTCACCAGAAAGCGTCCCAGCTCGCTGGCCTCGGCGTCGCTGAGCGCCAGCTCGTCGACCGAGGTCCCGCCCGCCACGGCGGCCGCCGCCCGGCGCGCGACCGCGTCGAAATCGATCCGCTCGACCCCGACGCCGATGTTGTGGAACAGGTCGTCGGTGAACAGCGGCAGCACGTCGATGTGCCCGTGGCAGGTGTTGCAGCGCGCCTTGGCGTTGTACAGCTCCCAGCCGCGCCGGGCCGACTCGGAGATCGCGCCCTCGTCGCCCGCCAGGAAGCGGTCGATGGGCGCGTCGAGGCTGATCAGCGTGCGCTCGAAGCTGGCGATCGCCTGCCCCACGCGCTCGAGGGTCGGCTGCTCGCTGCCGAAGGCCCGCGCGAAGAGCGCGGGGTAGTCCGCCAGCTCGCGCAGCCGCGCCATCACCGCGTCGGCGTCGGGAAAGCCGTGCTCGATCGGGTTGAAGAGCGGCTGGACCGCCTGCTCCTCGAGGGTCTCGGCACGGCCGTCCCAGAACTGGGAGACCAGGAAGGCGGCGTTCAGGACCGTCGGCGCGTTGCGAGTGCCCACGGCCCCGCCCACGCCCGCCGAAGCGGCCTCTCCGCGGGGGTCCGCGAACCCCTGGCGCGGATCGTGGCACGACGCGCAGGCGATCGTTCCGTCCGTCGACAGCCGCGCGTCGAAGTAGAGTTTCCGCCCCAGCTCGACCTTCGCGGCCGTGGGCGGATTGTCCGCCGGAACCTCGGGCGGAAACACACCCTCCGGAACCGGCAACTCGATCTCCCCGGCCAGCGCCGCCGTCGAGGCCCAGACGACGAGCGCCGCGACCCGGAGCGGGAAACCGACACAGCCCAGAACCGACTTCGGCATGCGTCCCTGCTGCAAACGACTCGTCTAATTCTGGCGAAGGGAACCGCGGCTGTCGAACCTGCCAAGTTCCGTGCAGGCCGGCGGCGGGAAATTACTTGCAGCGCTCGATGTAGCGCTGTTCGGTGGGGTCGACGCGGACGCGGTCGCCGGCCTCGATGAAGGTCGGGACCTGGACGCTGACGCCGTTGGCCAGCACGGCCGGCTTGCTGGACTTGGCCGCGGTCTGGCCCCGGACGACCGGCTCGGCTTCGCGCACGTCGATCTCGACCACCTTGGGCAGCTGGAGCCCGATCGGGTCGCCGTTGAGCAGCTGGATCTGGAGGCGCATGCCCTCGGAGAGCCAGGCGCCGGCGTCGCCGACGCCCTCGTCGGCGAGCGTGAGCTGCTCGTAGCTCTCGACGTCCATGAAGACGTGGCCGCTAGGCTCCGAGTACAGGTAGTCCATTTCGCGGGTGTCCACGTGGGCGCGCTCGACGAACTCGGTGGCGGAAAACTTGACCTCGCGCTGCGTGCCGTCGCGCAGATTGCGCAGCTTGGTCTGCACGAAGCCGCGCTTGTTGCCCGGCGTGCGGTGCTCGAAGGCCAGCACGCGGTAGGGGATGTCCTGGTGCACGATCACGCTGCCCTTGCGCAGCCCGGTCGCCTGAATGTTTGGCATCGCGTTTCTCCGTCGGTCTATTCCGGGTCGTCGGGCGGACCGCCCAGCTCGGCGAGCAGTTTCTGCCAGATGCCGCCGAAGGCACCGTTCGACATGATCAGCGCCACGTCCCGGCCGCGGTGGCCCCGCACCAGCCGCTCGACGATCGCCTCGACCGTCCCCAGATGGCTGGCTTCGCCGCCGGCCGCGCGCACGCCCTGCGCCACCCGCTCCGGGCGCAGGCGCTCGCCGGCCGGCAGGTCCTCGCCGCGGTACACGTCCGCGAGCAGGACTTCGTCGGCGCCGGCCAGGGCCTCCGCGAACTCGGCCTCGAAGTAGCGCCGCCGGCTGGTGTTGGTGCGCGGCTCGAAAATCGCCCACAGGCGGTGCTCCGGATAGGCGCAGCGCAGCGCGGCGATGGTCTCCCGCACGGCGGTGGGATGGTGGGCGAAGTCGTCGATCACCACCACGCCCGCGGCCTCGCCCCTCACCTCCTGCCGCCGCTTGACCCCCGCGAACTCGGCCAGCGCGGCGGCGGAAGTCTCCGGTTCGACTCCCAGGCCGGCGCAGACCGCGACCGCGGCGAGCGCGTTGGAGACGTTGTGCCGGCCGTGCAGGGGCAGGTCGACGCGGGCGGCGCCGACGCCGTCGCGCAGGACGCGGAAGCGGGCGCCCCCGGGGCCGAACTCCAGCTCGGTGGCGCGCCACAGCGCGGCCGGGTCGAACCCGTAGCCTTCGACCGGGGCCGCGGCGGAGTCGAGCACGGCCCGCACCGACGCGGCGTCGGTGGCCGCGACGATCCGCCCGCCGGGCGGGACGCCGGCGAGCAGCTTGCGGAAGGCCGCCTGGATCTGCTCGAGCGAGGAGTAGATGTCGGCGTGGTCGAACTCGCACGAGGTCAGCACCACCGACTCGGCGGCGTAATGCCAGAACTTCGGCGTCTTGTCGAAGAAAGCCGTGTCGTACTCGTCGCCTTCGATCACGAAGCAGTCGCCCCCGCCCAGGCGGAAGCTGCCGCCGAAGTTGCGCGCCACGCCGCCGATCAGCGCGCCCGGGTCGCGGCCGGCGCGGGTCAGGATCCAGGCGATCAGGCTGGTGGTGGTGGTCTTGCCGTGCGTCCCGGTCACCACCACCGGGTGCCGGTCCGACAGAAAGAACTGTCGTACCGCGTCGGGAAACGAGACGTAGGGCAGGCCGCCGTCGATGGCCGCGCGCGCCTCGGGATTGTCGCGCCGCACCGCGTTGCCGACCACCACCAGGTCGGGCCGCGGATCCAGCAGGTTCTCGGGCGAGTGGCCCAACCGGATCTCGATCCCCGCGGCGGCCAGCTGCTCGCTCATCGGCGGGTAGGCGCCGGTGTCGCTGCCGGTCACCCGCAGGCCGCGCCCGGCCAGCATGCAGGCGAGCGACCCCATGCCCGTCCCGGCCACGGCGATGAAGTGCACGTGCCGGAGCCCCTCGAGCGGGGGCGGCTCAGGCGGCAAGGAACGCCTCCCAGATCAGATCGTGGACCCGGGGGCGGAGCGTGAAGCGGCTGCGCTTGGCGACCTGGTGCACGCGATTCGAGAGCAGCACCACCACCATGTCCCGTTCCAGGTCGATCCACAGGCTCGTCCCGGTGAAGCCGGTGTGGCCGATCGAGCGCGAGGAGAAGTGCGTCCCGGAGGTCGACTGCCCCGGGGTCGGCGTGCTCCAGCCCAGCGCCCAGTCGCTGCCCCCGGCGGTCTCCTGGCGGCGGAAGAACTCCCGCGCGGTGGCCGCGTCGAAGACTTCGCTGCGGTCCTGCTCCGCGGCCAGCATCTCGTCGGCGAAGCGCATCACATCGGCGGCGGTTCCGAACAGACCCGCATGGCCCGCCACCCCGCCCATCGCCCAGGCGTTGGGGTCGTGAACCTCGCCCCACAGGATCTTCTCGCGCCAGCCGCACATTTCGGTGGCCGCGTATTCGGCGCGCGCGCCCTCGAACGGCACGGCTTGAAAGCGCGTGCGGCTCATCCCCAGCGGCTCGAAGACGCGGCGCTCGCAGAAACGGTCGAGAGGCTCGCCGGCGACGCGCTCGACCAGTTCGCCGAGCGCGATGAATCCGAGGTCGCTGTAGATCGACGCCTCGCCCGGCTCGTGCAGCGGCGCGCTGCGCAGCACGCGGTCGACGATCGAGTCGCGCCCCTCGCGCGTGGTCAGCAGCGTCTCGCCGCGCCGCAGCTCGCGCTCGCGCAGGTCGGCGTGGTACGCGCGCCAGGGGCGCAGACCGGAGGAATGCGTCAGCAGGTGGCGCAGCGTGATCTTCTCCTTGGGGGCGTCGGAGAAGTGGGGCAGGAACTCGCCCACGCGCTGGTCCAGGTCGAGCTTGCGCTCGGCGACGAGCAGCATGCAGGCCGCCGTCGTCGCCATCACCTTGGTCAGGGACGCCAGGTCGTAGACGGTTCCGGAGCGCGCTTCGTGGCGTTCGGGAGCCAGCACGGCGGCGCCCACGGCCAGCTCGCAGCTCAGCTCCGGGCCCATCCGGGCGAAGACGACGGCCCCGGGGAGTTCGCCCGCATCGAGCTCCCGCATCCGCCCCCCCGCCGCCCGCTTCAATTTCCCCCCTCGACGACGTACTCCAGCAGGGTCTGGGTTCCGCGCGCGCCGTCTAGGTCGGCGCGCACTCCGAACCCCAGCGCCCGGTTGTCGGCCACGTGGCCGAAGGGCAGGGCCTCGACGACCGGCCCCTCGACCGCCGCGCTCAGCGCGTCGCGCACGGCTTCCCCCGCGGAGATTTCAGGGTAGCGCTCGGATTCGCAGTCCACGAGGCCGCCGATCGCGACCCCCGCGGCCTGGGCGAGCTTGCCCGCCTCGCGCAGCTGCACCAGCGAGCGGTCCAGCGCGTAGGGCTGCTCGCCGACCTCCTCCAAAAAGAGGATCGCTCCGCGCGTGTCGACCTCCCAGGGCGTTCCGAGGCTGGCCGTCAGCATCGTCAGATTGCCGCCCACCAGGCGGCCGCGCGCGCGGCCGGGACGCAGCGGGTGTCCCCGCAGCGCTTCGCGGCCGGCTTCCGAACCGGCGGCCAAAGCCAGCAGCCGGTCCCGGGCCGCGTCGGTGGTGTCCGGGCGCTCCAGCATCGGCCCGTGGATGCCCGGGAGGCCAGCGCGCTGCAGGGCGTAGAGCAACAGGCTGGTCGCGTCGCTGTAGCCGACCAGCAGCTTGCGCGCCCGCCGCAACTCGGCGGGGTCGATGCGCGAGATCAGGCGCGACAGGCCGTAGCCGCCGCGGGCGAACACGATCGCGGACACGCCCGGGTCGCGCAGCAGTCCCCGCAGGTCCGCCAGGCGCTCGTCGTCGCCGCCGGCGAGAAAGCCCTCGCGGGCGTGCAGGTGCGGCGCGTGACAGACCTCGAAACCCCGCTCTTCCAGCCAGCCGAGCCCGCGCTCGAGGGCCTCGGGGTTCTGGATCGGGCCGGACGGCGCGCACACGCCCACTCCGGCGCCGGGAGCGAGCGGCCTGGGCTTGCGGAGAGGAAGCGGCCCCTCCCCGCGCATCAGAACGGCGGCTCCAGCTCGCCGTCCCCGTCGAGCGGCTCGGGCCCGTCCGCCGGCCCGAAGCCGGCCTCGGGCGGAGTGTCGTCGCGCGGGGAAAGGTTGTGGAAGCGCCCGCACTCCTTGGAGAACTGCAGCTTCAGCCGGCCGGTCTCCCCGTTGCGCTGCTTGGCGACGATCACTTCGGCGATTCCCTGGTCGGGGGTGTCCTCGTCGTAGTACTCGTCGCGGTAGAGGAAAAGCACGATGTCGGCGTCCTGCTCGATCGCGCCCGATTCGCGCAGGTCGGCGAGCAGGGGGCGTTTGTCGGTGCGCAGCTCCGGGCTCCGGTTGAGCTGGGAGAGGGCGATCACCGGCGCGCCCAGATCCTTGGACAGCAGCTTGAGCGAGCGGCTGATATCCGCCACCTCCTGCTCTCGGCGTTCCCAGCCGGAGCGTCCCTGCATCAGCTGGATGTAGTCGATCACGATCAGCGAGGGCGGGTTCTCGAGGTACAGCCGGCGCGCCTTGGCGGCGATGTCGCTGACGTTCACGGCGGCGCTGTCGTCGAAGTAGAGACTCTGGTCCTGCAATGTGCTGGCGGCCCGGGTCAGGGCTCGGAAATCCCGTTCCGAGAGCATGCTGTTCTTGAAGCGCGCGTTGTCGAGCTGAGCCTCCGCGAGCAGCAGCCGCAGGACCAGGTGCTGCTTGCTCATCTCGAGCGAGAAGAAAGCCACGCAGCCGCCGTCATTGACCGTGTGATTCCGGGCGATGTCGAGGGCCAGCGCGGTCTTTCCCATGCTGGGCCGCGCCGCCAGCACCACCAGGTCGCCGGGGTTGAGTCCTCCCGTCATCCGGTCGAGTTTCTCGTAGCCGGTCCGCACGCCCATCAGCTCGCCCGACTGGACCTTTTGGATGTACTCGAACGTCGGCTTGATCTCCTGGGACATCGAAGTGAAGCCCACATCGACACTGCCCTGGGCGACGCGCAGCACGTCCCGCTCGGCCAGCTCGATCAATTCCTCGATCGGCTGGCCGTCGTAGCCGCGCGAGGCGATCTGCTCGCAGGAGCGGATCAGCGAGCGCGCCAGATGCTTGTCGCGCACGATGCGCGCATGGTGCTCGACGTGCGCCGCCGTCGGCACGGCGTCGGCGATCTGGGCGAGCTGTCCGACCCCGCCCACGGCCTCGAGTTGCTGGCTCTCCTGCAGGTGGTTGCGCAGCGTGACCAGGTCGATCGCCTGCTGCTTGCCGGCGAGGTCCAGGCAGCTCTGGTACAGGATCCGGTGCCGGGGCAGGTCGAACGACTGCGCCTCGAGCTTGTCCTGCACCTTGTACAGCGATTCGTGGTCGAGCAGGATCGCGCCGAGCACGGCGCGCTCCGCCTCGTGGTCGGCGGGAATCGCGCGTAGAGCGCCGCTCTCGCTCGGGTCGCTCACTGCACCCTCTCGGACCGGGCGTCCGGGCGGCGTGGTGCCGCCTCCCCCGGAGAAGCCCCTAGGCATTCCATTCTAAGGGCCGGCGACGCTAGGCGTCATCTTCCTCCGTCGAGGGAAGGTCGTCGGGGTCGACGAAATCGTCGACGGGCTCGGGCTCGGGCGCGTCGGCCGCCACCACCACCACCTGGACCGGGAACTGCACGTCGCGGTGCAGCCGAATCGTCACTTCGTGCTCGCCGACGCGCTTGATCGGCTCCCTGAGCAGGACCTTGCGCCGCTCGACGTCAAAACCCTGCTCGGCCAGGCGGCCCGCGATGTCGACGTTCGTGACCGAGCCGAAGAGCTTGCCCTCGTCGCCCGCCAGGGCCTCGAAGGTCAGGTCGACGCCCGCGACCGACTTGGCCAGCTCCTGCAGGCCGCCGACGCGCTTGCGTTCCTTCTCCTCGATCACTCGACGCTGGTGCTCGACCTGCCGGACGCGGCTCTCCGTGGCCAGCATCGCCTTGCCGGTCGGCAGCAGATAGTTCCGCCCGTAGCCCGCCTTGACGCTCACCACGTCGCCGGCGGCGCCGAGCTTGGGCACTTCCTCGGTCAGAATGACTCGCATCGTGGCCACGGCATCCTCCCCGGGCGGCTACTCGTCGTCGCCCCCGGCGTCCGCGGGCGCCGGAGTCGAGGGTTCTTCGGGCGCGGGCGCGGGCTCGGGCGCGGATTGGGGCTCGGGCGCGGGTGCGGCCGCGGGTTCCGGAGGCGTCTCGTCCTCTTTCGGGGCCGCGGCCTCCGCCGCCCGGGCGGCGCGCGCCGCCACTTCGGCCTCGCGCCGCTCGCGCTCAAGGCGCTCCCGTTCGCGCTCGGCGCGGCGGCGCTCCTGCTCCTCGGCCTGGACCTTCGCCTCTTCCCGGCGCGCGTCGAGGTCCTTCACTTCGTCGCTGGCCTGGACGGTCAGAAAGCGCAGCACGTCCGCGTCGAGCCGCAACCGGCGCTCGACCTCGGTCACCTCGCTCCCGTCGCTCAGGTAGTTGAGCTGGAAGTAGTGGCCCTTCTGGAACTTGTCGATCTCGTAGGCCAGCTTGCGCTTGCCCCAGTCGTCGCGCAGCAGCAGCTCGCCGTCGGCCTGCTTGAGCACTTCGTCCACCTTGGCGTGGATCTCGTCTTCGCGCTCGGGCGTAGCGTCCGGCTGGACCACGTACACGAGTTCGTACTCGCGCATCCGACCTCCTCTTGGTTTCAGGCCCCGCGGGACCGAGGGGCGGCGGATTGTACCGCCGGCCCCCGGCCTTGGCGAGGCCCGCTCGTCTTTAGCCCGCGATCAGCGGGGCGATCACCACGCTGACGACGCACATCAGCTTGATCAGGATGTTCAGCGACGGCCCGGCGGTGTCCTTGAAGGGATCGCCGACGGTGTCGCCCACTACCGCGGCCTTGTGCGCGTCGCTGCCCTTGCCGCCGTGGGCGCCCTTCTCGATCGTCTTCTTGGCGTTGTCCCAGGCTCCGCCGGCGTTCGACATGAACAGCGCCATCAGCACGCCGCAGACGGTCACGCCGGCCAGCAGGCCGCCCAGGGCTTCCTTGCCCACGAAGAAGCCGGTCAGCGTGGGCACGCCCACCGCCAGCAGTCCGGGCGCCAGCATGCGCCGGATCGCGGCCGCGGTGGAGATGTCCACGCAGCGCGCGTAGTCGGCGGTGGCGGTGCCCTCGAGCAGGCCCGGGATCTCGCGGAACTGGCGCCGGACCTCTTCGATCATCTCGCCGGCCGCCTCGCCCACGGCCTTCATGGCCATCGAGCTGAACAGGAACGGCACCATGCCCCCGACGAAGACCCCCGCCATCACGATCGGATTGAGCAGATCGAGCGTCTCCAGCCGCGACTGAGTGCGGAAGGCGCTGAAGAGCGCCAGCGCGGTGAGCGCCGCCGAGCCGATCGCGAACCCCTTGCCGATCGCGGCGGTGGTGTTGCCCACGGCGTCGAGCTGGTCGGTGCGCTCGCGCACCTCGGGCGGCAGATTGCTCATCTCGCTGATCCCGCCCGCGTTGTCGGCGATCGGACCGTAGGCGTCGACCGCCAGCTGGATGCCGACCGTGCAGAGCATGCCCAGACCGCCGATCGCGATCCCGTACAGTCCCGCCAGGTTGTAGGCGCCGACCAACGCCACCGCGATCACCAGGATCGGGATCCAGGTCGACTTCATGCCGATCCCCAGGCCCGCGATGATATTGGTCGCCTCGCCGGTCAGCGAGGCCTCGGC
>JAGWBS010000044.1:39402-39740 GCA_021295775.1 Pseudomonadota bacterium | reverse complement strand
GGCGCAGCCGGTACGGTCTAAGCGTCCGCTCGAAATCGAGCTCGAACCGGAGCTTGCCCGTATGTCGGCCCACGCGCATGCCCGCGACGGAACCCTGTCGGGTGGCCGGGGGCAGGACCGCCGACGTCCCCCGGATCCCATACAGATCCAGCACCAGGCGCGGAGGATCCTTCAGCACGAAATGCCGCACGTTCTCCAGCCCACGGTCGACTTTCAGGCGCAGAAGCCCGCTTTGCAGGTCTGCGGCCACGAGTTCCTGTGCCGTGGCCGAGTCCGCCGTTCCACACAGGACGATCAGCAGGCTCAGGCAGCTCGCTCGCAGCCCCATCCCGGTCCGG
>JAGWBS010000044.1:18771-39244 GCA_021295775.1 Pseudomonadota bacterium | reverse complement strand
CGACGCCTGTGTAAGTAACGACAACGACACACACGAGGGTAGAAAGAGGGTATCCATTGAATAGCGCTTCCGAAAGCCCTTCGGACCAATGAGGGGACTCACGTCAGGCGGGGGTTTATCCTGCCTGCCATGCAAACTTCCACCCGGCCACTGGCGGCATCGGACCCGATCCATCGCGAACTGGTCTCCCGGGCGCGGTCTCTGGTCCCGCGGCTGCGCGAGCGCGCCCTGGAAGTAGAGCGGACGCGGCGGATCCATCCGGACACCCTGAAAGAACTCCGCGAGGCGGAACTCTGGAGCGCGCTCCAGCCCCGGGAATTCGGCGGCTGCGAACTGGACCTGAGCGTTCTTCTGGACCTGGGCTACGAGTTGGGGCGCGGCTGCACCTCCACGGCCTGGGTGTACGAGAACAACTCCATGCACAGCCTGCTCGCCGGCCTGTTTCCGCGCAGGGCTCAGGAGGACCTGTGGGGCGACGGCCAGACTCACCGCACGCTGGCGACCGGCTGGCCCTACAAGCACGCCTCGGCCGTTCCCGTCGACGGTGGTTTCCGGCTCGAAGGGCACTGGGAGTTCGCCAGTGGCTGCCACAGCTCCGAGGGGACGATCGTGCGGGCTCCCGTGGTCTCCGCTTCCCCCGACGGCAAGCCCGACTTCCGCCTGTTCATGCTCTTCGAGTGGCTGGGGGAGTACGAGATCGTGGACGTGTGGCGGACCGGGGGGCTGCAGGGCACGGGAAGCGACGACCTCGTGGTCCAGGACCTCTTCGTCCCCGAGCACCGCGTGCTGGCCATGCGCGACATCAACCGCAGCCGCGACACGGTCGAGCTTCAGGGCGCCGGCGTTCACGCTTCGGTCTGGTATCGCGTCCCCCTGAATATCTGGTTTCCCCAGACGGTCCCGCCCGCGCTGGTCGGGGCAGCCCAAGGCGGGCTCGAGCACACGCTGGAGCGCAACCGGACGCGCCGGACGCAGTTCGGCGACAGGCTGGCCGAGACCCAGGCGATGCAGCTCCGCCTGGCGGAGGCCTCGGTCCGGATCGACTCGGCGCGGCTGCTGCAGGCCAACGCGCTGGCGCGGATCGGGGAGCTCTACGAACGCTGGGAAGCGCCGAGCCTTGAAGAGCGCGCCGCCTGGAGGCGCGACTGCGCCCACGCGGCCCCCCAGGCAGGCGAGGCCGCGACCGTGCTCTTCCAGCGCGGCGGCGCGCACGGCGTGAACGAAGACGATCTGCTCCAGCGGGTGTGGCGCGACATCGGGGTCGGGGCGGCGCACATCGCCACCGACTGGGACGCGGCCGGCGTGATCTGCGGCCAGGCCCTGCAGGGACTGCCCGTGACCAACCCGACCTTCTGAGCCCGGCGCTTCGGCTCGACCGCAAGGTCGGCTAAACTGCGCGGATTCGCCGCTCGGGACGCTCCCGGAGCCGGTGCCTGTGAGGGAAGATGAACCTGCAGCTCAGTCAAGAACAGGAGCTGCTGCGCGACACCTTCGCGCAGCTCTTCGCGACCGAATCCAGCCCGGAGCGCGTGCGCGCGGCGGAACCACTGGGCTTCGACGCGGGACTCTGGAAGCAGCTGGTCGAGACCGGAGCGATCGGCATCCGCGTTCCGGAACGGGCGGGCGGCGCCGGCGCCGGCCTTTTCGACGCGGCGCTGCTGGCCGAGCAGGTCGGACGACACCTGGTCTCCGGTCCGCTGATCGAATCGGTCTCCGCCTGCGCGGCGCTGGCGGAACTCGACTCGCCCGCGGCGGCGGACGGGTTGAACCGCGCGCTCGACGGCGACGCGGTCGTCAGTCTGGCCCTCCAGCGCGGCAGCAAGGACGGCTTTCCACTCGTGCCGGGGGGAGCCTCCGCGGATGCGGTGCTGGGACTGGAAGGCTCGGAACTGGTGCTGGTCGAACGCCGGCCGAAGCCCGAGCCGCTGCCCAACCAGGGCGCGAGTGCGTTGGCCCGCTGGGACCTCTCCGAGGATGGCGCCTCAGCCGCGCGCCACGTCCTGGCGCGCGAAGAAGAGGCTCTCGCCGTCTTCGAACGAGCCCGTGAGCAGTGGTCGGTCCTGATGGCGGCGGCGCTCGGCGGGCTGGCGCACCGGGCGCTCGAGATCGCCGCCGACTACGCCAGCGAGCGCGTCCAGTTCGATCGCCCGATCGGCTCATTCCAAGCCGTGGCCCACCCGCTGGCCGACTGCCTGATCGACGTCGAAGGCGGCCAGCTACTGGTCTGGCGGGCCATCTGGGCACTGGTCGGGGGCCAGGAGGAGGCCGCCTGGCTGATCCCGTCCGCCTTCGCCTGGTCGGCCGACGCCGCCGCGGCCGCCACCCGCCGCGCGCTGCACACGCACGGAGGCTACGGCCTGTCGCTGGAGTACGACATCCAGCTCTACCACCGGCGCGCAAAGACCTGGGCGCTGGCCGGCGGCAACCCGCGCGACCGGCTGCTGGACGCGGCCGACCGCCGCTGGCGGGGCGCCCGCGCGACTCTGCCCGAGGCGGGAGAGATGACGGTCGACTTCGGGCTCGGTCCCAAGGCCGAGGAGTTTCGGGGCGTGGTCCACCGCTTCCTCGAGCAGCATCCGGCGTCGGACGAAGTGCGCGCCAACCAGCACAACTGGGAGGGCCACGACCCGGAGTTCCAGCGCGCGCTGGCCAAGGCCGGGCTGCTATTCGCTTCCTGGCCCCCGGAGTACGGCGGCCAGAACCGCGATCCCTTCGAGATGGCGGCGCTGGAGGAGGAGATGCAGCGGGCGGGCCGCACGCACTACGCGATCGGCACCACCCAGATGGTCGCGGAGACCCTGATCGAGTTCGCCAGCGAAGACCTCAAGCGCGAGGTGCTGCCGAGCATCTCGGGCGGAGAGGCGAACTGCAGCCTGGGCTACACCGAGCCGGGCTCCGGCTCCGACGTCGCCAACGCCCAGACGCGGGCGGTCCGCGACGGCGACGAGTGGGTGATCAACGGCCAGAAGATGTTCACCAGCGGAGCGAACATCACTCAGTACATCTTCCTTCTGACCCGCACGGACCCCGAGGCGCGCAAGCACCGCGGCCTGACGATGTTTCTGGTTCCGGTCGACACGCCCGGAGTCGAGGTGCAGGCGATTCACACCCTCGCGGGCGAGCGCACCAACGCCACCTACTACACTGACGTGCGCATCCCGGACCGCTACCGCATCGGCGAGGTCAACGCCGGCTGGTCGGTGATCGGCTACGCGCTGCAGCTGGAGCACGGCATGGGCGGCGGCGGGGAGCTGGGTCAGAGCATGATCGACGCCGCGGTCGACTGGGCTCGGCGCACGAGCCGCGACGGCCGCCCGGCGATCGACGACCCGCGCATCCGCGAGGGGCTGGCGCACGCCGCCGCCCAGGCCGAAGTCTCCAACTGCCTCGACGCCCGCAGCCGCTGGTGCGCCGTCACCCGCCAGCCGGACCGGGCGCAGGGACCGATGTCCGCGGTCTTCGGACCGGAGTCCACCATCCGGATCGGTTCGCAGCTGATGGACCTGGCCGCGCCCGACTCGGTGCTGAGCCGGGGAGCCCCCGGGGCGGTCGGCAGCGGAATCGTGGAGCAGGGATACCGGCTGGGCACGGCGATGGCGATCTACGGCGGGACAAGCGAGATCCTGCGCAGCATCGTCGCGCAGGTCGGACTGGGCATGCCGCGCAGCCGGAGCTGAACGGCTCTCCCGCCGCAGGCGACGGACGGCGCCTCGCGGGCGCCCGGTTCACGGCCGGCTCAGCCGTCGAAGGGCTGCATGGGGTTGTGCCGGACCATCGCGGATCCCGGCGGCCCCATCAGCATCCGATAGCGCTGCAGCCGCCGGTGCAGGAGCTGGACCAGTTCGGGGTCGTGCCGGCCCCAGTCATCGAAGACAAACTGCTCCAGAGCGGCGTCCCCCTCCTGCCAGGTTCGCGGCCGGTGGCCGAGAAGCCCGCCCAGATCGTCGAGATTGGCCTGCTCGACGGCCTCGCCGATCTCGTCGCAGCGCTGCAGGTGGCGCGCCAGCCGGAAGGCGATGCGGATCTGATGCTGGGTGTAGGAGTCGCCGGCCTGGATTCCGCGCAGCGAGGTGACCAGGTGCGAGTGAGCGACGTGGCCGGACGAGGGGGAGCCGCCCGCCTCGATCTCCTCCACCGGCTCGAGTTCGATGCCCAGGATGTCGGCCAGCATCTCGATGCCGAAAAGATTGGTCTCGCTGCACCACTGCATGTTGGTCATGAAGTCGGCTTCGGGCGGCGGGTCGGCCAGCGTCGCGTGGTAGGAGAGCTGATCGGTCAGGGTCATGGCCAGCAGGTGGTGCTTCAGGGCGTAGACGTCCAGAGGAACGCCCGTGACCTGTTCGTAGTGGGCGTACAGCCGCCGAAAATCGCCGAATCCCAGGATCGTGTCGCGCATGCGGAACGTGGCCAGGTCCATCAGCGGGTCGCCGACGTGGCCGATCTCGACATCCATCAGCGCCGCGATCCGGCCGCCCTTGTGGTGGAACTGCCCGGAGTCCCAGACGATGGGCCCTTCGCGCCCGCGGCTGTCGAGCGGGTTGCGCGCCAGCCAGCCGAGCGCGAATTCCAGGAACGGGTCCGGCTGCCGCTTGGACCTGCGGTAGGCCGTCTCGTAGGTGCGGATCCCGACCGCCCCCGATTGGGAGGCGTCCTCCGCCCGCAGGATGCCGGCCTGCTCGAACGGCTCGATGGGGAGCGCGTGGAGCCGTGCCAGGATCTCCATGTAGTCGTCCATCACCGCGTCGCGCTCCGCCTCGTCCACGCCCTCGAAGTTATTGCTGCCGCCGATCCGGTCCATCACGTAGGCGCAGGGTTCGTCGATCCAGCCGTGCACCCGCGGCACCGGGATGCCGGCCCGTTCGAGACACTGCTGGAAGCGCATTTCGTGATCGAGCGAGAAACCGAAGTCGGTGTCCGTGCGCTGGCCGCGCACGCACAGCTCCAGCTTCTCGCCGTCCCGTTCCAGGTCCGCGAACCACACCGGTCGCCAGCGCGGCTGCTTCCAGATCTCGCTGACCCGGCCGCCGAAGTGGTTCTGGAGCCAGTCGATCACTCGCCGCGTCGGCTCGTCGATCTTCTGTTCGCCCCAGCGGATCTCGTGGGTATCGGTATCCACGCAACACTCCTTCGGCCGCCCGGCGCCTGCAGGGCTCGGCGGCGTCCCCATCCTAATCCTTCGCGGCCCGGTTCAGCCGTCGGGCGCGCCGGAGATCAGCGGCGCGAGCGAGCCCATCAGGCTCAGCGCCACGTGCGGCCGCTCCCCGCGAAGGGCGAGCAGGCCCAGCGCGATGCCGAACCCGCACAGCCCGGCGAGCGCGTCCGGGTAGGCGACGGGCGCGGGCTCGGGGCGGCCGTGCGCGCAGGCCAGGCCCGAGGCCGCGTGGACGCCGCCCCCGAAGGCCAGCCAGTTCCGCTCCCGGCTGTGGGCGGGGAAGGCCGTGATCGAGAGCGTGGCGACGCGCGGATTCAGCCGGCGGAGCTGCTCGGGCGAGTAGCCGAAGTTCGGCATGACCCGGGGACTGAAGGAGTCGACCACCAGGTCGGCCCGCTCGACCAGCGCCTCGAAGCGCCCGCGGTCTTCGGTCCGGCGCAGGTCGAGGTCGACGACGGCTTTGCCGGAGTTGAGCGCGCGGTAGAGGGCGGGCCTGGCGCGGAAACCGTCGGGCCGGCAGGCGGGATCGATCTTGGTAACGCACATTCCCGCCGCGCACAGCAGGGACGTGAGCAGCGGCCCCGCCCACAGCGCCGTGAGATCGACGACTCGCAGGTCTGCGGCGCCCCTCCATCGACGCACTTCCAGGCCGGCGGGAATCTCGTCCTGCTCCGCGCGAACGGGCGGTCGGCGATAGGGCACGACCGGAAGCCGCCAGGTTTGGGCGATCTCGGCCAGGCGCTCCGGATCGCGGGTCGGCTCCACTTCCAGCAGACGTTCGAAGGTCGCGACGTCTTCGTCGATCAGGTCCGCGTGGACCGCGCCGTCGCCGATCGCCCACGCTCTGCGGGGCGCCGGCCAGTCCGGCTCGACCAGCAGCGGCAGGAGCAGCGCGCGGCGGATCCAGGTCTCGCCGCGGGGGACACGCCACCCGCACAGCCGCTGGCCTTGCTCGTCGGCTCTCTGCGCGTAGCGCCGCGCGAGGGGCAGCGCGCCGGCGGGCAGGCCCGCCGGGAGTTCCGGAACGGCGGATTCGCGGCCCCCCTTGAACTCAGCCACGCCCGACCCTCAGCGAACGCTCCGGCACGCTTCTCCCTCCGCGGCGGCGCTGGCGACGACCGGACCCCTCCCCGCCTCCGCGGCGAGCGCGGGGCCGTCCAGCAGACTCGCGACCCGGACCGGCTCGGAGCGCACGTCCAGGACGGCCAGGCGAGCGTCGCCGCCGACTTCCAGCGGGCCCGGGCAGCTGCAGCGCAGCGCCGCGTCGAACCCGACCGCCTCCTCGGGGGCCAGGTCCCGGCGAGTCGCCGCCCGGACCCACTCCAACGGCCGCGGGGGAACCACCGGCGCGTCGGAGGAAAAGCGGACGTGGACCCCGCGCTCCAGCAGGCTCGAAACGGGACAGAGCCAGCTCCGCTCCAGCTCGCGCAACTGCTCGCGGTACTTCGCCCCCCGGTACGAGAGGAAGGAGGGCTGCATCGCGACCTCGACCGGCAGTTCGGACAGCCGGTCGAGCTGCTCGGGCAGCGCCAGCGAGCAGTGCTCGATGCGGTCGCGGGTACCCGCCGGCGGCGGCTTGTGCCGCAGGACCCCGAGCGCCTGTTCGAGCACTTCGATCTCCACCACGTGAATCGCGACCGGAAAGCCCGCCGCGCGCGCCGCGGCGACCGCCTCGCCCAGCTCGACTCCCGCGCCGTCCCGCGCCGCGCACAGGCCGTTCGTCAGCGGCATGATCTTCGCCTCGCCCACCCTCACCCGGCCGACCGAGTCCCCGAAACGCAACGAACCGATCCGGTCCCAGCCGATCATCGCCCCGACCTCGATCTCCGCCCCGAGCGACTCCAGCCAGTCGTCCAGAGCGCGCAGAGCCCGCTCGTCGTTGAGGTGGGTCGCATCCGTGACCGAGACGACGCCGGAAGCGCGCAGCTCCCGCACGACCTCGGCCAGCCCCCGGCGAAGCCGGCCCTGGTCGAGCCTGGGGACGCGCTCCAGCAGATCGTGCCGATCCACCAGCAGACCCTCGCCCGCGTCCTCGGCGCCGATCGCGCGGAGTGCCCGCGTGCTCAGCACGGCCGCGTGCCCGGTGGCGTGGTGCAGGACGACCGGGCGTCCGGCGGCGGCGCTGTCGAGCTCGCTCCGGGTCGGGTGCCGGCGCTCCTCGAGCAGGGCTTCGTCGTAGCCGCTGGCGCGAATCCAGGCTTCGCCCGGGACCGTCTCGGCCCGGGCGGCGATGGCCGCCAGCACGCCCGCAACGCTCGACTCCTCAGAACAGTCGACCGAGCAGCGGGCCGCCGCGGCGCTGCGCAGGTGGAGGTGAGCGTCGGCGAAAGCCGGCAGCGCGAGCTCGCCGGGGCTGAGCCGGATCTGCCGACACGCGGACCCCGCGAGCGCGCGCTCTCCCAGGGAGACGACCCGGCCGTTCTCGATTCGCACCGCATCGACTTCGGGCAGGTGGGGATCGAGCGTGCTCACCCTGCCTCTGACCAGTACCTCCGGATGCTCCATGCACTACCCGCCCGCGCTAGGGGAGCTCGCGCAGCCAGCCCCTGGGGCCGCGCTCCGGGTGCAGCACGTCTTCGCTCCACAGAATCCGGCCGGTGCAGGTCTCCGGCGTGACGAGCGCGAGCCTCAGAGTCGCTTCGGCGAAGTCCTCGGGACTCGCCCAGTCCGTCTCCCCCGCGGATGCGACCCGATTGCCGGGCGTGAGGACGGGCTCGGACGGCGAGAGCGCGTTCACGGCGATCCCGTGCGCCGCCACCTCGAACGCCACCGCCTGGGTGAGGTGGTGCAGGGCCGCCTTGTTGCCGCCGTAGGCGAAAGCCTGGGGTCGCCCGGGCCGCTCGTACGGCCCCTCTCCCGGGAGGAACGCGGCCAACGAGCTGATGTTCACGATCGCGCCGCGCCCCGCGGCGATCATGTCCGGCAGGACCATCTGCATCAGGCGGTAGCTGGCGAACAGGCCGATCTCGAAGTGTCGGCGATAGCCCTTGAGAGGAAAGCCCAGGAACCCGCCGGGCGCCGGCTTCTCCCGCTCGCGGCTCGCGGTCTTCGCGCGTTCCCGGGCGGGGCGCGTCGCGGCCGGTCCGGGCCCTTCGGGAGGGCGGCCGGGCACGGTGAGAGCGGCGTTGTTCACGAGCAGGTCGATGGGCCCGAGAGCGTCGCGGGCCTGCTCCACCAGGCGCTCCACGTCCTGCGGGCGGGACAGATCCGCGGCGACCGCGACCGCCCGGCCCCCGCGCTCCTCGATCCCGGCCGCGGTCTCGTGGATGGTTCCGGGAAGCCGCGGATCCCAGACGCGTTCGGAACGGGCCGCCACGCACACCGCGGCGCCCTCGCCGGCGAACGCCTCGGCGATGGCCTTGCCGATCCCGCGGCTGGCGCCGGTCACGATCGCCGCGCGCCCCGCCAAACGCCCTTCGGGCACTTCGTCACCTCCCGGCCCCGAACCAGGCTGGAAATACTACGTCAGCCGGGGCGGCGCACCGGTTTGCAGGGACCTCAGGCGCTCAGCTCGAAGCCTTCGTAGCCGTCGCTCGAAACCTTGTCGCAGATTTTCCGGTAGTCGGACAGGCCGCCGACGTAGGGCATGAAGACGCGCGTCTTGCCGGGGATGTTCGCGCCCAGGTACCAGGATTCGGCCTGCATCAGCAGCGTCTGGCTCGCCGCCCTGTTGACGTGCCGGACCCAGCGCTCCTCCGCTTCGGGGAGCGCCTCGATCCGGGTCAACCCCGCGCGGCGCACGTGCTCGATGCAGTCGGAGATCCACTCGACGTGCTGCTCGATCGAAACCGGCATGTTGGTCAGCACCGACGGGCTGCCGGGGCCGGTGATCGTGAACAGGTTCGGGAAGCCGGCGACCTGCAGTCCGAGGTAGGTCTTAGGGCCCTCCGCCCACTTCTCGGCCAACGACCGGCCCCGCGGGCCGCGGATGTCGATCCGCAGCAGCGAGCCGGTCATGGCGTCGAAGCCGGTCGCGAACACGATGACGTCGAGCGGGTACTCGGCGTCCCCGGTGCGAATCCCGCCCGGCGTGACCTCGACGATCGGAGAGCGCCGGATGTCGACGAGCTCGACGTTTTCGCGGTTGAATGTCTCGTAGTAGTCGGTGTCGATCGGAGGCCGCTTGGTGCCGTAGGGGTGCGTGGTAGGCAGCAGACGCTCGGCCACTTCCGGGTCGCGGACGATCTCGCGGATCTTGCCGCGGATGAACTCGGCGGCGGTGTTGTTGGCCTGCTGGTTGTTCAGCAGGTCGCTGAACGAGCCCCACAGGAACTTGAAGCCGCCGTCCTCCCAGAGCTGCTCGTAGATGGCCTGCCGCTCCCGGTCCGAGACGTCCAGCGCGGAGCGTTCGACCGGGATGTACGGAAAGCCGGAGCGGGTCGCCCGCGTGCGGTGGCGGATCTCCCGGTAGTTCGACTTGATCTCCGCCCAGGCCTCGGGCGCGAGCGGCGCGTCGCGGGCGGGGACGGTGAAGTTCGGGGTGCGCTGGAAGACCGTCAGCCGGTCGGCCTGCGCGGCGATCACCGGCGCGGCCTGGATGCCGGTCGACCCGGTCCCGACCAGACCGACCCGCTTGCCGGCGAAGTCGACCCCGTCGTGGGGCCAGCGGCCGGTGTGGTACCAGTCGCCCCCGAAGCGGTCGAGTCCGTCGATCTCGGGCACGTTCGCCGCGGACAGGCAGCCGACGGCGCTGACCAGGAAGCGCGCCCGGACGCGCGCGCCGCCGTCCGTGCGCACCTCCCAGTCTCCGCTTGCCTCGTCGAAGGACGCGGAACTCACCCGCGTCCCGAGGCGAATGTCGCGGCGCAGGTCGAAGCGCTCGGCCACGTGCTCCAGGTAGCGCAGGATCTCGGGCTGCTCGGGGTATTTGCTGGTCCACTCCCACTCCTGCTCGAGCTCCTCGGAAAACGAGTAGGAGTAGTAGTAGCTCTCGGAGTCGCAGCGGGCCCCGGGGTAGCGGTTCCAGTACCAGGTCCCGCCGACGCCGTCCCCGGCTTCGTACACGCGCACGTCGAGCCCCAGCACGTCGCGCAGGCGGTAGAGCGCGTAGAGCCCCGAGAAACCGGCGCCGATCACGACGGCGTCGAAGCGCGGCAGCGCGGCCTGCGCGGGTTCGGGTTTTGCGCTTGGCTGGCTGGACATGACGGGCGCCTCCTCCGATCCGGCGGGGCCTATTCCTAGCACACCGGCCCGTCCCGACACCGCCCGAGAACGCGCGGCCGGACGCCGCGGCCGGACCCGACCCCGGCGGGGATCAGGCGGCGCGCGAAGCTTCGAACTGGGCCTTCAGCCGCGCCAGTTCTTCCCAGCCCAGGTAGCCCTGGATGCCCTGCTCGTCGAAGAAGAGCACCGGACCTTCGCAGATGAAAAGGTATTCGGTGTCCTCGAGCGCGGTGGTGGCCTCGTGGATCATGCCGTTGCGCTCGTAGACGTAGTCGCCGGCCTCCAGAGTCCCGTCGCGTACCTGCAGGCGTCCCTTGAGCACGTAGGTGTGCGCCGCGGAGAGGTGCTTGTGGGGGCCCGCCACGTAGCCCTTGCTCCAGCGGAAGAGCGCCGCCCACTGGCCGCTCTCCTCGCCCGTGTAAAGCACCTTGACGAAGGACATGCCACTGTCGTCGTTGGGGATCCAGTCGGACTCCCCGGCCGGAACGAGCGTGTCCATCAGCTCGGGGTTGAGAGGCCGAAACTGTTCCGGAATTTTCATTATCGGGCTCCTTGCGGGCAGCGCGACCCACGCTTGAGGTCGATCGGATGCCAAAAGTCTACTCTGATCCGGCCCGGTGGAGGAGAGCCCGATGAGCCGAGAGAAGCTGACCGTGTGCCTGAGCTTCCCCGTCTTTCACGACGAGCGCTATGTCGAGAGGCTGCGCGGCCTGCCGGACGTGGAGCCGCTGATCCTGCCGATCGAACCCGGATCGAACTGGGCGGGCATCGACGCGGGCATCCCCTACCCCGAGCCGCCCCCCTGGGCGGCCGACTTCGCCGAGGAGCGCCGGGCCGTGCTGGCGAGAACGCAGGTGCTTGTCGCGCTGCACTCGACCGAGAAACTGCTGGAAGCGGCCCCGAACCTGCGCTGGATCCAGGGCATCGGCGCGGGCATGGAACAGTTCGCGCGTTCGGGAATCGGGCGCGACCGGGTCCTGGTCAGCAACGCCTCCGGCGTCAGCTCCGGCTCGATGGCGGAGTGGGTCGCGGGACGCCTGCTGCAGGTCTGGAAGGGTTTCCGCGAGGACGACCGCCTCCAGCGGGAACACGAATTCGAGCGCAGCGCCGGACGGACCTTCAAGGGCTCGACCATAGGCATCGTCGGTCTGGGCTACATCGGCGTCGCGGTCTCCGAGCGTCTGCGTCCCTTCGGCTGCCGCGTGCTGGGAGTCAAGCGCAGCGCCCGTCCCGGCGACGTCTCCGAGCATGCCGACGAGCTGTACACCCCCGACCGCCTGCTCGAGATGCTGCCCGAGTGCGACGCGGTGGTGGTCGCGGCTCCCGCGACGGACGAGACGCAGCACCTGATCGACGCCCGCGCGCTGGGAGCCATGAAGCCCGGAGCGGTCCTGGTCAACGTGGCGCGCGGCTCGCTGGTCGACCAGGACGCGCTGGTCGAGACGCTGCGCGGGGGCTCGCTCGGCGCGGCGGTGCTGGACGTCTTCGAACCCGAGCCGCTCCCCGCCGATCATCCGCTCTGGGACCTGCCCGACGTCTACATTTCCGCGCACTCGTCGGTCGCCACCGACCGCTACATGGACGATGTGTTCGAGCTCTTCTTCGACAACCTGACCCGCTTCCTCGAAGGCCGCCCGCTGCGCAACCAAGTCGACCTGGACGCGCTTGGATTCTGAGGGCGATGGGCCTGGCCCGCGCGCTCTTCCTGTTCCGGCGAGAGCGCCGCTGCCGGGCGGCGGAAACCGTTCGCCTTCCAGCCGTGGCGTCGGGAGTCGCCGCGGGAAGACGGCCTGAGCTGGCCGGAGTCCGGCCGGGCCCGCCGCAGCCTCAGGCGTCGGCCCCCCGGTAGTCCTCCAGCCGTGGCGCGGACATCTCTTCGCGGAAGCGCGAGAAGGGAAAGGGCCAGGCGAAGGGGATGCCGCGGTCGTCGAGGTACCAGCTCCGGCAGCCGGTCGCCCACACCGTCTTCTTGGCCGCTTCGGTGCGCTCCTCCTCGAAGCGCTGCGCGGCCTCGGCGGTGGGCTCCGCCACGCTCAGCTCGCCGCGGCGCACCCGCTCGACCAGCTGCATCACGTAGGCGAACTGTCTCTCGGCGGTCTCGATCAGCGAGAAGTTGCCGACCGGACTGTTGGGCCCGTTGAGCATGAAGAAGTTCGGGAAGCCGGAGACGGCCAGGGCCAGATAGGCCGAGGGCCGCTTCTCCCAGACCTCGTCGAGCAGCACGCCGTCGCGCCCGACGATCCGCATCGGGCGCATGAAGCGATCGACGTGAAAGCCGGTAGCCAGCACCAGCACGTCGAGTTCGTGCAGCCGGCCGTCGGCGGTGCGCACGCCCTCGGGCTCGACCCGCTCGATGGACTCGGTGATCAGCTCGGTGTTCGGATGCTGGATCGCGTCGTAGAAGTTGTGGGAAACCACCAGCCGCTTGCAGGCGGCGCGATAGTCGGGCCGGAGCTTCTCGCGCAGCTCGGGATCGGCGATCTTGGTCTCGAGGTCCTTCGTGCACTGCGCCTCGATGCCCTCCGACAGGCCGGAGTCGGCATCGAGCACCTGGGTGGCGAAGCCGTCGTGGAAGTCCACCTCCATCTTTGCGCGGATTCTCTCCAGCCGCTCGGCGTCGCTTCGAAACGCTCCCCGCTGCTCCTCGGAATACTCGACCTGGTCGGTGTGCACGACCCATTGGGCTGTGCGCTGGAAGACAGACAGCCTGGCCACGCGGTGGGCGAGAGCGCCCGTGATCTGGACCCCGCTCGATCCCGTGCCCACCAGACCGACCCGGCGTCCGTCCAGCGGCACGGAGTGATCCCAGCGCGCGCTGTGGAACATCGAGCCCCCGAAACTTTCGAGGCCTTCGATGTCGGGCAGCTTGGGGTGGTGGAGGATTCCGGTGGCCGCGATCACCCAGTCGAAGCGGTCGCGGTAGCCGGAGGCCGTGCCCACATCCCACATGCCGTCCCGCCACTCGCAGCGGGTCACGGCGTCGCCGAAGCGCATCTTCCGCTCCAGCCCGTAGCGGTCGGTCACGCCCTCGAAGTAGTCCTGGATCTCCGCCCCCGGCGAGCAGTAGTAGCTCCAGTCCGGGTTCAGCTCGAACGAGTAGCTGTACAGATGCGAGGGCACGTCGCAGGCGATGCCGGGATAGGTGTTCTCGCGCCAGGTCCCCCCGACCTTCTCGGCCTTCTCGAAGACGGTGAAGTCCAGCCCCGCCTCGCGCAGCTTGACCGCGGCCAGGATTCCCGACATGCCCGCGCCCAGCACCGCGAAGCGAGGAACTCGCCCCTCTTGCGTCACCTGCCTCTCCTCGTCCGATCGCGCAAGCCGTGCGTACGGGCTAGTTCGACCCGCCCCGGCCGCCGCGCAGCAGCGCCCCGGAGTACACGTCGGTCTGCTTGTCGTCCTCGATCGTGACGGCGCCGTTGACCAGCACGTAGCGGTAGCCCCGTCCGGCCGAGGCGATCCGGTACTCGTCGCCGGGCAGATCGTGCCGGAAGTTCGGGAACTCGTAGTCGAGCTTCTCGTAGTCGTACACGATCACGTCCGCCGCGGCGCCCTCGCGCAGCACGCCCCGATCCTGGAAACCGGCGCAGAAGGCGGGCAGCGCGCTGAGCCGCCAGTGTGCCTCTTCGAGCGTGGAGAAGGCGTGCTCGCGCACGTACCTGGAGATGTACTCGGTGGCGTAGCTGCCCGCCGCCAGGTACTTGAGGTGCGCGCCGCCGTCGGACAGCCCCGGGATGACGTACGTGTTGTCGATCAGCTGCTTGATCCCGTCCAGCCCGATGTCGAACTGGCTCAGCTGGAAGGAGGTCTTCAGCCGGTCCGCCACCACCAGATCGCAGATCGCGTCGACCGGGTGCTTGCCCTGCGCTTCCGCGATCTCGGCGACGCTGCGGCCGACGAAGGCCTCGTACTCGGCGCTCTCGGTCGAAACCACGCGAGCCTGGTCGACCGCGCCGATGAACATGTACTTGAGCGGCTCCGCCCTCAGCTTCTCGCGCACCGCCGGGTCGGCCAGGTTCGCCAGCTTCACGTCGCTGGGCACGTCGGGACCTGCGAACTCCTGCCAGACCGGACCCCACAGATCCCAGTAGTCGAAGGTGAACACCAGCGGCGGGTTCTGCGTGATGCCCTGACCGTAAATGCGCAGGCCGCGCTCCCGGCAGCGGTCGAACCAGCCGAGCAGGTCGCGGTGCGCCTCGATCATCATGTCGGAGGCGGGCAGCGCCTGGTAGATCACGGGCGCGCCGCTGATCTCGGCCAGCTTCTCCCAGTGTTCGCGGCCCATGCCGGCGCCGGAAAGTTCGATGAAGCCCTCGCCCCGCTCGCCCAGAACCTGCGCCATGACGAGCTGGGTCTCCGGCCACATCACGTCCGAGGGCATCGGAGTGCCGTCGAAATCGGACTGCGCCGCCCCGCCCAGCGTGGGCGCGCCGGGATCGCCGGGCGTCCCCAGGGTCTGGGACGACCAGCCGCAGGCGCCGGCGTCCATGGCCTCGTGCAGCAGGCGCGCCAGCTCGGCATGCTCCGCGTCGCTGGGCTTGCGTCCGGCCTTGGCGTCCTCCAAGCCGAGCACCCAGATCAACAGGGGATTGAGGCCGACGTAGGGCAGTAGATTCACCGCCTTGGGCACGCGGTCGATGCTGTCCAGCATCTCGGGATAGGTCTCCCAGTCCCAGGGAATCGCCGCCTGCATGGTCGCCATCGGGATGGCCTCGACCTTGGTCATGGACTCCATCGCCCGCTGTCTCAGGTTCTCGCGGGTGGGCGCGAAGCCGAAGCCGCAGTTGCCGACCACCACCGAGGTCACTCCGTTCCAGCCGGACGTGGTCAGGTAGGGGTCCCAGAAGACCTGCGCGTCGTAGTGGGTGTGCAGGTCGATGAAGCCGGGCGCGACGATCAGTCCCGTCGCGTCGATCTCGCGCTCCGCCGTCCCTCCACGGATCAGACCCAGGCGAGCGATCTTCCCGTCCCGGATCCCCAAGTCGCCGCGGTAGCGAGGGTTCCTCGCCCCGTCGACGATGGTGCCGTTGCGGATCACGATGTCGTATTCGGCCACGTTGCTCCCCCTTTCGGCCCGGATGGGCCCTGAGTTCGGACCGCCGCTGCCGGGCGGCCCGGTCCGCGGTCGTTCCCGCGACCGGAAGCCCTGGTCGGGCGCGGGGAATTCTAGCGCGTTTCGCGGCCCGGACGGGAGGGCCTGCCCGCGCAGGGCGTTTCGCGTAGGCTTGGCCGACGATTCCACCCGAGGGGACGGCCCGTGGGCGTACGTCGCCTGATCCACGTCAACGTGGTGTGCTCGAACCTGGAGCGCTCGCTGGCTTTCTACACCGAGGTCTGCGGAGCCCGAATCGCGACCGAGGCGGAGGACCGCAGCGACGATTTCCTGGGGGCGATGGGCTTCCCGGGCGGCAGCGGATACCGTGCCAGGCTGCTGTACTTCGGCGACGCCCTGAACGGTCCCTACATCGACCTCCTGGAATGGGACGTCAAAGGCGGCCCCACGCCGCTCGGCCCGCGCGACACCGGCATTCCGCGCCTGGCGCTGCTGGTCGAGGACGTGGACGAGTCCCACGCGGAGCTGGGCGAACGGGGGGACGTGAAGATCCTCGGCGCCCCCTTGACCCACACGGTCGGTTCCCACCGGGTGCGCGCGTTCCTGTTCGAGGACCCGGACGGCGTACTGATCGAGTTCGCGCAGTTCGTATGAGCGCCGACGACCTCGGCCGGCCGGAGGTGCGCCGCAGGCTGGAAACCTATCTGGCCGAAGAGGCCCTGCCGGACTGGAGCGGCGTAGAGATCCAGGACCTGCGCCGCGCCACCGGCGGCCTTTCCTGGGAGACTTTCTTCCTGAGCGTGGCGGAGCGGGACGCCCCGGAGCGACGCGCGCGACTGGCGCTCAAGCGCGCTCCGGAGCGCGGTCCGCTCGAGCCCTACGATATCCGCAAAGAGGCCAGCCTGCTGGCGGCGCTGCCCGCGGGAGGCGTCCCGGTGCCCCGGGTTCTGGCCTGGACGCGCGACCCGTCCGTGATCGGACGCGAGTTCTCGGTGATGGAGTTCGTCGAAGGGGAAAACCCCGACCTGCGCAAGATCGAAGACTGGGAGGAGTGGAACGACGAGGCCGCGCGCGGCGAACTGGCCGACCAGGTGCTGGGCGCCCTGACGGCCCTGCACCGCTTCGACTGGCGGCGGGCCGACCTGCCGGCCGTGGTCGGCGAACCCGGCACGGGGGCCGAGCGGCTGGCCCGCTCGGTGGACCACTACCAGGGCAAGATCGAGCGCTACGTCATTCCGCGCTGGCCCGCCCAGCCAATGGTGCGGCACGCGGGCCTGTGGCTGAAGCAGAACGCGCCCGATCTGCCCGAGGACGAATTGGTGATCGTCCACGGGGATTTCCGCTTCGGAAACTGGATGTGGCGCGGACGGCGCCTGGCGGCGGTGATGGACTGGGAGCGCGCCTCGCTGGGCGACCCGATGCAGGACCTGGGCTTTCTGTGCATGCCGCTGGCTCGCCAGCGTCGCCCGGAGCTGATGGGGATGCTGGTTCCGCTGGACGATCTGGCCGCGCGCTACGAGTCGCGCGGCGACCGGGAGTTCGACCGGCGGAGGCTGCACTTCTATGTGATCTACTGGCAGTTCGTGGAGGCCGCGCTGGTGCCGCGGGGATTGGCCTACGCGGCGGAGGACCGCACTCAGCTCCGCTCGATCACCGCCTATCCCCAGCTCAACATCAACACCCGCCAGCTCGCCGAGCTGATCGACGACTACGAGGCCGGCCGGCATGTTCTATGAGATCCTGGGTCACCTGCTCGCGCACGCCGGCGGCGGCCTGCCCGAGGTGGCCGCCGCCGCTGGCGACGACGAGTTCGCTCAGAAGCAGGTCCGCCGCGTCGCCCTGCTGATGCAGCGCGTCGGCGGCGCCTGGCCGGCTGCTTTCGGGGGGGTGCTGCGCGAGTCTGAGATTCTCCGCCGAGCGCTCGCGGAGGCCCGCGAGAGCCTGATCGAAAACGACTGCCCCGTTCCCGCGGAGCTGGAAGGCGACCGGGTCGACGACCCGCTGGCCGAATACCGGCGGTTGATGAATGCCCTCGACGCGGCCGTGATCGCGCTCCACGCCCAGCCGGGCGAGTGGCCGCGAGCGGCGCTGGCGAGCGTGAGACGCGCTCTGGCGGAGGCGGCCGAGGTGCAACGTCAGGTTCTCGCCGGTTCCATGGGCGATGCTAGGATTCCCAGCGAGCCTCGAGGAGCCGCATGAGCCGATTGCGCTTCGGAATCTTCACCGCCCCGTTCCACCCCGTGGGCCAGAACCCGACCCTGGCGCTGGACCGCGACATGGAGCTGGTGGAGTGGCTGGACCACCTGGGCTTCGACGAAGCCTGGATCGGCGAGCACCATTCCGGCGGCTACGAGTGCATCGCCTGTCCCGAGATCTTCATCGCCGCCGCCGCGCAGCGCACCCGGCACATCCGCCTGGGCACGGGGGTGACCTCCCTGCCCTATCACCACCCCTTCCACGTCGCGGACCGCTGGGTTCAGCTCGACCACATGACGCGCGGGCGCTGCATGTTCGGCGTCGGTCCGGGCGCGCTGGCCTCGGACGCGCACATGCTCGGCATCGACTACGGCCAGACGCGCCGCCGCATGCAAGAGGGGCTGGCCGCGATCATGCGCCTGCTCTACGAAGACGAGCCGGTCACGCTCAAGTCGGACTGGTTCGAGCTGCAGGATGCCCGGCTGATGTTCAGCCCCTACAGCGAGAAGCTCGACTTGGCCATCGCGTCGATCGCCTCGCCGGCCGGCCCCGTCACCGCGGGCCAGTGCGGGGCGGGACTGCTGTCGCTGAGCGCCACGGCCGAGGCGGCCTTCGACGTGCTCGGCAGCCACTACAAGATCTGGCAGGAAGCCGCGGCCGAAGCCGGCCAGCCGCCGGCCGACCGCTCCAAGTGGCGCGTGGTCGCGCCCGTGCACCTGGCGGAGACGCGCGAACAGGCGATGCGCAACGTGCGCTACGGGATCGCCCCCTGGGTCGACTACTTCACCAGCGTGGTGGCGCTCTCGTTCACGCCCGAGACCGACGACCCCGAGGCATTCGCCCGCGAGCTGGTCGACACCGGCTTCGCGGTCATCGGCACGCCCGACGACTGCTGCGAGATGATCGCGCGCCTGCAGGAGCAGACCGGTGGATTCGGCTCCTTCCTGGTCATGGCGAACGACTGGGCCGACCGCGAAGCGACCATGAAGTCCTACGAGCTGATGAGCAAGTACGTCTTCCCGCAGTTCCAGGGTTCGGCCCGGCGCCCGGTCGCGACCCACGCCTGGACGCAGGCCAACTACCAGAACTTCACCGCCCGCGCCGGCGACGCCGTTCTTTCCGCCATCGAAGAGCACCAGGACGAGCGCAAGCGCAAGGGCCTGGAGAGCGACGACCTCGACAAGCACGCCGCCAGCATCCGCTGGGCCGGCAGCAAGCAGGACCCGCCCGCGGAAGACGACTAGCGGCCGAAGTGCTCGCGGGCGCGGGCGCGCAGGCCGGCGTAGTCGAGCTTGCCGTTGGGGGCCCGGCCGAGCGTGTCCAGCGTCCACAGCAGGCGCGGGGCCTTGTAGCCGGCCAGGCTGAGCTTGACGAACTCGGCCGCCTCCGCCGGATCGATTTCGGCGCCCGGTTCGGAAGCCTCGACCAGCGCGCAGACGGCTTCGCCGAAGCGTTCGTCGGGAACGCCCACGCAGGCCGCGTCGACGATCCCCGGATGCCGCTTGAGCGCCTCTTCGACTTCTTCGGGGAAGACTTTCTCGCCGCCGGTGTTGATGCACACCGAGCCGCGGCCGAGCAGTTCCAGGCTGCCGTCGGCGCGGATGCGCGCGTAGTCGCCCGGCATGGAGTAGCGCACGCCCGCGTGCTCGACGAAGGTACGGGCGGTCTTGTCGGGGTCCTTGTAGTAGCCCAGGGGCAGGTGGCCGGGGATGGCCACGCGGCCGGCCTCTCCCGAGCCGGGTTCGAGCCTGCGGCCATCGTCCGCGAACACCGCCACCCCCTCGCCCGAGACGAACGAGCCCGTGCTCTCGGTCTTGTCCCGCTTGGCCAGCGACGCGCCCAGGCCGATCGCCTCCGACGAACCGTAGGCGTCGAAGAGCGTCACATCCGAGTGCAGTCGTTCCAGCAGGCCGCGCTTGACCGGTTCGCTCCACATCACGCCCGAAGACACGATCAGGCGCAGCCGGCTCAGATCGTAGACGCCGGGGTTGGCCTCCAGCTCGCGCAGCAGCGGGCGCGCGAAGGCGTCGCCCACCAGCGCGATGGAGAACACGCCCCGCTCGGCGGCGGTCCGCCAGAGCTCGCCCGGATCGAAGCGGCGCCCGGGCAGCAGCACGTTGCTGCCGCCCATCGCCAGCACCAGCAGCGCGTTCATCACGCCCGTTCCGTGCATCAGGGGGCAGGCGGGAATGATCGTCGGACCCGGGCCGTCCAGGCGCGATCCGGCCCGGTCGGCGGATTCGAGCGGCTCGACGCCGTAGACCCAGTGGCCGCCCTGCCCCAGCGCCTTGAACAGATCGTCCTGGCGCCACATCACGCCCTTGGGCAGGCCGGTCGTGCCGCCGGTGTAGAGCAGCAGCAGGTCGTCTCCCGAGCGCCCCCAGGGAGCCGCGACGCGCCCGGCGCCCGGCTCGGCGACCTCGGCGTAGGACGTGGCCCAGTCCGGGACGCCGGCCCCGTCGTCCACCGCGTACCAGCGCTTCACCCGCGGCAGGGACCCGCGCACCCGCTCCACGGTCTCCGCGAAGCCGGTGTGGAAGACGATCGCCTCGGCGTCCGCGTCGTCCCAGAGGTAGCGCAGCTCTTCGGGTCCGTAGCGGAAATTGGTGTTCAGCGGCGCCAGGCCGGCCTTGAACGCCGCGACGTAGGTCTCCACGTACTCGGGACAGTTGTACAGGTACGCGGCGACCTTCGACTGGCGGGCGAGTCCGGCGTCGAGCATGTCGCGCGCCAGCGCGTTGGCGCGCCGGTCGAAATCCCCCCAGGAAACCACCCGCTCTGACTGGATCTGGCAGGGGGCGTCGGGAATGGCCTGCGCCACCGCTTCGTAGACGTCCGCGTAGCAGAACTCGGGCATCGCGCCATCTTAGTACGCGCCTTCGGCACCGCGGCTCCGTCTCCTCCCGGACTGG
>JAGWBS010000044.1:0-18705 GCA_021295775.1 Pseudomonadota bacterium | reverse complement strand
CCCCGACCCCGTCGGGCACCGAAAGGACTTCCGGGAATGCCGGCCAGAACCCTGTTGAGCTGTACCCTCGCCGCCTCGCTCTGCCTCGCCTTTCACGCCCGCGCCGGAACGTACGAGGTCAATCTCTACTCCTACCGCCAGCCGTTCCTGATCCGCCCGCTGCTCGACGCGTTCACGCAGGAGACGGGAATCGGCGTCAACGTGGTTTTCGCCAGACAAGGCATGGTCGAGAAGATCCAGGCCGCGGGAGCGAACAACCCGGCGGACGCCGTCCTGACCGTCGACATCGGACGCCTGGACGCGCTGCAGCAGGCCGAGCTGCTCGAGCCGCTCGAGTCCGAGACCCTGCACAGACATGTCCCCGCCCACTTGCGTCATCCGCAGGGCCTGTGGTTCGGGCTGACCACCCGGGCGCGGGTGGTCTGGGCCCACAGGCAGCGCGTCGCCCCGGATGAAGTCCGCAGACTGAGCGATCTGACAGATCCCAGGTTCCGCGGCCGCATCTGCATGCGCTCCGGCAAGAACGCTTACAACCTCGGGCTGATCGCGGCGCTGATCGCCCATGACGGCGAACGGGCGGCCGCGGAGTGGCTTCGAGGGGTGAAGGCGAACCTCGCCCGCAAGCCCCAGGGCAATGACCGCGCTCAGGCGACGGCGATCCACGCGGGCGTCTGCGATCTCGCGCTCGCCAACCACTACTACCTGGGCAAGATGGCGACCAACCAGGAGAAGCCCGAACAGCAAGAGTGGGCCGAGTCGCTGCGCGTCGTCTTCCTGGACCAGGACGGCCGCGGTCAGCACCTGAACATTTCGGGAGCGGCCGCGATCCGGACCGGCCAGAACAAGGCCGGCGCCGTGCGCCTGCTCGAATTTCTTGCGGGCGAAGAGGCCCAGCGGCTGTACGCCGATGAGAATTTCGAATACCCCGTCCGGGAAGGCGTGCCCCCGCACCCGATGCTCGCTTCCTGGGGCGCGTTCAAGGCCGACGAACTGAGCCTGGAGGAGATCGCCCGTCAGCGCGCGGCCGCCTCCAGACTGGTGGACGAAGTGGGCTTCGACCAGGGACCGTGAGACTCGTCCCGGCTCACCCCAGCGCGCGAGGGCAGCCACTGACCGGACCCCTCTCCGCGGCGCCGATCCGGAGCGTCCCATGAGTCAGGCGTCGGCCGCTTCGCAAGCCACCTCCCCTGCCGGCAGCCGCCTGCGCTGGGACGGTTGGACCTGGTTCACGCTGCTGATCGCCGGACTGATCGGGCTCCCGCTCCTGTCGGTGATGGTCACCGCTTTCGGTCCGAGCGACGGGATCTGGAGCCATCTCGTCTCCACGGTCCTGCCCGTCTACGTCTCCAACACACTCTGGCTGGGACTGGGCGTCGCCACGGGCACGATCGTTCTCGGCACGACGACAGCCTGGATCGTCACGATGTACCGCTTTCCCGGCCGCCGGCTGCTGTCGTGGGCGCTGCTGCTGCCGCTGGCCGTGCCCTCGTACGTGCTGGCCTTCGTGGCCACCGACCAGCTCGAGTACGCCGGCGCCCTGCAGCGCGGGTTGCGCGCGGCCTTCGGTTGGACGTCGGCCTCGGACTACTGGTTCCCGGAAATCCGCTCGCTCGGCGGTGCGATCGCGGTTCTGTCACTGGTGCTCTACCCCTACGTGTACCTGCTCTCCCGCGCGGCGTTCGTCGAGCAGTGCTTCTGTCTGTTCGAGGTCGGCCGCACCCTCGGTCAGGGGCCGGTGCGCAGCTTCCTGCGCATCGCCCTGCCCCTGGCGCGGCCGGCGATCGCGGTCGGCGTGGTGCTGGCGTTGATGGAGACGCTCAACGAATTCGCCACCGTCGAGTTTTTCGCCGTCCCGACGCTCACCGCCGGGATTTTCGACGTCTGGCTGAACATGAACAGCCGCGCGGGCGCCGCCCAGCTCGCCTGTCTGCTGGTCGTGCTCACGCTCGGGCTGATCTTCATCGAGCGCGCCGCCCGGCGCCGCCAGCGCTACTGGAGCACCTCCGCGCGCGTGCGGGCTCTGCCCGAGTACCCGCTGCCCACGGGCCTCGGGATCGCCGCCACACTCTGGTGCGCGTTTCCGGTTCTGGCCGGATTCGCCTTGCCCGCCGGGGTGCTCGCGGGCTACGCGATCGAATTCCACGAAGTCTCGCTGTCCCAGCGGGGCTTCGGAAGTTACGCCTGGAACAGCGTGAGGCTTGCGTTCGGCGCGGCCGCCTGCGCCGCGGCGATCGGCGTGCTGCTCGCTTACGGCGTGAGGCTCTCGCGCAGCCGCGCCATTCGCGGCGCCGCGGAAGCCGCGACCGCAGGCTACGCGGTGCCCGGGGCGGTGCTCGCGGTCGGCCTGATGGTCCCTCTGGGGCTTTTCGACAACGCCATGGACCGGATGAGCCGGGAGTGGCTGGGCCTGCCGCTCGGCCTGCTGCTCAGCGGCAGTGGGGCCGCGCTGGTGGCGGGCTACGTGGTTCGCTTCATGGCGCTGAGCTTCCGAACCGTGGACACGGGTCTGGAAAGGGTCACACCCTCGATGGAGGGCAGCGCCCGCACCCTGGGCTGCGGGCCGCTCGTCACGCTGCTGCGCGTCCACTTTCCGCTGGTGCGGGCGAGCGTGCTGACGGCAGCCCTGCTGGTTTTCGTCGACACGCTGAAAGAGCTTCCGCTGACCTTGATTCTGCGCCCATTCAACTTCGAGACCCTCGCCACATTCGTCTATCAGTACGCGTCCGAGGAGATGCTGGAGGAGTGCGCCCTGGGCGCCCTAGCGATCGTCGCCGCCGGAGTGTTGCCCGTCGGGTTGCTGAGCGCGAGCATCACGCGTTCGCGCCCGGGACACGGACCGGTATAGGCTGCGCGGTTCTACGAGGGCGAAAGCAGAACATGCACGGACTCTCGCTCGAGCGCGTTTCGCACCACTTCGGCACGGACTTCGCGCTGCACGACATCGATCTGCTGGCCGGCCCGGGCGAAGTGGTGTGCGTGCTGGGCCCGTCCGGCTGCGGCAAGACCACGTTGCTGCGTCTGGCGGCCGGGCTCGAAAGGCTTCAGACCGGTCGCATCCGCATCGGCGGCCGGGTGGTCGCCGAGGGCGGAGCGCATCGGCAGACCCCGCCCGAAGAGCGGGACGTGGGGTTGATGTTCCAGGACTACGCGCTCTTCCCCCACCTCACCTTGCGCCAGAACGTGGCGTTCGGCGTGACCCGCGACAATCCCGATCGGGACCGCTGGGTACAGATCGCGCTGCGGGAGGTGGGGCTGGAACCTCGCGCCGACCACTACCCGCACACCCTCTCGGGCGGCGAGCAGCAGCGCATCGCCCTGCTGCGGGCGCTCGCCCCCGGCCCCCGGGTCCTGCTTCTCGACGAGCCGTTCGGGGGTCTCGACGAGTCTCTGCGCCAGCAGCTTCGCCGGGAGACTCTCGCTCTCCTCAAGCGTTCCGAGGTCGCGACGCTGATCGTCACGCACGATCCCGAAGAGGCCATGTTCCTGGCCGATCGGATCGCCGTGATCAAATCCGGCCGCATCGTGCAGGACGCCGAACCGGAGGAGATCTACGCGCGGCCGCGCGATCCCTACGTCGCCCGCCTGTTCGGACCGGCGAACGAATTCCGCGCCGAAGTGAGGGCGGGGCTCGCGCAGACCCCCTTGGGCGCGTTCCCCGCGCCCGGTTGCGGCGAGGGAACGCCGGTCCGCGTTCTGGTGCGCGAGAGCGACATCGTTCTGGGCGACGGCGGAACCAGCGGCGGATCCGCGCTCTCAGCCCGAGTTCAATCCGCGCGACCGCTGGGATCTTCGATCTTCCTGCAGCTCGAGATCGGAACCGGCGAGAGCGCACGGGAACTCCGGATCCGGGCCTCCGAGCGTCCTCTGCCGGCGCCCGGGACTTGTCTCGCAGTCGCGGTCCGAGAGGGCCGGGCCTTCGTCTTCCCCTCGCGCTCCGCGCAGCCGGAAGCGACCGCCTGAGGCTTCTTCAATCGGATGCGGGCCGGAACTGCGCCACCGCCGGGTGGTGGCTCATGGCGCCGCCGTCGACGCGCAGGATCTGGCCGGTGATGTAGGCGCTCTCGTCGGAAGCCAGGAAGACCACGGCCTGGGCGATGTCCCTCGCCTGGCCGAGACGCGGCAGAAGATTGCTGGCCTCGTAGGCGGCCAGGAGTTCGGCGGGAACGTTCGCTTCGAGGGACGGCGTCCGGATCACCCCGGGGGCGATGGCGTTGCAGCGGATGCCGCGTTTGCCGAAGAGCGTCGCCACGCCGAGCGTGAGCGCGTTCAGCGCGCCCTTCGAGGCCCCGTAGGCGGTGTGCGTGAGGTTGCCGGTCAAGCCGGAGACCGAGGAGGTGTTGATGATCGACCCGCCGCCGCGCTCGATCATCGCGGGCACGGCGTGCTTGCAGCCCAGCATGGGGCCGCGCGCGTTGACGGCCATGGCGCGGTCCCAGACTTCGACCTCCAGGTTGAGAAAGTCGAGGTCGCGATCCATCTGTGCGGACGCGGAGGCGGCCGCGTTGTTGTGCAGCACGTCGAGCCCGCCGAAGGATTCGACCGCGGTCCGGACCATGCGGCGGACGTCGTCCTCCTCGGCAACGTCCGCGCGGCAGGCCAGAGCGCGGCCGCCCCGCGCCTCGATCCCGGCCGCCACCTCGCGCGCGCCTTCCAGGTTCAAGTCGGCGACCAGCACGCGCGCCCCGGCCTCCGCCAGCGCGCACACTGTCTCGGCCCCGATGCCCGAAGCCGCCCCGGTGACGATCGCCACTTTTCCGTCGAGCTTGCCCACAGCCGGCGACCTTTCTAGCATCGAGGCACGAAACGCGTCTACGCAGCGGGGTGTCGGTGGGCGGAGAAGACCTGTTCAAGACCGGGCTGATCGTGCCCGACCTGGAACGCGCGGCGCGGGAGTTCTCCGATTCCCTCGGCCTGATCTGGGCCTCCGTGCAAGTCGCGGAGCTGTGCCTCCAGATCGGCGGGACGCGCGAGAACGTGAAGCTGCCGTTCGTGTACTCGCGCAGCGGTCCGCCCTACCTGGAACTGCTTCAGGCCCAGCCCGAGGGCTACTACGCCCTGCCCGAGGGCGGTGGGATCCACCACGTGGGGATGTGGGTCGACGACTTGGCGGAGGCGTCCGCGGGGCTGGCCGCCCGCGGCCGGGGTCCAGGACGGGCGGTGCCCCGGGCTCTTCGCCTTTCACACCAACCCCCACGGCCTGCGCCTGGAACTGGTGGAGCGCGCCGGCCGTGCCGCGTTTCTGGAGTGGCTCGCGGGCGGCCCACTCGACCTCTAGCCGCGCGGGCCCGGTTCGGGCTCTGGCTATACTCGGCCGGATGGATCTGCTGCTGCGCGGCGGAATACTCGTCGACGGGACCGGCGCCGAGCGCCGCCGGGCGGACGTCGGAATCACCGGCGACCGGATCAGCGGCCTGGGAGAGCTGGATCCGCGGGACGCTCGCGAGACTCTCGACCTGGAAGGACTGGTCCTCGCGCCCGGCTTCATCGATCCGCACACCCACTACGACGCCCAACTGCTCTGGGATCCGGACCTGACGCCGTCGAGCTGGCACGGCGTGACCAGCGTGGTGATGGGCAACTGCGGCTTCGGCGTGGCGCCCACCCGTCCGGAGCACCGCGACTGGATCGTGCGCACGCTGGAGAACGTGGAGGGCATGTCGCGGGCCGCCCTGCAATCCGGCCTCGACTGGAGCTTCGAGAGCTTCCCCGACTACCTGGACCTCCTCGACCGCATCCCCAAGCGCATCCACGCGGCCGCGATGCTGGGCCACACTCCTCTGCGCCGCTTCGTGATCGGTGAAGCCGCGACCGAACGCGCCGCGACTCCGCAGGAGCTGCGGCGCATGGCCGGGCTGCTGGGCGAGGCCCTCGACGCCGGGGCGGCCGGGTTCTCGCCCTCGCGCAACGAATCCCACGTGGGCGCCTACGGCCGGCCCGTTCCCAGCCGCCGCGCGGAGCTGTCCGAACTGCGGGCCCTGGCCGGGGTTCTGGGCGAACGCGGCCGGGGAACCCTCGAGTCGACCTGGGGCGCGGACTGGTTCGTAGAGGAGAACGCCGAGATCGCGCGCGCGACCGGGCGGCCGGTGACCTGGGCGGCGCTGATCGCGCAGACCTCGCGGCCCGAGTTCGTCGACGGCGTGCTGGAACGCATGGGCGAGTCGCGCGGCGTGTACCCGCAGTTCTCCTGCCGGCCGCTGGCGGCGCAGGTCACGCTGGCGGAGCCGGCGCCGTTCGCCAACATGCCCGCCTTCGCCGAAGTGCTGGCCCTCGAGCCCGGGGAGCGCGCCGGGCGCTACGCCCGTCCCGAGTGGCGCGCGCGGGCGCGCGCCGATTTCGAGGCGCAGTGGGGCCGCGACAGGCTGGAAAGCGCGTCGGTCTGCGAGAGCGCGGTGCACACGCGGCTGCGCGGAAGCGCGACGCTCGGCGAGCTGGCGGCCGCCCGAGGCGCGCACCCGCTGGACGCCATGCTCGACCTGGCGCTGGCCGAGGAACTGTCCACGCGCTTCGCCGTCACCTTCGGCAACGACAGCGAGGCGCAGATCGCACGCCTGCTCAACGACGAACGCCTGCTGCTGGGCCTGTCCGACGCCGGCGCGCACGCCAGCCAGCTCTGCGACGCGGGCTTCGCCACCGAGCTGCTCGGCCACTGGTGCCGCGAGCGCGGGGCGGTCTCGCTGGAGCGGGCAGTGTGGCGGCTGACCGCTCAGCCCGCGCAGGTCTACGGCCTGCAGGCGAGAGGCCGGGTGGTACGCGGCGCGCTCGCGGACCTGGTCGCGTTCGACCCCGCCAGCGTGGGCTGCGGACCGCTCGAACGCCGGCGCGACTTCCCCGCCGGGACCGAACGGCTGGTCGCGGAGAGCCGCGGCATCGAGCACGTCTGGGTCGCCGGCCGGGCGATCCGCAGCGCCGGCGTCGACCTGCCGGACTCCTGGCCCGGGCGCCTGATCCGCGCCGGCTAGTCCCCGTCCGCCAGGTCCCGGCCCTCCAGCAACGTTCCCTCGAAGAAGGCGGGGTTCTGGTCCAGAAACAGCCGCGCGGGATTGCGGCACACGAACTCGCGGAAATCGCGCTCGCTCAGCACTTCCCGCTCGACCAGTTCGTAGGCTTCGGCGACCACCGCGTCCATCTCGGGGACGTCCCAGTGGCTCAGGTCCGAGCTGAACACCGGCCGCAGCCGCGCCCCCAGGGGATTGCCCGGGGCGAAGGCGAACGCCAGCGTGCGGTCGTCCGCCTCGCAGCCGAAGTAGAAGCGCGGGGCGAAGCGCTCGACGATGTCCGCCTCGCTCTCGACCCCCACGCGGCGCCAATCGTCGAGTTCCTCGGGCGCCAGTCCGATCCCCGGCAGCTCCCGCAGCCCGCCGCGCAGATCGCCCCCGGTCTCGAACAGGCCGCCTCCGTACTCGCGGACCAGCTTTTCCAGCTCGTTCCAGTCGATCCCCGCCGGGTCCAGGTTCCGGAGCCCCTCGGGCCCGCGCTTCTTCCAGTGCTCGATCAGGTCCGCCAGCAGGATCGCCGCCCAGCCCACGCCGCACTCCAGCACCGCGAAGTTGAGCCTGGGGAAGCGCCGCGTCACCCCGCCCAGGAAGAGCGACTTGACCAGCCGGTGCATCGAGTCGGCGAAGGATCCGATGTGGTTATAGGAGTAGTTGCTGATCGAGGTGAAACGGTACGGAGAGATGCAGCCCAGACCGCCGTGGCAGACGGCCGCGAAGCCCAGCCGTTCGCAGGCGCTCCACACCGGATCGTAGTCGCAGGCGCTGTCGAGCCCGAAGGTGTCGAACCAGTGCGCCTGTCCCGGCAGCAGGAACGGAGAGCCGTGCCCGTCGGCGGGCTCCGGAATCGGCCGCAGCACGCCCTCCGGGAAGGCCGCCACTTTCAGGCCGAGCGAGCGGCAGTGTTCCAGCTCGTCCAGCGCCTCCCCTGGGTCGTGCATCGGGATCACGCCGGCCACGGTCATGCGGTCCGAATAGGCGGCGTAGGTCTCGGCGTAGTACGCGTTCAGCCCCCGGCAGAGCCCGCGGCGCAGATCGCCGTCGGCGGGTGCGGCCGCGCCGAAGGCCTTGGTGCCGAAGAGCACCGTGAAGTCGATGCCCAGTTCGTCCAGGCGTTCGTACATCAGGCGCGGCAGGGCCGCGGTGGCCAGATCCCGGGTGTTGCGCGCCGGCGTCCCCCACCAGGCGCTCTGCGGCGTGCGCGTCCGCCTGCGGTCCTCGGCGCGTCCGGCCTGCATGATCTGGCCGTGCGGACTCATCCCGTCCAAGTAGCGGTCGAAGAGCGGCTGGCCCAGCGACTCCCGCAGAAACGGCAACAGGGCCGGCGGATACTCCAGCACGTGCCCGTCGGCGTCGATCACGGGATGATCGAAGCGCTCGCGGGCGCGCTGAGAAGGACTGGTCACGCGCTTCATCCTAAACTAAGCGCATGGCTCAACTGGAAGGACAGGTCGCGCTGGTCACCGGCGCCGCTTCGGGGATCGGCCGCGCGGCGGCAGTGCTGTTCGCCAGCGAAGGCGCCCGCGTGGTCGCGGCCGACATCGACGCCGGGGGAGTGCGCACCACCGCCGAGCGGGTTCGGGCCGCGGGCGGGGAGGCTCTCGCCGTGGAGGCTGACGTCTCGCGCAGCGCGGACGTGCAGGCCCTGGTCGGAGAGGCCCTTTCGGCCTACGGCCGCTTGGACTGCGCCTACAACAACGCCGGAATGTCGGGTCCCGCCCACTCCGTGGCGGAGATGCCCGAAGAGCAGTTCGAGCGCGCCCTCGACGTGATGCTCAAGGGCGTGTTCCTGTGCATGAAGTACGAGCTGCCGCCGATGCTGGGAAGAGGGTCGGGGGCGATCGTCAACTGTGCTTCGGGGGCGGGGCTGATCGGCTTTCCGGGCCAGTCGGGCTACGTGGCCGCCAAGCACGGCGTCATCGGGCTGACCAAGGCGGCCGCGCTCGAGTATTCCGCCTCGGGCATCCGCGTCAACGCGATCTGTCCGGGGACCGCCCGCACCGGCATCGTGGAGCAATGGGTCGGCGACAACCCGGAGCTCGAGCGCGAAGTGACCGCGCTGCACCCCATCGGCCGCATCGCCGAACCCGAGGAGATCGCCCAGGCCGCCCTGTGGCTGTGCACCGAGCGAGCCTCGTTCGTGACCGGCAGCGCGCTTTCGGTCGACGGCGGCTACGTGGCGCAATAGCCCCTGCCGCGGGTTGACGCGCGGCCGCCGAGCCGCTTGGATGAGGCGACGGCCCCGGGAGGACGCGATGCCCAACCATCCCCAGCATTCCGACATCCGCCTGCTCGACGGTCACTGGTACGTCCAGGACCCGCTGGGCGCCTACCGTTGGCTGCGGGAGAACGCGCCGCTGTACTACAGCGAGCTCGACGACATCTGGGCGGCGAGCGGCCACGAGCAGGTGATGTTCGTCTCCAAGAACCGCCAGCTCTTCTGCTCCGGCAACGGCTCGCGCCCGCACACCGAGCCGGAGCGCAACCCCGCCTCGATGATCAACATGGACGACCCCATGCACCGCATGCGGCGCGGGCTGGTCAACAAGGGCTTCACCCCGCGGCGGATCGAGGACCACGAAGAGAAAGTGCGGCGGCTGTGCCGCGAGATCGTCGAAAAGGTGGCGCCCCTCGGGCGCTGCGACTTCGTGCGCGACATCGCGGCGCCGCTGCCCATGATCATGATCGGGGACATGCTCGGGGTCGCGCCCGAGGACCGCGGCGATCTGCTGCGCTGGTCGGACGACCTGATCGCGGGCACCACCGAGACGGCCTCTCCCGAGATCCGCGCGCGCGCCAACCGCGCCGGGCAGGAGTACGGCCGCTACATCCAGGAGGTGATCCGAGACCGACGCTCCAGGCCCGAGGGCGACGACCTGATCAGCTTGCTGGTGCACGCCGAGCTGGAGGGCGAGCGCCTGGACGACGAGGCGCTGCACCACGAGAGCCTGTTGATCCTGGTCGGCGGCGACGAGACTACCCGCCACGTGATCAGCGGCGGCATGGAGATGCTGATCCGCCACCCCGACCAGCGCCGCAAGCTGATCGAAGACCCCGGCAGGATCCCGGTCGCCGTCGAGGAGATGCTGCGCTGGGTCTCGCCGATCAAGAACATGAATCGCACGGCAACGCGCGACGTGGAGATCGCGGGCGAGAAGATCCGCGAGGGCCAGGAAGTGCTGCTGCTGTATCACTCCGCCAACCGCGACGAGCGCGTCTTCGAGCGCCCCGGTCTGTTCGACGTGGAGCGCGAGCCGAACGACCACGTGGCGTTCGGAGGCTACGGGGCGCACTTCTGCCTGGGCGCCAGTCTGGCCCGGCTCGAGCTGCGCGTGATGTTCGACACGCTGCTCGAACTCCTGCCGGACATGACGCTGGCGACCGACGACCCGCTGCCGCTGCGGCCTTCCAACTTCATCGTCGGCATCGAGGAGATGCCGGTGGAGTTCACCCCGCGCGGCTGAGCGCGCGGCCCGACACGGCTAGAAGTCGTACTTCAGGCTGAGGGAGATGCCGAACATCTCGGTGTCGGAAGTCTCCATGATGCCCTTGACCGGCTCGCTGCCGTCTCGGCGAATATTGGGAACGTGGCTGCGCAGCGGGTTCCAGACCAGGTCGTCGCGGAAAGTGCCGAAGTCGACCCAGCGCGCCTTGAGGCCCAGAGACACCGCATCGCTCAGCTCGTAGTCCACTCCGACGAGCAACTGATACCCGAAGAGCGTGTCTTCCAACTCGGTCGGGGCGTGGCTCGCCGTGCCGGCCAGATTGCGGCGGATCTCGGCGGCGTTGGGCTGGCCGGCGCCGGTCGCGATCCGCTCCGGATCGGGGTTCCGCGCCCAGACGCTGCCCCAGTCCGCCTCCGCGAACGCCACCCCGACGCCGAATCCGACGTACGGGGTAAAGCGGCCCCGGCTGGCCCAATCGAAGTACAGATTTCCGAACAGGCCATGCGACGTCAGGCTGCCGAGGCTTTCCTCCGCCCGCAGGATCTATCCTTCGAGCTTGGCGAAGTTGTCGCCCTGCGCGTTGGCCACCAGCGTCGTCTCGTCGTACTCCGAGTCCCAGTAGAAGTACTCCAGTTCGAGCCCTAGGCGTCCCCAGGCGCTGTCCGGGAAGCGCTCTCGGAAGCGGTAGCCCAGCGCCGCCCCGCCCAGGATCCCCCCGGCGCGGTCGAACTTGCTCTTCCAGCCGGTGTTGCTGCCGCGGCCGGGGGCGGTGCATCCTGGCACCGCCGAGTAGTTCGGGTTGATGTACTCGTCGCACACGCTGGGCCGGTCGGTGCTGCTTCCGGCGAAGTCCGACGCGGCGGCGAGGTTGGCTCCCAATTCGCCGCTCAGATAGAAACCCGAACCCGCCGCCACGGAGGGATCGAGAACCCAGGCCGCGCCAGCGAGTATCCAAACGGAAAGCAGTTTTTTTATCCTCTCCCCTCTTCTCTGCCGGATGCCCTGCCGCGCCGGGCACGCCAACCCTAGCCGATCACTCCGCGGATTCGCCCACCGCCCTGCTCGTCGTGGTCGAGCCCGTCCGCACCAGGTGGCCGTAGTGCGGCAGGTGGGCGAGCTGTCCGCCGTCCACGCAGAGCACCTGTCCGGTGATGAACGCAGATTCGTCCGAGGCCAGAAACAACACGGCGTGGGCCATGTCGTCCGGCTCGCCCGCGCGCGGGACCAGATTGTGCTCCACGATCGCGTCCATCATCTCCGGAGTGCAGGCCGCCTCCGAGGCGGGGGTGCGGATCAGCCCGGGCGAGACCACGTTGCAGCGGATCCCGCGGCGCCCGTAGGCGGTCGCCACCGAGCGCGCGAGCTGGATCAGGCCCGCCTTGGCCGCGGCGTAGGCGAACTGGGTCAGGTCGCCCGAGAGCGCCTGGTTGGACGCGGTGTTGACGATCGAGCCCCCGCCCGCCCCCAGCATGGGGGGGAGCGCGTGCTTGCAGCAAAGCATCGCGCCGCGCAGGTTGACCGCCATCGAGCGGTCCCAGTCCTCGACCCGCATCTCGACCAGGTCCTGGTCGGCCGCGTGCTGGCCGGCGTCGGTCAGAGCGGCGTTGTTGTGCAGCACGTGGACCGCGCCGAAGCGCTCGACCGCCGCCGCCACCAGGGCTTCGACCGCCGATTCCTCGGCGATGTCGACCCACTGCGCCAGGGCTTGCCCGCCCCGCTCGCCGATCTCCTTGGCGACCTGCCGGGCGCCGGCCAGGTTGCGGTCGGCCACCACCACGCGCGCGCCCTCGCGCGCCAGAAGCGCGGCGGTGGCGCGCCCGATCCCCGAAGCGCCTCCTGTGACGATGGCGACTTTCCCGTCGACGCGTCCCATTCGGGCCTCCTTTCGCGGGTGCCGGAGCCTCAGGCGGGCTCGGTCAGGCGCTCGCGCAGGGTATCGAGATCCTCGCCGCTCAGCCCCAGCCCGTCGCGGAGGTAGGCGTCGAAACCTCCGAACTCTTCCTCGACCGCCCGCAGCGAGGCCTCGGCGTAGGTCGGCCGGACCTCCAGGAACGGGCGGATCCACTCCGGGTCCCAGCCTTCGCGGACGCGTTCCAGCGCCAGCCGGTTCTCCGCGGCGCGGTGCACATTGCTGCGCACGTAGTGCTCGATCACCTGCTCGCGCCCGACGCCCAGGGCCAGGAGCAGAAGCGAGGCGGCCCAGCCCGTCCGGTCCTTCCCCGCCGAGCAGTGCAGAAGCGCCGGCAGCGCCCCCGGACGCAGCAGCTCGCGCACCATCTCCCCGTACTCGGCGGTCCGCTCCACGACCAGCGCCTCGGCCGCGACCCGCATCATCTCCACCGCCCGCCCGCGGGCGAGCTCGTCGCGCAGGCGCCCGGGATCCGAATCCGAGAACAGCGCCCTCACGTCTCCGAGCCCGCGCGCCGGATCGCCCATCGGCAGCCGCACACGGCGGACTCCCGCGGGAACGCGGCCGTCGCCCTCGTCGTCGAGGTCGCGCCGGTTGCGGAAGTCGATGATCGTGCGGATCCCGAGCGACTCGAGCCGATCCAGGTCCTCGCGCGTGACCGCCGCGAGATGCCCGCTGCGGTACAGCACCCCCCGGCGCACGCGCCGGTCCCTGCCGGCCGGAAATCCGCCGATCTCGCGAAAATTGCCGATACTGGTCAGCCCCAGGTTCGACTCGGTCATGTTCGCCCCCGGTCCTCGTCACCGGCGCGGCAGGCGCGCGACGGGGCCGAATCCGGAAGGTCTCGAGAATCCCCACCGACGTGCCGGGGCGGCGGCGTGATCGAACGGAAAGCGCGCGGCAGTTGCATGCTGCGGATCAGTCTACTTCCAGCCCGGGCAAGACGCCTCTTCGCTTCGGGACCGCTAGTATGGGAAGGGTCTCATGCGGGAAGCGGAAATCGGGGATCGCTCGCATTCCTCCGTCGCGAGCGCGGCGCGCAAGGTGGTCGACGAGGGCTACGCGGTCCTGCGCGCAGTGGTCGAGCCCGAGTTGGTGCGCGCCCTGCTGGAGGCGATCGACGCCGCCCTGGAGGAACTGCGGATCCCGTTCGGCGCCAACGTTTTCCTGGGCGAGCGCACCCGGCGGATCTTCAATCTGCTCGGCCGGGGGGACGTCTTCGCGCGGGTGCCGCTGCACCCCGCCGTGCTGCCGATCGTGGACGGCGTGCTCGATCCCGAGTGCCTGCTGTCGTCCTTGACCGCGGTCGAGATGGGCGCCGGAGAAACCGACCAGCCGTTCCACGCCGACGACGGCTCGATCGGACTGCCCAAGCCGCACGCGCCGGTCACCTGCACGGCGATCTGGGCGCTCACCGACTTCACCCGCGAGAACGGGGGGACGCGGCTCGTCCCGGGCTCGCACCGCTTCGGGCGCCGTCCGGGGCGGGGAGAGAGGCCGGAGTTCGTCCAGGCCGAGATGCCCGCGGGCAGCGTGCTGGTCTACCACGGCAGCCTCTGGCACGGCGGGGGCGCCAACCTCTCGGGCGAGCGGCGCGTCGCGATCATCAGCAATTACTGCGCCGGCTTCCTGCGCCAGGAGGAGAACCAGCTGCTCGCGCTCGACCGCGAGCGGGTCTCCGGCTTTCCCCCGCGCCTGCGCGCGATGCTCGGCTACAGCACCTACCGGGGCCTGATGGGCCACGTCGAACAGAGGAATCCCGCGGAGCTGGTCGACCCCGACTTCCAGACCGAAATGGTCTGGAAACGGATGCGCTGACCCGCGCCGCCGCCGCGCCGCCAACAGCTCAGTCGGGCAGCGCGAAAGCCATCAGCGCATCGCCCGGTCCGGTGATCGGGTTGCCGCCGGCGGCCACGACCACGAACTGCCGGCCCTCGGGCCGCAGGCGGTAGCTCATCGGAGCGGCGTTTGCCGCGTAGGGGATGCGGTAGCGCCACAGCGGCTCGCCCGTCTCCACGTCGAAGGCGCGGAAGTAGCGATCCATGCTGGCGCCGATGAAGTACAACCCGCCGGCGGTGGACAGTCCGCCGCCGAAGTTCGGCACGCCGACGTCTCCGTAGAACAGCCACACGGGAAACGGCGCGATGTCGCGCAGCGTGCCCAGCGGCCGCTCCCACAGGACTTCGCCGCTGCGCAGATCGACGGCTTTCAGCGTTCCCCAGGGAGGCTTGCTGCACGGCGCGCCCAGATTCGAAAGCAGCGTCCAGCGCCGCAGGCCGTAGGGCGTGCCGCGCATCGGATAGGCCTCCTGCGGGTAGACGAAGGACCCCTCGTCGAGCTGGTCGTACTCGGTGCGCGGCACCAGCTTGGCCACCATCGGGACGTGGGTCTGATTGGTGATCACGACCCCGCGCTCGGAGTCGATCGCGACGCCGCCCACGTTCATCCCGCCCGAGGTGTGGGGAAACTGGATGGCGCCTTCCAGGGACGGCGGCGTGTAGAAGCCGTCCCAGCGGTACTTCTCGAACTCCCGCTCGCAGAAGCTCCGGTCCCAGGGGGTGAAACCCCAGGGCTCAGGCCATTCCGGGTGCAGCGGCGGGGGGTGCGTGGGGAAGGGCTGGGTGGGCGAGAGCGTCTCCTCGGCCACCGCCCCCGTCTGGGGAACGGGCCGCTCCTCGATCGGATACAGCGGCTCGCCTGTCTCGCGGTCGAGCAGGAAGAGAAAGCCCATCTTGGTCGGCTGGGCGACCGCCGGCCGGCCTCCGCCCACGCCCGGGATCTGGAAGAGCTGCGGTTGCGCGGGGGTGTCGAAGTCCCAGACGTCGTGGCGCACCGCCTTGAAGCGCCACACGACCTCGCCGGTTGCGGCGTCGAGGGCCACCGTCGCGCTGGCGTAGTAGTCCAGACCGCTGCGCGCCGCGCCGAAGCTGTCCGGCGAGGCGTTGCCGGTGGGAACGAAGACCAGCCCGCGCTGCTCGTCCCCCGACAGGACCGCCCAGACATTGGGCGTGCCGCGCGCGTAGCCCTCGCCGGGCAGCGGCGCGGCCTTCCAGTCCCGCGGCACGGGATCCCAGGCCCAGACCAGGGCGCCGCTGCGCACGTCGAAGCCCCGGACCACCCCGGAGGGCGCGTCCGTGCGTAGCTGGTCCGCGACCAGCGCCCCCAGCACCGCCACGTCACCCATGATCAGCGGGGGCGAGGTCGGGTAGTACTCCCAGGCCGGTGCTTCGGGGTCGATCCCCTCGCGCAGGGGGACCCGGCCGTCCACTCCGAAGTCGGGGCACGGGATGCCGGTCTCCGCGTCCAGGGCGATCAGCTCCGAGTCCTTGGTGCCGTACAACAGGCGCCGCGCGCAGGCCTGCCCGGGGCGCGGCGAAGCTTCCTCCCAATAGGCCAGGCCGCGGCCGCCCAACGGATAGGGTCCTCCCGATTCACGCGCCCGGAGTTCGGGATCGAACATCCATTTCTCGCGCCCCGTCTCGGGATCGAGCGCGAACACCCGCATGTAGGGCGTGTTGTAGTAGAGCGTGTCGCCCACCACCAGAGGCGTGGACGCGAAGGCCGTCGAGGCGTGGTCCGGACCGCCGCTGGAGTAGTCGCCGCTGCGGTGCTCCCAGGCCAGCTCCAGGTGGGCGACGTTGCCCGGGTCGATCTGGGTGAGCGGGCTGTGGTGCGAGCCGCCCTTGGTTCCGGCGTACTCCGGCCAGTCGGCCGTGGGTCCGGTGTAGTCGATCGGCGGCGGACCTTCGCAGCCGAGCGCGGCGACGGAGGCCAGCAGGGCGAGCAGCGGGCGGTTCAAGCGGACCCCTCGGAGCAGTCGGGAGGCGGCCACTTTAGCCCGCATCGCCGGCGAAATCTCCGCCGCCGCGGCCGGCACCGGACCGGAGCGCCGCGGGCTGGCGGCCGGACCCGACGCTCAGCTCGACGCTGCCGAGTCCAGCGCACTCGGCCCGGTACAGACCCGCGGGATCGCCTTGGGCGACGTAGGGCCGACCGATCGAGCCGGTCAGAACGATCTGCCCCGCGCTCAGCGACCGACCGCGATTCGCAAGCTCCGCCGCGAGCCAGCCCAGCGCACGATACGGTCCGCCCAGTGCGTCGCGGCCCGACCCGCGCGCCAGCTCGCGTCCGTCCAGGCTCAACCGGCACTCTATCCCGCGTAGCGCGAGCCCGGCGGGATCGACCGGCGGTCCGAGGGCGAAGCGTCGGGCGCCCAGCCCGTCGGCGATCAGCTCGGGGACCGACGGCCGTTGTCCGAAGCGGTTGTCCGGAAGCTCCAGGGCGACGTGCGCGGCCGCGACCGCCTCGGCCGCCTCTCGCGGCGAAACGCCCGGGCCCGCGAGGTCGCGTTCCAGGCGCAGAGCGATCTCGACTTCGGCCATCAGGCGCGAATAGTTCCCGGCGGCGACGGAAGCTCCGGCCGCGACCCGCATGAGCTTGAATAGCGGCGCGAACGCGGGTCCCTCCGCCCCCCATGCGCGCTGCGCGGAGGGGCTGGTGAAGGCGAGCTTGAAGCCCGCGACCTCCGCCCCCCGTCCAAAGCGCTCGCCATCGGACCGGTCCTGTGCCCGATAGGCAGGTTCCGGAGTGGGGTGTTCTGCGCAGGCCAGCAGGAGCAGCGCGGCGCCGAGCGCGCCCGCCCTCACTCCGGCAGCAGGGTCGAGAGCTGGCGCATCGAGCGCGGCATGGTCGTCGCGCGAGTGCATCGTCCCGACGGTGTCGAACATCACCAGGTCGCCCGGCCGCCACTCGTGCGAGTAGAGACCCTCGGGACGCAGCGCGAGGGCTAGCAGCTCGTCGAGCAGCGTCCGCGACTCCGAGATCTCCAGTCCCTCGAAGCTCGAGACGAAAGTGTCGACGTACAGAGCGCTGCGGCCCGTCTCCGGGTGCTCCCGTACCGCGGGATGCGCCGCGGGGGTACCGGAATACGGCAATCGGGCCCGTGGGTGGGTGCGCGCCGCGCGGGCGCGACGGGATTCCCGATCGGCGGGCGGGAGATGGCGCGCGGACGCCATCGGGTCGTGCAGACCCACCCGTCCGCGGACCCGTTCGCGCAGCGGCGCGGGCAGCGTCTCGTAGGCGCGGTACATGTGGCACCAGTGGGTGCGCGGCCCCCCCGGCGGAACGCGTTCGGCCTCCAGGAAGGTCTCCTTGGCCGCCCGCGGCATGTAGCTGTAGTCGGTGTGCCAGGGCAGGGGTCCCGAGCCGGCGTAGCCGACGTCGTAGCCCTCCGGGTCGGGAAGATTGGAGACCCGGAGTACGTCGCCGCCGGCCGAGGGCAGCCCATAGATCTCTCCGCCCCTGACGACCTCCCCGAATTCGGCCGCAAAGCGGCCCAGCTCCGCGTCCGTCGGCCGCGGGTGTCCTCGGAACACCAGCAGCGAGTGGTCGCTCAGCGCCGAACGGATCCGGTCGCGCTCGTGGACGGTTCCCAGCCCGCGACCTCGGCGCCGAACGCCGCGTCCAGCGGCCGGACTTCGATCAACCCGATGTCCCCGTTCCGGCCGTCACCAGCGTCTTGGTGATGCGGGCCAGGGTGGTGGGCTTGCCGTCGACGCTGGCCGAGGCTTCGGTCCAGGCCATGCTGCGTCCGCGGCGGATCAGCCGGCCTTCGAGGACGTATTCGGCATCCCCCGGCAGGGGCCGCAGGTGCTGCAGAAATAGATCGTTGGTCACGGGCTGTTCGTCCTCGCGCAACTCCGGCAGCAAGGCCAGGAACGACGGAAGTTCCAGCAGGCCGTTGAGAACGCTTCCGTTCAGCGTGTTCCAGGGCGTCAGCATCTCGGACCGCGGTCGGAAGACCAGGCGCGAGGTTCCCGGGCCCAGTTCGACCAGCCTCACGCCGGCCCAGTCGTAGTAGGCGCCCCCCACGGAGCCGCGCAGCCGCTCGCGCTGCCAGTCCGCGAGGCCCGAGACGCCCGGGACGTTCATCCTCGACCGCCGGGAAGCGGCTCTCGATCGGAACGACTGCCGCGATTTCCGCTGGACATCGGCGGTATCTTACAACCCGTCGACCGACACGGGAGAGGCACGCACATGGACCCACAGGATCTCGTCGAGATCGAGCAGATCAAGCAGCTCAAGGCGCGGTACTTCCGCCTGATGGACACCCGGCAATGGGACGAATGGAGGGAGTGCTTCGCGGAGGACGTACGGATCCGGATCGAACTAGGCCGGGGCGAACCCGACCAGGTCAACACCGGCCGGGAAGAGTTCGTGGAAAGCGTGAGCCAGGTACTGGAGCCGACCCGGACCGTCCACCACGGCCACATGCCCGAGATCGAGCTGACCGGAACAGACACCGCGCGGGGCATCTGGGCGATGTACGACTACGTCACCTGGGACAGCGAGCGCGACC
>JAGWBS010000004.1 GCA_021295775.1 Pseudomonadota bacterium | reverse complement strand
GCAGGAGCCGGAACGAGACTTCGCTCTCGATCTTCCGGCGGCGCGGCCCCGTCAGCTCCAGCAGTCCGTTCAGCAGCAGAGCGGCCAGCCCGCCGGCCGTGAGTCCGCTGTTCAGCATGCCTCCCGCGAAGTTCGCGGTGTACTCCGGGAAGATGACGCCGTACTGGCACCCCGCCCCGAACCAGAAGTAAAAGCCCACGATCAGGCTCTTGCGGTGGTCCAGCCCGTCCGAGATGACCATCCGCATGCCGAGCACGAAGAGCGTCGCGATCATCACCGTGACGTAGGCCGCGATGACCGGGCCCGGAATGGCCAGAACCAGCGCCAGCAGCTTGGGAAAGAAGGCCAGCGCCACCAGCCCCAGGCCGAAGACCACCCCCACCGGCCGCGCCGCGACTCCCGTGATCTCCGTCAGCGAGACCGTGGTCGAGCGCACGCCGTTCGGGATCGACCCGGCCAGGCCGGCGAGCGCGTTGCCGAGGGAGTCGGCCGCCACCGCCCCCTGCACCGGTCGGAAGTCCACCGCCCGGCGGCGGCGCCAGGAGACGCCCTGAATGGCTATCAACCGGCATCTCTCCCGCCCGTGCCTCGAGAGACGATATCCGAAGCGGACCTCCGCAGGGTGGACCGCGCCGGCGGGGAAGACTCGCGAGTTTCCGCGCACCGCAGGCCGCTTCCCCGCTAGGATAGAGCCCGCCAGGGTTCACGAGCCCGAAAGGAAGAAAGAAATGAGCGACGCATCCCCCGACCCGAGCGGCGCACCGCACCAGCGCCCGGTGACCATTGCCGAAAAGGAAGAGTTCTCCTCCGGTGGCCGGCGGTACATGATCTGGCTGCGCGGCCGCTGGGGACTGAAGATCGACCGCGCCGTGCTGTGGGCGACGGGCTACTCGCTGATGACCAAGCAGTTCTGCCTGGCGCAGAGACACCCCTATCAGCCCACTCTGTTCCTGACGACGATCGGGGCACGCACCCGCAAGCAGCGCACCAACGCGATGCCCTACTTCCCGGTGGGCAACGATCTGGTGGTCCGGGGCAGCAACGGCGGCGGACCCACGGACCCGCACTGGGTCCACAACGTGCGAGCCAACCCGTACGCCTGGATCCGGGTGAACCGGAAAACGCGCCCGGTCCACGCCCACGTGGCCGCCGGCGAAGAGCGCGAACGAGTGTACGAAGCGCTGTGCGAGGCCAGCCACACCACTAAGATGTACCAGGACATGTGCTACCCGCGCGAACTGCCGCTGGTGGTGCTGCGCCCCTGGTCCGACGTCGACAACGCGAACGGGTGAGCGGCTCGGGCGCCGGCCGGGTCGACGCGATCCGCGCGCGGCTCGACCATCCGGTCATCGACAGCGACGCGCACTTCATCGAGTTCATGCCCGAGGTTCTGGACCGCCTGCGCGAGCTGGCGGGCGAGCGCGCGGTGGCCGCCTTCGAGCGCTTGGGCGAATCGATCCGGGCCTCCCGGGCGTTGACGCCTCGAGAGCGGAGGCAGGCGGGCGGGACGCGCGCGCCCTGGTGGGCCTTCCCGACGAGCAACACCCTGGACCGCGCGACCATGATGCTGCCGCGGCTGCTCTACGAGCGCCTGGACGAGATCGGCCTCGACTTCGCGGTGGTGTACCCCTCGTACGCGACCTTCCCCGTCAACATGGGCGACGCCGAGCTGCGGCAGGCCGGCTGCCGCGCCTTCAACCGCCACATCGCCGAGGCCTTCCGGGACTATCGGGACCGGCTGGCGCCGGTGGCGACCATCCCCATGCACACGCCCGAAGAGGCGGTCGCCGAACTCGAGTACGCGGTGCGCGAGCTGGGGTTCCGGGCGGTGGTGCTGCCCTCGTACGTGCGGCGGCCGTACGCGGGCGCCGGTTCCGCGCCGGGCGCCTCCTGGATCGACTTCTTCTGCTTCGAGAGTCCCCACGACTTCGACCCCGTCTGGGCCGCGTGCGAACGGCTGGGCGTCGCGCCGACCTTCCACAGCACCGGCTACGGCTGGGGATCGCGGACTTCGACGTCCAACTACGTGGCCAACCACATCGGCAACTTCGCCGCCGCGGGCGAGGGCATCGCGCGGTCGCTGTTCCTGTCCGGGGTGCCCTGGCGCTTTCCCGGGCTGCGCTTCGCCTTCCTGGAGGGAGGCGTGAACTGGGCCTGCAGCCTCTACGCCGACCTGATCGGCCACTGGGCAAAGCGCAACCGCGAGCAGATCCACAGCTACGACCCCGCCCGCCTGGACCGCCCGCTGCTCGAGGAGCTGATCGGGCGCTACGGCTCCGAGTCGGTGAGAGAGCGTCTGGGCGAATTGGACCGCAGCCTGTACCTGCTGTCCGACCCCGACGAGGACCCGGAGTCGCTGGACGAGTTCTCGCGTTGCGGGATCGAAAGCCCCGAGGACATCCGCGACGTCTTCGCCGAGCGCTTCCACTTCGGCTGCGAGGCCGACGATCCCATGAACGCCAGCGCCTTCTCCACGCGGCTGCCGCTGGGCGCCCGGCTCAAGGCGATCTTCAGCTCCGACATCGGCCACTGGGACGTCCCGGACATGTCGAAGGTGCTGACCGAGGCCTACGAGCTGGTCGACGAGGGGCACCTGAGCGAAGGGGACTTCCGCGAGTTCGCCTTCGACAACCCGATGTCGCTGTGGTGGGGGGCGAACTCCGAGTTCTTCCACGGCACGGCTCTCGAATCTGCGGTTCCCGCGGCGGCGGAAACGGCGCGGCCGGCCGATCCCCCGCCCGCGCCGGCCTGAGGCGAAGCGCCCGGACCCGAACCCGCCCGGCGGACTTCGGCGCGGACTGGCCGGCTCGGCTGCGATAGGCTGGGCGCGGCATGTCGGCGCAGAGCGATCCATCCGCGGCCGTGGTCCCCGAAGAGTGGCGGGCGGCCTTCCGCTGGCTCGAAGGGACGCTCGGGGGGCGCGTGGTGCGGGCGGAGCCCCAGCCGCGCTGGCGCCCGGCCTGGCTGATCGACCTGGAGCGCGACGGCGAGATCCTGCGGCTGTACTGGCGCGGCGAGCGGGGGCTTTCGGAGGGCATCAACGACGTCTACGACCTGGAGCGCGAGGAGCGCATCCTGCGCGTGCTCGAGGCGCAGTCGATCCCGGTCCCCCACATCCACGTGGTCTGTCCCGAGCCCCGCGCGCTGGTGATGCAGCGCTTGCCGGGGCGCTCCAACCTGGCCCTGGCCGAGAGCGAGGCCGAGCGCGAGGCGGTCCTGGACCACTACGTCGAGATCCTGGCCGCGGTGCATGCGATCGACCCCCGCGAGTTCGAGGCGGCCGGCCTGCCGTCCCCGCCCCCGGGCCAAGCCGCGCTGGGCGACCTGGACCTGTGGGAGCGGATCTACCGCAAGGCCAAGCGCCGGCCGGAACCGCTGATCGAGTTCGCGCTGAAGTGGGTGCGCCGCCACGCTCCCCGGCGCGAGCGCGCGAGCTTCGTGCTGAGCGACTCCGGCCAGTTCGTCTTCGACGCGGGCCGGGTCAGTGCTGTGCTCGACGTCGAATACGGCCACCTGGGCGATCCGATCGCCGACCTGGCCGGACTGCGCACGCGCGAAATCTTCGAGCCCCTGGGCGACCTGTCCCGGGCCGTCCGGCGCTACGGGGAGATCAGCGGCGCCGCGGTGGAGCCGGATCTGCTGTGGTGGCACACCGCGCGCTTCGCGCTGTACACGCCGCTGTCCGTCGCGCACGTCTCCGCCGACCCGGACCCCGGCGTCGACTGGGCCCAGTACCGCACGTTTCTGCTGGGCCAGTCGCGCCTGGCGCTGCAGGGAATCGCGGAGGCGACGGGCGCCGAGACCCCGGTTCTCCCGCTGCCTGCCGGCGAGGCCAGCCCGATCTCGCCGGCCCATGCCGCCTTGGTGGACGCCCTGAGCCGACGGCGCGACGCGGCGGCCGAGTCCGTGGACGCCTACGAGGCGGAGCGCTGCCTGCGGATCGCCGAGCACCTGCGGCGGGTGGACGAGATCGGGCCCGAGATCGACCGCCAGGAGCGCGAAGACCGGACGCGACTGCTCGGCCACCCGTGCGGGGTCGGGACCGAGTCCGACGCCGAGATCGAGGCGCTGGTGCTGGCCGCCGGTCCGGAGCGGGACGCGGAGCTGCTGGACTACTTCCAGCTCCGCATCCTGCGGGAATGCGAACTGTTCCGCCCGGCGATGCGCGAAATGGAAGACAAGGTGGCCCAGCCGATCCATTTCTGAGCCCGGCGGCGGCCGCGCAGGCCGCATGGAGAGACAGGCGCCGGGCCGCGCCGTAGACTGCCGGTTCCGAGGAGGACCCTCCCATGGATCCGCAGCTCTACCACCCGCTCTCGGAGACCGTCTACGGCGACGAGATCTGGCCGGTCTTCCGGCGGATGCGCGACGAGGCGCCAGACTATTTCCTGGAAGAGTTCGACACCTACTTCCTGACCCGCTTCCAGGACATCTGGGACCTGCTGCCCAATCCGAACCTGAGCATCGCGCGGGGCCAGACGACCGTGGAGCTGTTGCTGGGGCAGAGCGCCGCGCCGGGTCAGGGGGAGGCGCTGTCGGCGGCCGACCCGCCCTACCAGACGGCCATCCGCGCGGCGATCATGAAGCTCTTCTCGCCCAACTCCGCGCGCCGGCTGGAACCGCTCGCCCGCGAATTCACGCGCCGGTTCCTGGCGGAGGCGCGGGAGCGCGGCGGGGTCGACGCGATCGGCGAACTGGGCATGCGCCTGAGCGTGCGCATCGCCTGCACCATCATCGGCATCCCGCTCGAGGAGTCCGACCGCCTGGTGTCGGACGTGAACGCTTTCTTCGACCGCAGCGATGAAACCGAAGGCAGCACCCCGACCAGCCTGGACGCCCGCGATCGGCTGGTCGACTTCATCGACGAGCTGATCGACGGGCACCGGCGCCGGCCCGGGGACGGAGACCTGGTCGACGCGCTGCTGGGCATCGAGGTCGACGGCCGCAGGATGACCGACGACGGCCTGCGCGGAACGCTGATTACCGGGATCGTCGGCGGCACGGAGACGCTGCCCAAGGTCTTCGCCGCCTGCACCTACCGGCTGTGGCAGCACCCCGATCAGCGCGCGCGGGTAGCGGAGGACCCGAGTCTGTGCGGGGACGCCTTCTGGGAGGCGCTGCGCTACGACATGCCCACCCAGATGCTGGGCCGCACCGTGATCCGGGACACCGAGCTGCACGGCCGCGTGATGACTCCCGGCCAGAAGGTCATGTACCTGTGGCCCGCGGCCAACCGCGACGAGCGCGAGTTCGACGACCCCGAGCGCTTCGACATCGAGCGCCGGGCCCCGCGTATCCTGTCGTTCGGCCACGCCACGCACCGCTGCCTGGGGGCGAACGTGGCGCAGCTCGAGGGGCGCGTGATGCTGGAGGAGCTGATGGCCCTCGACCCGGACTACGAGATCGCCGAAGACGAGGTCGTCCGGCTGCGGTCCGAGTTCTTCCGCGGCTTCGGCGCGCTGCCGATCCGCTTTTCGAACGGAGTCGCCGCGTGAACCCGGCCGTTCGCGGGGGCGACCCCGCATAACGGCCCCGCAGGGCGCCCGGCGGGCGTTTATCATCTCGGGCGCCCCTGAAGACGAATCCCCTGGGGAGGCAGGCCATGTCCGGTTCGGCGAGCCGCTATCCGTTCACCCCGTACCCCGACGGCTGGTACTACATCGCCGCCTCGAAGGACCTGGCGCCGGGCGAGGTCAAGCCGCTGCGCTGCCTGGGGCGGGACCTGGTGCTGTTCCGCAGCGGGTCCGGCGAAGCCGTGGTCTTCGACGCGCACTGTCCCCACCTGGGCGCGCACCTGGGCGTCGGAGGCAAGGTCGAGGGCGACAGCCTGCGCTGCCCGTTCCACGGCTGGCGCTTCGGGGCCGAAGACGGGAGCTGCGTCGAGGTCCCCTACCGCACGCGCGGGCGTCTGCCCAACGCCGGGCTGCGGCGCTGGCGCGTCGACGAGCGCTCGGGACTGATCCTGGTGTGGCACAGCGACGCCGGCACCGAACCCGACTGGCACATGCGCGATTTCGACGAGTACGAAAGCGACGCCTGGCTCGGCTACGTCACGCGGGCCTGGAAAATCCGCATGCACGTGCAGGAGCTGGCCGAGAACGTGCCCGACCGAGCCCACTTCCAGGTGGTGCACGGCGTGCCCGCGGTGCCCGACACGCCAATCCGGATCGACGGGCCGGTCTACTACCAGACGACCCAGATCCCGGGCGAAGGCGGCCAGGACTGGGTGATCGCCCGCCAGGAGCTCTGGGGCCTCGGCCTGATCTGGCTGTACAGCGGCGGCGAGCCCGAGGTTCTCTTCGTGGTGGCGACCACCCCCATCGACGAGGAGTACTGCGAGGTGACCCAGCTTCTGCTGGTGAAGGACGAGTGGGGAACCGGCGAGATTCCCGGCGAAACCCTGGGGCGGATCGACGCGATCTTCGACCAGACCGAGGCCGACGTGCCGATCTGGGAAAACAAGGTCTACCGCGAGCGTCCCCTGCTGGTCGAAGACGACGGTCCCCTGCCCGAGCTGCGGCGCTGGGCGCGGCAGTTCTACCCGGAGCAGCGCCAGGCATGACCGCTCGACCGCGAAGCTTCGAGTGCGCCCGGGCCGGAGACCGGCCGGCGCGGGCCGAAACGGGCGGCGAAGCGTGAGCCGCCGAAGGGTCGCGATCAGCGGCATCGGCGCCGTCTCGCCGCTGGGCGTGGGCTTCGAGCCGAGCTGGAAGGCGCTGCTGGCCGGCACCAGCGCCGTGGCGACGATTGAGGGCTTCGACGCCAGCGAGTTCCCGACCACCTTCGCCGCGGAGTGCCGCGGGTTCGACCCGGCGGCGTACTTCTCCACCAAGGAGGTCCGGCGCCTGGACCCGTTCGCGCAGTTCGCCCTGGTCGCGGCCGCCGAGGCGGTCGAGGACTCCGGGGTCGATCTGCCCGGGACCGATCCCACTCGCGCCGGCTGCGTGATCGGCTCGGGAGTCGGAGGGCTGACCGAGATCGAGGCGGCCCACTCGCGCCTGCTCGAACGCGGCCCCGGGCGGATGTCGGCGTACAGCTTCCCCAAGCTGATGCTCAACGCGGCCACCGGCGAGATCGCGATCCGCCACGGGCTGGAGGGGGTCAGCCACGCGGTGGCCTCGGCCTGCGCGACGGGCACGGACGCCATCGGCGCCGGGCTGCGCATGATCCAGTACGGGGACGCCGACCTGGTGCTCGCCGGCGGCTCGGAGGCGGCGGTCACGCCGCTGGCCGTCGGAGGATTCTCGGCGCTCAAGGCCCTGTCGCGGCGCAACGACGAGCCGGCGCGGGCGAGCCGGCCCTTCGACGCCGACCGGGACGGCTTCGTGCTGGGCGAGGGCGCCGCGATCCTGATCCTGGAAGAGATGGAACTCGCCCGGCGGCGCGGCGCCCGCATCTACGCGGAGGTGCTGGGCTACCGGGCCACCTCGGATGCGCATCACATCTCGGCGCCGCGCCCGGACGGCCGCCTGGCCGCCGCGGCGATGAGCGGCTGCCTGCAGGACGCCGGCCTCTCCGCGCAGGACGTGGGCTACGTCAACGCTCACGGCACCTCCACGCTGCTGAACGACGCGATGGAGACGCGCGCGATCCGGCAGGTCTTCGGGGAGAACGCCGCCCGGCTGGCGATCTCCTCCACCAAGTCGATGATCGGCCATCTGCTCGGGGCGGCCGGCGCCATCGAGGCGGCCGTCGCCGCGCGCAGCCTCGCCGACGGCGTCGTCCACCCGACCCTCAACCTGGACCGCGCCGACCCGGAGTGCGACCTGGACTACGTTCCCGGCGCCGCCCGTGAGCTCGAGCTGCGCGCGGCGTTGTCCAATTCGTTCGGCTTCGGCGGGCACAACGCCTCGCTATTGCTGGGCGCGGTTTAGACTCCTGGAAGGGGCGAAGATGTACTCGCGCATTCAGGGCACGGGAAGCTGCCTGCCGGACAGGGTCGTCACCAACGACGATCTCTCGCTGCGGATGGACACCAGCGACGAGTGGATCCGCGTGCGCACCGGCGTCCGCGAACGGCACATCGCCGAGCCCGAGCAGACCACCTGCGATCTGGCCGAAACGGCCGCCCGGCGGGCCCTCGAGGCCAGCGGAGTCTCCGCGGCCGAGCTGTCGATGATCGTGATGGCGACCACCACGCCCGATCTGGTCTTCCCCAACACCGCCTGCCTGCTGCAGGAACGGCTGGAGGCCCCGGGCTGCGCCGCGTTCGACCTGCAGGCCGCCTGCTCGGGCTTCACCTACGGTCTGTCCATCGCCGACAAGTTCGTCCGCGAGGGCGGGAACGGGCCGGCGCTGGTGGTCGGTGCGGAGACCCTGTCGCGCATGGTCGACTGGGAGGACCGCGCCACGGCGGTGCTGTTCGGCGACGGCGCGGGGGCGGTGGTGCTGGGCGCGTCCGAAGAGCCGGGCATGCTGTGCAGCCGGCTGCACGCCGACGGCGCGTACAAGCACCTGGCCTGGACGGACGTGGGCGTCTCGAAGGGTTTCACCGACGGCCCCAACGGCGGGATCGCGATCAAGCTGCGGGGGACGGAGCTGTTCAAGTTCGCCGTGCGCAAGTTCGAGGAGCTGGCCAAGGAGACGCTGGAGGCGGCGGGACTGGGGCTGGAGGAAGTCGACTGGTTCATCCCGCACCAGGCCAACGAGCGCATCACCCGCGCCGTGGCCTCGGCCCTCGGCCTGCCGGACGAGCGCGTGATCAGCACCATCGCCCGGCACGCCAACACCTCCGCGGCCACGATTCCGCTCGCCCTCGACGAGTGGGTCCGCGCCGACCGCATCGAGCGCGGCGACCTGATCCTGATGGAGGCGTTCGGCAGCGGAGCGACCTGGGGCTCGGCCCTGCTGCGCTACTGACCCGTCCGGCGGGGATCGAAGCGATCACCGTGCTCGGCAGCCAAGCGCGCGCCTGAGCCACCGCTTCTGAGCGTCGGGGAGCCTTCCCCGCGGCGGGTCAGCCGATCGGAAGGCCGTCGTCGCGGGTGACGGCGATCACGCACGAACGGGGTACGCTGCTGCCGCCGTCCGGGAAGTGGCCGCGTCCGCCCGCGCCCGGGTGCTGGATGCCGACGAAGAGCGAGCGGCGGTCGCCACTCCAGGCCAGGCCGGTGACTTCGCAGCCTCTGGGACCGACCAGGAAGCGGCGGATCTCGCCAGTCTCCGGGTCGCCGACGAGCATCTGATTGTTGCCCTGTCCCGCGAACCCGCCGGCGTCGGAGTCGTCTCCGTCGGTCTGGATCCAGAGCAGCCCGTTGCGGTCGAAGGCGAGCCCGTCGGGAGAATTGAACATGTTGTCCGGGGTGACGTTCGGCGAGCCCGCGTCGGCGTCGGTATGGACAGCGGGATTGCCCGCGACCACGAACAGGTCCCAGGAGAAGCCGCGGGCGAGGGGATCGCCGCCGTCCGGGCGCCAGCGGACGATCTGCCCGTAACGGTTGGCCGCGCGGGGATTCGGCCCCCCGACCGGCATCGGATCGCCGCCCCGGTTCGTCTTCCGGCCGCGGTCCTGATTGTTGGTCAGGCTGCAGTAGACCTCGGCCCGGTGCGGGTTCGCGGCCACCCACTCCGGGCGGTCCATCGTGGTCGCCCCGGCCGCCGAGGCCGCCATGCGGGTGTGGATGCAGATCTCCGCCCGAGAGGCCATTCCGGTCGACTCCGGGGTCAGCTCCAGCCACTCGCCGCGGCCGCCGTCGGCGAACCGGGCCGCGAACAGGGTTCCGCTCTCCAGCAGGTCCGAATTCTCGCCGCCCTCGACGTAACGCCCGTCGCTGACGAAGCGGTAGAGGAACTCGCCTCGCTCGTCGTCGCCCAGGTAGACCACGACGCGCCCGTCCCCGGCCAGCACCAGCTCCGCGTTCTCGTGCTTGAAGCGCCCCAGGGCGGTGCGCTTCTTCGGAGTCGAGGATGGGTCCAGGGGATCGATCTCGACCACGTAGCCGGCTCGGTTCGGCTCGTGGGGGTGCCGGGAGATGTCGAATCGCTCGTCCGCCGTCGCCCAGCCATGCCCCCAGTCCCGGACCCCGATCCCGTAGCGCGCGAACGCGGCAGAGATTTCGACGTTCGGATCCGAGGACGAGAAATAGCCGTTGAAGTTCTCTTCGCAGGCCAGGTAGGTGCCCCACGGAGTGCGCCCGCTGCCGCAGTCGTTCCAGGTCCCGAGGCAGGCGACGCCCGCGGGGTCGGCCTCGGTCCGGACCCACGCGTGGCCGCGCGCCGGCCCGGTGATCTCCATCGGCGTGTCGGCGGTGATGCGCCGATTGTACGGCGAGTCCTTGACGATCGACCAGCGACCTTCCCGGCGGGCGATCTCCACGATCGAGACCCCGTGCCCGGCCTTGCCCTTGCGCACGTCGGCGGCGGTCGCCGCCTCGCCACGGCCCGCGCCCCCGAAGAAGACGCCCGCGTTCACGTACTCGTTGTTGACCGCCAGCACGCTACGTCCGCCGGCGTCGAAAATCTCCATCCCGTCGACGTTGTCTCCGAACGCCCGCTCCTGACTCTCCCCGTCCCCGCGCGTCACCGGATCGAACTCCGCCCCGTCCGACCACAACGGCTCGCCCCACCGAGCCACCACCTGCCAACTGCACCCCGCAGAAACCGTAACCGTATCGAGCCGATTGGCGGCGACGCCGTCGAACCACAGCCGATCCGAGCCCCCCAGCGCCGAAAGCGGGAAGAGCGCCCCAGCACCTGCGATCAGCGCAACACTCCCGCCGAGAAAGTCCCGCCGCGAGATCGCTGCCGCGGCCAACCTGCCGAACTCGGTCTCACAGGTCCGCGAGCGGCGGGTCACGGAGATCAATGCGGGCCACCCACTCGATCCATCCGGAATCGATCTACCCCCGGGAGGCTTCGATCATCGCATCCACCTGGCCGCGCTCGATCCGCTTCAAAAGCGGCTTGAACTTGCGGATCCTGTGGTCCAGCAACGGCTCGCGGGGCGAGTCCCAGTCGAGCGGATCGCAGTCCAGGAACGCTTCCGAACGCGCGGCGGTCTCCGGCAGAATGGGCTTGAGGTAGGCGATCAGCACCCGGAACAGGTTCAGCCCCTGGGTACAGATGCCCTGCACCTGATCGCGCGTCGCCTCGTCCTTGGCCAGCGCCCAGGGCTGCCGGGCGTCGATGTACTGGTTGGCGCGGTCCGCCAGCGCCGCCACGCTGCGCACCACCCGCGCGTACTCCCGCGACTCGTAGTCCGCGGCGATCTCCTCGCCGGCCGCCGCGAACTCCGCGTACAGCTCTGGCTCGGGCAGCTCCCCGCTCAGACGCGCGTCGAACCCCTTGACCACGAAGCCCGCGCAGCGGCTGGCGATGTTGACCAGCTTGCCCACCAGGTCGGAGTTCACCCGCAAGACGAAATCGTCCAGGTTCAGGTCGATGTCATCGAGTCCGGAACCCAGCTTGGCGGCGTAGTAGTAGCGCAGGTACTCGGGCGGCAGGTGCTCCAGATAGGTGCGCGCCGAAACGAAGGTGCCCCGCGACTTGGACATCTTCTCGCCGTCCACCGTCAGGAAGCCGTGCGCCCACACCGCGCTGGGCGTGCGGTAGCCCGCGCCCGCCAGCATCGCGGGCCAGAACAGCGTGTGGAAGTAGGCGATGTCCTTGCCGATGAAGTGGACCACCTCCGCGTCGCTGTCCGGCGCCCAGAAGGCGTCGAAGCTCTCCCCCGTGCTCCCGCAGTAGTGCAGGAAGCTGGCCATGTAGCCGATCGGCGCGTCGAGCCAGACGTAGAAGTACTTGCCGGGCGCGTCCGGGATCTCGAAGCCCCAGTAGGGCGCGTCGCGGGAGATGTCCCAGTCCCGCAGGCCGGTCTCGAACCACTCCCGCAGCTTGTTGCGCACCTCGGGCTGGACCCGGTCGCCCGCCGTCCAGTCTCGGAGCATTCCAGCGAAGTTCTCCAGCCGGAAGAACAGGTGCTCGGACTCGCGCTCCACCGGCCGGGTTTCAGAGACCACCGAGACCGGGTCGCTCAGCTCCGCGGGCGTGTAGGTGGCGCCGCAGCTCTCGCAGGAGTCGCCGTACTGGTCCTCGGCGCCGCAGCGCGGGCAGCCGCCGCGCACGAAGCGGTCGGGCAGGAACATTCCGGCCTGCGCGTCGTACATCTGGGTGATCTCGCGGCGCGCGATGTGGCCGCCCTCGCGCAGGCGCTCGTAGATGCCCACCGAAAGTTCGCGGTTCTCGTCCGAGTGCGTGGTGTGGAATGAGTCGAACTCGACCCCGAAGTCCGCGAAGTCCGCCCGGTGTTCCTCGAGCACGCGGTCGATCAGCTCCTGCGGCTCGCAGCCCTCGTCGCGGGCCCGCAGCATGATGGGCGTGCCGTGCGCGTCGTCGGCGCACACGTAGATGCAGCGATTTCCGCGCAGCCGCTGAAAGCGCACCCAGATGTCGGTCTGGATGTATTCGACCAGGTGACCGATGTGAATCGGTCCGTTGGCGTACGGAAGCGCACTGGTGACCAGGATGCGGCGGCTCATCGCGCCGAGAACCTAGCAGGTAGAATCGGCCGGGGAAGAGAATGTCGAGCATCGCGTCCGAACCGCCTCCCGGCCCCTTCGACGAGTCCGCCCTGCTGGCGGAGGCGCGCCGGACCTGCGGGCTTTCGGACTTCGGCGACGAGGACTTCCGCGTCCCGCTCCGGACGCTGCTGGCCTCCCTGTCGGGCGAGGCGGGGCTCAACCGGGACGGCGCGGCGGCCTTTCACGGCCGCATCGTCCAGAGCCTGGTGACTCGACTGAGAGCGCAGGACTGGCGCGCGCGCCACCCGGAGATCGCGCGGGAGACCATCGAGCGTCCCCTGGTGATCGTGGGCATGACCCGCACCGGGACGACCCTGCTGCAGCGCGCGATCGCCCGCGACCGGCGCCTCTACTCCGCGCTGGACTGGGAGCTGCGCGAGCCCGCGCCGCGGCCGGGAACGCGCTTCGACCGGCCCGACCCGCGCATCCCGGACGCCGAGGAACGCTCGCGCCTGGCGCACGAGACCTCCCCCGAGCTGATGGCCATCCACCCCGGGAAGGCGCACGACCCCGAGGAGGAGATCCTGCTGTTCGAGGACGCGTTCCTGTCCCACGTCCCGGAGGCGTCCTGCTACGTTCCGAGCTACCGCGCCTGGCTCGACGGGCAGGACTTCACCCCCGCCTACGACCACCTGAAGCGGATGCTCCAGCTGCTGCAGTGGCAGAAGCAGCGGAGGGGCGAGCGGCGAGACCGCTGGCTGCTCAAGACGCCCGCGCATCTCGGCTACCTCGAAACGCTTTTCGCCGCGTTCCCGGACGCGCACGTCGTCCACGCCCACCGGCATCCGTTCGAGTCCGTGCCTTCGGGCGCGAGCCTCAACTTCTCGATCTGGCGCATGAACTCGGACCACGCGGACCCGAAGCGGGTGGGCCGCCAGTGGAAGCAGCGCATGGCCTGGGCCGTGCGGCGCGCCCTGGCGGCGCGCGACCGCCTGCCCCGGGCGGAGAGCCGCTTCACCGACGTCTGGTACCGCGACGCCGTCGCCGATCCCCTGGCGCAGGTCGAGAGGGTCTACGCCGCGGCCGGCCTCGAACTCGACGCTCCCGCGCGCGCGGAGATGCGGGACTGGCTGCTTCGCAACCACACGCGCTCCCGGCCTCCCGTCCACCGCTACACGCTGGAGCAGTTCGGGCTGACCCGCGAGGAGATCCGGGAAGCGTTCGCCGACTACCTCGCGCGCTTCTTCCCCGAGGAGCCGGCCGCGTCCGAGGGAGCGACCGGGTAGGCGCGGGACCGGGCCCGGACAGGAGCGGACCGGGCTGGGATGGTCGGGGCGGGCGGATTTGAACCGCCGACTTCTTGCTCCCGAAGCAAGCGCGCTACCAGGCTGCGCTACGCCCCGACGGAGGCGGCAGCATAGGTTCCGGGTTCGGAGGCGGCAAGCGAGCCGGGCCGGCCTCTCGGCCAGGCGGCGCGGGGACGGCTCGCTGCGCGGGGGGAAACGGGGCCCGGCGGGCCCGCCGGGCGGCTACTCGACGAACGCGCGCAGCACGCGGGCGCGGCTGGGGTGGCGCAGCTTGCGCAGCGCCTTGGCTTCGATCTGGCGGATGCGCTCGCGCGTGACGGCGAAGTCCTGGCCGACCTCTTCGAGCGTGTGGTTGGAGCGCTCGCCGATGCCGAAGCGCATCTTCAGCACCTTCTCCTCGCGCGGCGTGAGCGTGCCCAGGACCCGGCGCGTGTGGGCCGAGAGGTTCCGCTGGATCACCTCTTCGGTGATGCTGGGCTGCTTCTTGTCCTCGAGGAAGTCGCCCAGATGGCTGTCGTCCTCCTCGCCGATGGGGGTTTCGAGGGAGATCGGCTCCTTGGCGATCTTGAGCACCATCTGGACCTTCTCCAGCGGCATCTCCATCTCCTCGGAGATCTCTTCGGGCAGCGGCTCGCGCCCCAGCTTCTGGACCAGATAGCGCTGGGCGCGCACCAGCTTGTTCATGGTCTCGATCATGTGCACCGGGATGCGGATGGTGCGCGCCTGGTCGGCGATCGCGCGCGTGATGGCCTGGCGGATCCACCAGGTGGCGTAGGTCGAGAACTTGTAGCCGCGCTGGTACTCGAACTTGTCGACGGCCTTCATCAGGCCGATGTTGCCCTCCTGGATCAGGTCCAGGAACTGCAGGCCGCGGTTGGTGTACTTCTTGGCGATCGACACCACCAGGCGCAGGTTGGCCTCGATCAGTTCGCTCTTGGCGTGGCGGGTGCGCTCCTTGGCCAGTTCGATCGCCTGGCTCGACTGCAGGGCCTGGTCGCGCGTGCAGCGCGCCTCCGACTCCAGCTTGCCGATCTCCTTGAGCGCGGCGGCGATGCCGCTCTCCGTGGCTTCGATCTCCGCCCGGTTTCCGCCGAGCCGTTCCAGCGCGCGCTTGCCGGGCTTGGAGCGCCTGCGCGACTGCTCGGCGAGGCGCAGGAATTCGTCCGCCCCGGCCAGTCGGTAGGGACGCAGAACGCGTTTGAGTTCGGCGCGTTTCTTGTCGATCCGGGCGACGAACGCGTCGATCGATTCGGCGAACTCGTAGATGCGGTCCTTGAGCAGCCCCGCCTCGCGCGTCCGACGCGCGCTGCGCTGCCGGATCCGCCGGATCTCGGCCTCGATCCGCTGGCGCGTCTCGGCGCCGGTGCGCCGGTTGGAGAGCGCGCGGCGGCGCTTGCCGATCTCGGTCTCGGCCCGCTTGACCTGGGTCAGCGCGGCCAGCAGCTTGCGCCGCTTGTCGTCGAGCGTCTCGATCTCGTTTTCGGCCGGCGGCGGGACGTAGCCTTTGATTGCGCGCTTGCCGGCGCGAATCTCGTCGCCGACCCGCAGCAGCTCCCGCACGGCGATCGGACAGCCCAGGATCTGGCCCAGCGCGTCGTTCTCCCCGGCCTCGATGCGCTTGGCGATCTCGACCTCGCCCTCGCGCGTGAGCAGCGAGACGGATCCCATCTCGCGCAGATAGACGCGCACCGGATCGTTGGAGCGGACGCCGTCGTAGTCTTCGGCGGTGTTGAGGCGGCGCCGGGGTTCGGGCTTGGTCTTGGCCGCCGTGGGCGGGTTCCAGGCGCGGATCGCCACGGAATGACGGCGGAACAGGTCGGTCACCTCTTCGATCCGCTGCGGCGAACTCAGGATCTTCTCCGGCAGCGCGCGCAAAAGCTGGTCTCCCTCGACCGAGCCGGTCTCCTTGCCGCGGCGCAGCAGCTGGCGCAGCGAAACCTGCGGCTCGAGCGCCGGGGCGGCGCCGTTGGAGATCCCCTCGGCCGCCGCGCCGTTGGACGCGCCACTCCCGTTGGCCGCCCCGTTGGGCCCGACGTGCCCGCCGGAGTGCCCGTTTTTCGACTCGACCTTCCTGACGCGCTCCCGGCTCTTGGCCTTGGAGCGGGTCGCGGAAGTGTTGATCGGCTTTCTGGAGGTCGACGAGGAGGGAGTCGGTTGGGTCATTTCGGGGGAGCTCCTTGGACCGGTTTACGGGGATGGGGCACGCGCCAGACTCGAAACCAGCTCGCGCCGGCGGTGCATGTAACGCTGGAGGGTCTCGAACTGAGCCTCGTCCTCGCCGGCGGGACGGGCCTTGATCTCGCGGATGCGGGCGTCGAGCATCTTCCTCTCGAGCTGAGCGATGCAGTCGCCCGCGGCCCGCTCCGCGGAGTCCAGACTCTCGGGCGGGTCCTGGGCGGCGATCCAGGCCAGCGCCGCGGCGACCTCCGCCCGAACCGCCGGGTTTTCCGGGGACAGCAGATGCGACGCGGCCGCGTGCCCATGGCTCGCCAGCGCGGAGGAGACGGCCGAAACGACCTCCCGGTCGATCTCCCGCGGCAGCCAGTCGCTCTGCAGGTCGTCGAGGTGGCGGCCGGTCTCCGGGAACTCCAGCACGGCGCCGAGCAGCGCGGCGATCGCCGGGTCGGGATCGGGCACCCGCTCGGGCGGCGGCGGGGCGGGCTCTTGCGGGGCGCGCTCGGGCGGCGCGGCGGCCGCCGACGAGCGCATCGCGCTGGCCAGGGCCTCGGGCGGCAGATCGAGATAGCTCGACAGCTTGCGCGTGTAGGCGGCCTTCTCGACCGCGTCGGGAATCGCCAGGATGTAGGGAGCCAGCGCGCGCGCGGCGTCGGCCGCGTCCCAGGCATGGTCCGCCATGCCCTTGACCTCGCGATCGATCAGTTCGTCGAGCAGGGGAGTCGCGGCCTCCACGCAGGCGCGCAGCCCCGCCTCTCCGGCGCGGCGCACGAGCGTGTCGGGGTCGTCGCCCGCCGGCAGGAATGCAGCGCGTACGCGCAGGCCTTCGGCGAGAAGCTGGGGCAGGGAGCGGCGCGCCGCCCGCTGGCCCGCTTCGTCGCCGTCGAAGAGCAGCACGACCTCCGGCGCGTAGCGGCGCAGGAGGCGCGCGTGCGCCGCCGTCAGGGCGGTTCCGCAGGGCGCCACGGCCTCGGCCAATCCGGCCCGGTGCAACGCCATCACGTCGAAGTAGCCTTCCACCACGATCGCGCGGCTCCGCTGCCGGATCGCGTCGAGCGCCTGGTGGATGCCGAAGAGCACGTTTCCCTTGCGGTAGATGGGGCTCTCGGGAGAGTTGATGTACTTGGGCCCGTCGTCGCTCAGGGCCCGGCCGCCGAAACCGATCACGCGCCCGCCGGGCTCCGCGATCGGAAAAATCACCCGGCCCCGGAAGGCGTCGTAGTGGCCGCTGCCGGTCTCGCGCGTCTTGACCAGACCGACCTCGGCCGCGGCCCGCACGGCCTCGGCGTTCGGCAGCGTCTTCAGCAGGCCGTCCCAGCGCGCCGGCGCGCAGCCGAGCGAAAACCGGTCCGCCAGATCGTCGGGAACGCCGCGCTCGGCCAGGTGAGCCCGGGCGGCCTTACCTTCGGCCCCGCGGTAGGTCTCGCGGAAGAACTCCAGCGCCCGCTCGCTGATGCGAAAAAGGGCAGCGGATCGCCCGCTGCCCTGTCCTCCCGAGGCGGGGATGCGAATCCCCAGCTCCTTGGCCAGCGCCGTAATGGCCTCGGGAAATTCGAGGCCGTTGCGGCGCATCAGAAAGGAGAAGACGTTGCCCCCCGCCTGACAGCCGAAACAGTAGAAGACCTGCTTGGCGGGGCTGACCTGGAACGACGGGGTCTTCTCGTCGTGGAACGGGCACAGACCGACGTGCTGGCTCCCGGCCTGGCGCAGGGTCACGTAGCGCCCGATCACCGAAACGATGTCGGCGCGCTCGCGAACCTCTTCGACGACGCTCTGGGGGATGCGAGCCACGGGGGAGCTGATTCTTCCTACGGTCTGTTTATGAAGCTGGGGCCCGGAAAGAACGAGCCCGGTGCGGGCTGGGCCGCACCGGGCTCGTGGTTATCGTTGCGCTTTCAGTTTCTTGAGAGCCCGCTTGCGGGCGGCGAGCGCCTTCTTCTTGCGACGCACGCTGGGTTTCTCGTAGTGCTCGCGCTTGCGGAGTTCGTACATGATGCCCGCCTTCTCGCATTGCTTCTTAAAGCGCTTAAGCGCCTGCTCGAAGCTCTCGTTCTCTTTAATCTTGACGCCGGGCAGATCTCGTTCCTCCACACCTACGGGGCCGGACAGGATGGCGTATCCGTGACGATGCGCAACTGTCGTGAATCCCCCCCTATCTCCGGTCCGGTGGATGCGGTTCAGCCGGCGGCCGCTTCCATCGGGCGGACGCGGATTCCGCGCCGCTCCAAATAGTCCTTGGTTTCGGGCACGGTAAAGGTCCCGAAGTGGAAGATGCTGGCCGCCAGAACGGCCGCGGCCGCCCCACCGCCGGGTCCGTCGTCCAGACCCTCGCCAAGATGCCGGAGGCTTCCCGCTCCTCCGGAGGCGATCACCGGGATGCGCAGCGCGTCGCTGACGGCGCGGGTCAGAGGCAGGTCGTAGCCGTCGCCGGTCCCGTCCCGGTCCATGCTGGTCAGCAGGATCTCGCCCGCCCCCAGGCCCTCGACCCGCCGGGCCCAGGCGAGGGCGTCCAGCCCGGCGGGGCGCCGGCCGCCGTGCGTGTAGACTTCCCAGCCGCGGGCCGGATCGAGCGGATCGCGGCGCCGGGCGTCGATCGCCACGATCAGGTTGGCCGAGCCGAGCCTCTCGGCGGCCTCCGAGACCAGTTCGGGACGGGCCACGGCGGCGGAGTTGACGGAGACTTTGTCGGCGCCCGCGGCCAGCAGGCTGCGCACGTCATCGACGGAGCGCACCCCACCGCCCACGGAAAAAGGGATGGTGACGCGCTCCGCGGTCCGCGCCCCCAGCGCGTCTTTGGGGGCGCGGTTCTCGTGCGAGGCGTTGATGTCCAGGAAGCACAGCTCGTCCGCGCCCTGCGCGTCGTAGGCTGCGGCCACCTCGACCGGGTCGCCCGCGTCCTTGAGGTCCACGAAGCGGACGCCCTTGACCACCCGGCCGTCCTTGACGTCGAGGCAGGGGATGATGCGCTTGGTCAGCACCTCGCCACCGCCTCCAGCGCCTCGCCCAGTCCGAACTTGCCCTCGTACAGGGCGCGCCCGACCACCACCCCGGCGACGGCGCCGCTGCGGGCCAGGCGTTCGAGATCCGACAGCTCGGCCACGCCGCCCGAGGCGATCACCGGGAACTCCGAACGGCCGGCCAGGGCGACGGTCGCCTCCAGGTTCGGGCCGCTCAGCATGCCGTCCCGGGCGATGTCGGTGTGCAGCACGGCCGCCAGCGGCACGCCGGCGAAGCTTTCCAGAACCTCTTCGACGCGCCACGTCGAAGTCTCCTTCCAGCCGCGCACGGCCACCCGGCCGTCGTTGGCGTCCAGACCCAGCACCAGGCGGCCCGGATGGCGGGCGGCGGACTCCCGGACCAGCTCCGGCCGCTCCAGCGCGAGCGTGCCGATCACCACCCGGTCGGCTCCCCACTCGAGCAGCTCCGCGATGCGACGCGCGCTGCGCACGCCGCCGCCGGTCTGGACGGGCACGCCGCGGGTGGCCTCGAGAATCTCGCGGATCACGCCGTCGTGGGCCGGATCGCCCGCCCGTGCCCCGTCGAGGTCCACGACGTGAACGCGGGGCGCTCCGGCGGCCGCGAACGCGGCGGCGACGCGCGCCGGTTCCTCGCCGTAGACCGTCTCGCGCGAGTAGTCTCCCTGCGCGAGGCGCACCAGGCGGCCGCCGCGCAGGTCGATCGCCGGGATTACTTCCAAGCCCGCTGCTCCCGGGCGAGCGCGCCGATCAGCTCCCGGGCGCCCTCCAGGGCGAGGCGGGAAGCGTCGACCCACTGAAAGCCGCGGGAGGCGGCGCGCGGCAGCCCCAGCAGATTGTCCGAGACCGCGGCCTGCTCCTCGCGGTATGTGCCCCTCCACAGGCGCGTACCGTCGGGAAGCTTCAGCTCCAGCTCGAACCAGACCGATGCCGGGCGCCGCGAGCCTCTCGGGCCGCCCAGGCGCGAGCGGTAGCGCCGCACGCTGCCGTAGAGCACGGCGTCGGCGGCGAAGGCGCGCGCCGCCTCCGGACCGATCTCGGAAGCGCCGGAGCCGTCGGTCGAGATCTGCTCGCGCTCGAGCCAGCGGTCGATCTCTTCGGGCGGCACCAGCTCCCAGTCGGTGAATTCGGCCAGCGCCTCGAACACGCGCGAGCGGATCAGATCGACGCCGTCCTGTTCGACGTCGGCCGCGCGCAGCGTTCCGCGCGCGAAAGGCGCCAGGGCCACTTTCCGCACTTCGATGCCGGGCCCGGCGGCGGAGCGCTGCGAGACGACCGGGCTGGGAACGGCGCAGGCCGTTCCCAGCAGCGCGCAGAGCAGCAGCGCTGGGACGCGCGCGGTCACGGCGACCACCCGCAGAAGCGTTCGAGCAGGTCCAGGCCCGCCCGCTGGCTCTTTTCCGGGTGGAACTGGACCGCGACGAAGTTCTCGCGCCCCACGGCCGAGACGAAGCGCTCGCCGTGCTCGGTCCTGCCCAGGCAGTACTCGTCCGGGACGTGTGCGGCTCGGAAGCCGTGCACGAAGTAGAAGTGGCCCCGCCGGACCACCGGGTGCTCCCGCTCGGGCTCGACTTCGTTCCAGCCCATGTGCGGCACCGGCAGCTCCAGGTCCTCCGGAAACGCCTCCACGCGGCCCGGGATCACGCCCAGGCAGGTCGCGTCGCCCTCTTCGGCGCGCTCGAGCAGGAGCTGAAGGCCCAGACAGATGCCCAGGAACGGCCGGCCGGTCGCCAGCCAGTCCAGCAGCGCCCGGTCCAGTCCCTTGGCGCGAAGATTGGCCATGGCGTCGCCACAGGCGCCCACGCCGGGAACGACCACCCGCTCGGCGCGCTCGATCGCCCCGGGATCGTCGGTGACGGAAGCGCGCGCTCCCACGCGCTCGAAGGCGCGGGCGACGTTGGGGAGGTTGCCCATCCCGTAGTCGACCAGGGTGACCGACGCGCTCACAGCGATCCCTTGGTGGACAGGGCGCCCTCGATGCGGTCATCGATCCGCGTGGCCGCGTCCAGCGCGCGTCCGAGACCCTTGAAGATGCCTTCCACGATGTGGTGCACGTTGTGGCCGTAGAGCCGACGGACGTGCAGGTCGATGCCGCCGTGGTTCGCCAGCGCGTACAGGAAGTCCTCGCACAGCGCGGCGTCGAAGCCGCCCACCCAGTCGCGCTGCAGTTCCACCTCGTAGACGAAGTAGGGGCGGTTGGACAGGTCCAGGTCGACGCTCAGCAGGGCGTCGGCGAAAGGAATCCGCGCGGAGCCGAAGCGCCGCATGCCGCGGCCGTCCCCCAGGGCGTCGCGCAGCGCGCCGCCCAGCACGATGCCCACGTCCTCCACCGTGTGGTGCTGGTCGACCTGCAGGTCCCCCTTGGCCCGCACGTGCAGGTCGAACAGTCCGTGCCGCGCGAGGGAGTCCAGCAGGTGGTCGAAGAACGCCACGCCGGTCTCGATCTGCGCCTCGCCGGATCCGTCCAGCTCGATCTCGACCTGGATGTCGGTCTCGGCAGTCTTGCGGGATGCGCTGCCGTTGCGGCTCATCCTTCCTCCCGGCGCATGGCTTACAGCGGGGGTCGGAGCGGGGCGCGACCGGCCCCGGATCGCCTCTGGAGAGTCTACCCGGTTTTGTCGGAATCGCCCCGCAGGCGCCGTTCCAGCGCCCTGGCGTGCGCTTCGAGCCCCTCCAGTCGGGCCAGCCGGACGGCGGCCGGAGCGATCTCGCGGGCCGCGGCGGGACCGACCCGGATCAGGCTGGTGCGCTTGAGAAAGTCCTCGACGCCCAGCGGAGAGGCGAAACGGGCCGCGCCGCCGGTGGGCAGAACGTGACTGGGTCCGGCCACGTAGTCGCCCAGCGGCACCGGGCTGGCCGGACCGACGAAGACCGCGCCCGCGTGTTGGACCCGCCCGAGCCAGGCCCCGGCGTCCTCGACGAAGAGCTGCAGGTGCTCGGCCGCGTAGCGGTTGGCCAGCTCGAAGGCCTCTTCGAGGTCGCGGACGACCACGATCGCGCCGCGCTTGGCCAGCGAGCGGCGGGGGACTTCGGGAGCGGGCAGGGAGGCGAGTTGCTGGCCCAGTTCGGCGGCCACTTCCGCTGCCAGCGCGCGGTCCGGAGTCGCCAGGACCGCGCTGGCGAGCGGGTCGTGCTCGGCCTGGGCGAGCAGGTCCGCGGCCGCGAAGTCGGCCGGAGCCGACGCTTCCGCCACGATGAAGACCTCGCTGGGGCCGGCCTCGGCGGTGACCGCGACCCGACCCGAGACCTGGCGCTTGGCCTCCTGCACGTAGGCGTTGCCCGGCCCCGCGATCTTGTCGACCGGCGCGATGCTCTCGGTCCCGAAGGCCAAAGCGGCGATGGCCTGAACCCCGCCGACGCGATGGAAGGCGTCGATGCGGGCCAGAACGGCCGCGCGCGCCACGGCGGGGTGCACGCTCTCACCGGGGCTACAGACCGACAGCCGCTTCACGCCCGCCGCGCGCGCGGGAACCGCCAGCATCAGCAGGGTCGAGGCCAGCGGGGCCCTGCCGCCGGGCACGTACAGACCGACCCGCTCGAGCGGCCGCACCAGCTGCCCCAGTTCCTCGTCCGGACCCGACTCGGTCCACGAATCCGGGACGCGCGCGGCGTGATAGCGCCGCACTCGCTCGGCGGCGGTGGCCAGAGCCGCGTCGTCGTCCAAGTCGAGTTCGGCGGCGCTCAGCTTCAGTTCGGCGGCGCTCAGCTCCAACTCCGCCGGAGCCGGGCGGTAGCCGTCGAAGCGCGCGGTCGCCTCGATCACGGCCATGTCGCCGCGCTGGCGCACGTCTTCGACGATCCGGGCCACGCCATCCTCGAGTTCGGCGCGCCCGGTCTCCCGCCGCGCGAGCAGGGGCGCGAAAGCCGCCGGAAACCCGGGGTCGGCGCTGTCCAGGATGCGGATCGGAGAATTCGCGGCCATGGCTCAATAGTGCGCGACCAGGACGCGCTCGACACCCCGCAGATCGGGCCGGGTCTCGACGCGCTCCGCGCCGGATTCGCGCGCCAGCCGCGACGCCTCTTCCGCCTGGCCCTCTCCGAGTTCGAGCGCGAGCGCCCCGGGGCGCGCCAGCCGCGGCGGGGCCTCTTCGATCAGCCGCCGCACCACGCTCAGCCCGTCGGGGCCGCCGTCCAGGGCGAGGCGCGGCTCCTGCCGGACCTCGGGCTCGAGCGTGTCGATCTGCGCGCTGGGGACGTAGGGCGGGTTCGCGACCACCAGATCGAACTCGCCCGGCAGCTCGCTCAGCAGGTCCGAGCGGTACAGCTCCACCCGCTCCGCAAGCTCCAGCGCCTCCAGGTTGCTCCGCGCCAGTTCCAGCGCGGACTCGGAGACGTCGCCCGCGACCAGCCGGGCGTCGGGAAGCTCGCGGGCCAGGACCGCGGACACGCACCCCGATCCCACGCCGACCTCGGCGATCCGCCGCGGAGCGATCTCCAGCGCGGCTCGCACCAGGGATTCGGTCTCCGGCCGCGGGATCAGCACGTCGGGCGCCACGCTGAACGGCAGCGACCAGAACTCGCGCTGGCCGGTCAGGTAGGCGACCGGCACCCGCTGCTTGGCGCGCGCGCGCACCAGCTCGCGGTAGCGGGCGCGGTCGTCCTCCGAGACGGGCTGGTCGAAGGCCAGATACAGATCGATGCGCGGCATGCACAGCACGTGGCCGAGCAGCACCTCCGCGTCGAGGCGGGCCGTGAGCAGACCGTGCTGCTTGAAGAAGTCCGTCGTCCAGCGCAGCAGCTGCATCAGAGTCCAGACCTGCGCGCTCACGCACCCTCCTCGAGCAGCGAGGCCCGCCGCGCCGCCGCCAGGGCTTCGATCAACTCCGCGAGATCGCCTTCCAGGATGCGGTCGAGCTTGTGCAGCGTCAGACCGATGCGGTGATCCGTGACGCGATTCTGGGGAAAGTTGTAGGTGCGGATGCGTTCGCTGCGGTCGCCCGAACCGATCTGGCCCCGCCTCTCCGCGGCGCGCTCGCGGTCGAGCCGCTCCTGTTCCAGTTCGTACAGCCGCGAGCGCAGCACCTTGAGCGCCCGCGCGTTGTTCTTGTGCTGCGACTTCTCGTCCTGGCAGATGACCACCAGGCCCGAGGGGACATGGGTCAGCCGGACCGCGGAATCGGTGGTGTTGACGCTCTGGCCGCCGGGACCCGAACTGCGGTAGACGTCGACGCGCAGATCCTTTTCCTGAATCTGGACGTCGGCCTCCTCGGCTTCGGGCAGAACGGCCACGGTGGCGGTCGAGGTATGGATGCGGCCCTGGGACTCGGTCTCGGGCACGCGCTGCACGCGGTGGACGCCGCTTTCGAACTTGAGCTGCCCGTAGGCGCCGCGGCCGGCGATCATGGCCGCGACCTCCTTCAGGCCGCCGCCGCCGGTCTCCGACAGAGCGAGCATCTCCAGCTTCCAGCCGTGCTCCTCGGCGAAGCGGCTGTACATGCGAAACAGATCCCCCGCGAACAGCGCGGCCTCGTCGCCGCCCGCGCCGGCGCGGATCTCGAAGACCACGTTCTTGCCGTCGCGCGGCTCGCGGGGAACCAGCAACTGCTCGAGTCGCGCCGCGCTCTCGTCCCGGCGCGGGCGCAGCTCGTCCAGTTCGGCGCTCGCCAACTCGCGGATCTCCGGGTCCCCGTCTTCGAGCAGCCCCTCGTTCTCCGCGATCTCGCCGGCCAGGCGCCGCCACTCCCGGTAGGTCTCGACGGTCTCGCGGATCTCCGCCAGCTCCTGGCCCACGCGCTTGAGACGCTCGGGGTCCGAGACCACCTCGGGTCTGGCCAGACTGCGCTCCAGCTCGCTGTAGCGCTCTTCGATCTCGGCGACGCGCTCGAACATCCCCCACGGTGGTAGGGCACTCGCGGCACCTCCTCAAGCGCTCCGGCGGCGGGGGCGAACGGGATGCGAAATACGCGGCGCGGCGCGGCCCGCTATGGTCTCGGTCGCGTGAGCATCTGGAGGCGAGATCCCGAGACCCCGCCCGCGGGCGTGCGAGCCGATCCTGCGGCGCTGGATCGCCTGGCCGGGCGCTTCGAAGAGGGGCTGGCGGCCGGCTTCACGCTCGGCGCGCAGCTGGCGGTCTTCCGTTCCGGGCGGCGCGTGCTGGACGCGGGGGGAGGGCTGGCCCGCGAGCGCACGGCGGTCCCGGTCGCCCCGGACACGCTGTTCGTGACGTTCAGCGCCACCAAGGGCCTGGCCGCGCTGGCCATGCTGATGCTCTACGAAAGGCGCTCCTTTCACTACGACGAACCGGTCGCGAAGTACTGGCCCGGTTTCGCGAGCCGCGTGCCGGAGAAGGCCGCCGTGACGATCCGCCACGTGATGAGTCATCGGGGCGGATTCCCGTTGGGGCCCGCCTGGCTGACCCCCCGGCACTACGGCGACCGCGATGCCCTGCGCCGCGCGATGGAAGAGGTGCCGCTGGCGTTCGTGCCGGGCGAGAAGAACGCCTACCACCCGCTCAATTTCGGTCACGTGCTCAACGAGCTGATCGAGCGCATCGACGGGCGCGACTGCGGGCGGTTCCTGCGCGAGGAGGTCTTCGAGCCGCTGGGGCTGCGCGACCTTTACCTGGGCCTGCCGGACGACGCCGCACTCGAGCGGCGCGTGGCCTGGTGCTACAACGATCTGGACGTGGTGCCGACCGGCACGCAGGCGCCCCGGCGCAGCCCGGCCGAGCGGGAGCGGCGCCTGCGGGAGCGCTTCGGCGACACGCCCGAGCTGGCCCACGGATTCAACCGTCCGGAGACGCATCGCGCCGTCCTGCCCGCCGCCGGCGCCATCGGCAGCGCGCGCGACCTGGGGCGGGTCTACGCCGCTCTGGCGCTCGGCGGCGAACTCGACGGCGTCCGGCTGGTCACGCGGCACGGCCTGGAATGCGTGGCCACGCCCACCAATCGCCCGGGCGACGTCGACGGCACCATCGGAGAGCCCGTGCGCTGGGGCACGGGCTTCCACCTGGGGGCGTTCGGCCGCGGAAGCAGTCTGCGCAGCTTCGGCCACCGCGGCACCGGCGGCCAGATCGGCTTCGCCGACCCCGACCGCGAACTGGCCTTCGCCTTCCTGTGCAACGGCGAGCGCGACTCCCGCTTCGAAGAATGGCGCGAAGAACTCCAGTCCCTGGCCTTCGACGCCTGTCCCCCCGCCTAGCGCGTCCGGGAGCCCGAGCGCTCCGCCGCGGAATCCTTCCGGCCGCGCCCGGTCGAGCCGCCTATTCGGCCGGCCAGAGGGGATCGGGGATTTCGAAGCCCAGGGGGCCGTCCCAGCGGTTGCGGCCGGCGACCTGATGGACGGGCCGGCGCGGGGCGACGCCCCAGCGGCCGGTCGGATAGCCGAAGGTCACGCAGGACGACATGTGCCAGCCCTCCTCGGCGGGGACGCCCAGGATCTCCTTCACCTCGGCGTCGCGGAAGAGCATCACGCTGGTGAGCGCGCTGCCGACGCCCTCGGCGCGCGCGGCCAGCATGGCGCTCCAGGTCGCCGGATAGATGGAGCCGCCCGAAGTGTCGGCCAGGGCGAAGCTGAACAGCAGCAGCGGGATCTCGGCGAAGTGGTCGGCCAGCCACTCGGCCGAGCGGTACACCTTCTGGAAGTCTTTGGACTCGGGCGCGTCGGGGTTCGCTTGCGCCTGCTCGACCCGGTCCTTGTAGACCGTCACCCAGAGCTGGCTGATGCAGTCGCGGTAGATCGCCGCGATCCGGCGGCGCACTTCGGGGTCGTCGACCAGCAGGAAGCGCCAGCTCTGCATGTTGCCGCCGCTGGGGGCGCGGATCGCGGCGTCCAGGATCTTCCTCTGAACGGACTCGGGGATCGGGTCGGGCTTGACGCGGCGCATGGCGCGCGTGGTGTACAGCGCTTCGTAGACATCCATGCCGCGCAGGGTGCCACGCGCGCCGCGCGGATTTCCAGCCGGCTTCGGACGCCGCACGGCGCGCGTGACGCGGCCCCCGCCCGGCGCGTCAAGTCGAGGGCATGCGCACGTAGTGCAGCATGCGACCGGCGTCGCGGCGGCGGTAGCTGACGTAGCGGCCGGGGTCGCAGGCCGTGCAGCCGCCGACGCGGTGCACGTTGGCGGGCGGGAGACCGGCGAACAGAAGCTGGCGCCGGTTGCAGTCGAACAGGTCGAGCATGTAGTGGCCGGACCGGCCGGCCGCGCGGAAGGAGCGCGGATCGCCCATCGCCTCGCGCACCGGTTCGTCGACTTCGTAGCAGCAGACTCCGATGTGAGGACCGAGCGCGGCGACGAAGTCCGCGGGATCGGCGCCCAGTTCGTCCCCGAGCCGGGCGACGGCGTGCGCGGCGATGCACGCCGCGGTGCCGCGCCAGCCGGCGTGCAGCGCGGCCACCGCCCGCCGGCGCGAGTCCACCAGCAGGATCGGTACGCAGTCGGCCGTGGCGACGCAGACCGCCTCGCCGGGCGCATCCGTCCACAGCGCGTCAGCCTCGACGCCGGGGCTCTCGAGGGGGGCGCGCCGGAGCTCGCGGCCGTGCACCTGGCGCGCGCGGTGCACGCGGCCCGGCGCCGCCCGGTCCGAACCCCGCAGGCCGAAGCCGTGATCGATTCCCAGCGCCTCCAGCGCCGGGCTGCGCTCGAACGTCCCGCTCAACCCGGCAACTCCCGCAAAAGCCGCTCGAGATCCTCGGCGAGCGGGGCTTCGAAGCGCACGCCGCGCCCGTCCCGCGGATGCGCGAACCCCAGCACCGCCGCGTGCAGCGCGGGGCGGTTCAACCCGGGCAGCGCCCGGCGCCCGCCGCCGCCGTACACCGGATCGCCCGCGACCGGAAGCCCGACCGAGGCCAGATGGACGCGGATCTGATGCGTGCGGCCCGTCTCCAGGCGGACGCGCAGGAGCGTGTGCTCCCGGAAGCGCGTTTCGACCCGCCAGTGGCTGACCGCCCGCCGGCCGGACCGGGAGCGCGTGCTGAACCGCTTGCGGTCGCTGGGATGGCGCCCGATCGGCGCGTCGACCGTGCCCTGGCCGGCGCCGGGAGAGCCGCGCACCAGGGCCAGGTATTCCCGTTCGATGCTGTGCCGTTTGAACTGCCCGGCCAGCGAGGCGTGGGCCGCGTCGCCCTTGGCGGCGACGATCAGGCCGGAAGTTCCCTTGTCCAGGCGGTGGACGATTCCGGGGCGGGTGACGCCGCCGATCCCGGACAGGTCGCCGCAGTGGAAGAGCAGCGCGTTGACCAGGGTTCCGCCGCGGTGGCCGGCGGCGGGGTGAACCACCAGCCCGGCCGGCTTGTCGACCACGATCAGGTCGTCGTCTTCGTACACGACCCGGATCGCGATCTCCTCGGGCTCGACGCCCGCGGGTTCGGGCGGGGGGACGGCTCCTTCGATGCGCTCTCCCTCGCGCAGGCGGTGCGAGGCCCGCACGCGCCGCGCGCCGACCCGGATGTCGCCGCTGTCGATCAGGCGCCGCGCGCGGGCCCGGGACAGCCCGGGCTCGAGCCGCGCCACCGCCGCGTCGAGCCGCAGCCCGACCAACTCCGAGGAGACCGGGTGTCGGAAACTCAAACGACCCGGCGGGCGAAAGCCCGGCCGTCCCGGCTCCGTCTAGGGAGCGGCCGTCTCGACGCCCTGCTCAGGCGCATCGACGAAGGAGAAGAAGGGTCTCCATTCCGGGTAAGTATGTCGCCGCCCGGCCAGGCCTGCCACGGAAGTCCAGCGCGGCTTTTCGGGCTTCCGGATCAGGCGCATGCCGGCCTGGTTGGGGGTCCGGCCCCCTTTGCGCCGGTTGCAGCGCACGCAGCTGCAGACCACGTTCTCCCACGAGGTGCGCCCGCCCTGGGAGCGCGGCACCACGTGGTCCAGGTTCAGCTGCCCGCGGCCCTCGCCGCGCCCGCAGTACTGGCAGGTGTGCCGGTCGCGCGCGTAGATGTTGGAGCGGCTGAAGCGCACATGGCGCCGGGGCACGCGGTCGAACGCCGCCAGCAGGATCACGCGCGGCACCCGCATGACCCCGCCCACGATCCCCAGCCAGTCGTCGTGAGGCCGGATCTCGGCGCGGCGCCAGCGCTCGAAGTCGAAAGTGTCGTAACTCTCGTCGACGGCGCGGGCGAGCCCGCGGTACATCAGCGTCAGGGCTCGGCGCACCGAGATCACGTGGATCGGCAGGTACGAACGATTCAATACCAGCACGTTCGCGTCGAGCATCGGTCGGGAACCTTACCCGCGGCCGATGTTGCGATCAAACGGGCCGGCCGAAGCCGGCGACCAGGTCGGCGACGTCCGCGTCCTCCAGGGTGCGCGGATCGATCCAGACCGCGCCCCGATGCACGCGGACCAGCACCGCCGGCTCGGCCCGGCGCAGGCGCTCCGCCAGTTCGCCGGCGGCGCGCTCGCCGAGGTCCAATCGGACCACGGCTCCCTCGAGTTCCAGTTCCGGCAGCGCGCCTCCCCCCACCGGCGAACCGCGCCGCTCCACCCGCGGATCTTTCCAGCCCTCCGCGGCCAACTCCCGCGCGATCCGCTCGGCCCGTTCCGCGATCTCTTCGGGCGGCGCGGTCAGCATGCGGAGCACGGGAATGTCGCGTTCGCGGCCGGCGAGCAGGGCGCGCAGCGTCCAGCCCAGGGCGGCCAGGGTCAGCTTGTCCACGCGCAGCGCGCGGGCGAGCGGGCTCGAGCGCATGCGCTCGATCAAGTCCCTCCGGCCCAGGACGATCCCCGCCTGCGGCCCGCCGAGCAGCTTGTCGCCGCTGAAGAGCACCAGGTCCGCCCCCCGCTCGAGCCCTCGCCAGGCCTCGGCCTCCGGGATCCCGTGCGGGCGCAGGTCGACGAAGGTACCGCTGCCCCGGTCCTCCACCACGGGCAGGCCGTGCTCCCGGCCAAGTTGCGCGAGCTCGTCCAGACCGACCTCTCGGGTGAAGCCGCGCAGCGAGAAGTTGCTGCGGTGCACCTTGAGCAGCATTCCCGTCTGCGGGCCGATGGCCGAGTGGTAGTCGCGCAGGTGGGTGCGGTTGGTGGTGCCGATCTCCACCAGGCGCGCGCGGCTGGCAGCGATGATCTCCGGCATCCGGAACGAACCGCCGATCTCGACCAGTTCCCCGCGCGAGAGCACGACTTCGCGTTCCGCGGCCAGACTGTCGACCGCCAACAGCAGCGCCGCCGCGGTGTTGTTGACCACCAGGGCCGACTCGGCTCCGGAGATCAGTTCCAGCAGCCGTCCGACGTGCGCCAGCCGGGAGCCGCGCCGGCCGCTGCGCCGGTCGAACTCCAGATTCGAGTATCCCGCCGCGGCTTCGGCAGCCGCCCGGGCCGCGCCCGGCGCCAGCGGTGCCCGCCCCAGATTGGTGTGCAGGACGACCCCGGTGGCGTTGAGGACCCGGCTCGGAAAGTCCGCCTCCAGTTCGCCGGCCGCTGCGCGCGTTTCGCCCAACAGCCGCTCGAGCCCGATCTCGCCGTCCCCGGAGCGCGCGAGCTCCTCGCGCGCGGCGGCGAGCACCTCGCGCGCGGCGGCGAGCAGGCTCCAGCGCTCCAGCCCGCCGGTCTCGGCGGCTCTTTCGACCAACTCGTCGACGCGCGGCAGGCGGCGCATCCGCGCATTGACCCCATCCGACCCTTTCACTAGGGTCTCCCTTTCGAGTTCGACGCGAGGACGATACTCATCGTACCGGATCGCTCGCCACGAATGATTCCGCCACCGGACCGCGGTGCATCCTTTTCCGGACGCCTGCTGACCGGCCGGTGTGCCGGCTCGCCGGCCCTTCCGGCGCCGAGCCTTTCCCTCAGTCTGGCACGACGGAGCCCCGATCCGGCGGCCGCGGCGGAGTCCCTGCGCTCCCCGCTCCGCGCCCGCGGGACCCCGGCAACGTGCCCGAAAGGCAGTTTTCATGCGCAACGAGATCTTCGTGAACGTCACCCCGGGCGAGACCCGGGTGGCGATCCGCGAAGCCGACAAGATCGTAGAACTCCATATCGAGCGCTCCAACGAGCGCGGCGTTATGGGGGGCATCTACAAGGGTAAGGTCACCCGCGTCCTGCCGGGAATGCAGGCCGCTTTCGTCGACATCGGGCTGGAACGCGCCGGCTTCCTGTACGCCGGCGACTACCGTTCCGACGCCGACGACATCGACCTCGACGACGCCGCGACCAACGGCAACGGTGCGGGGCGCCGCGGCCGCGGCCGCAACCGCGCTTCCGTGCCCAAGATCGAGGAAGTCCTGGAGGAGGGGCGCGAAGTCATCGTCCAGGTGGCCAAGGAGCCGCTGGGCACCAAGGGCGCCAGGATCACTTCGCGCATCTCGCTGCCGGGGCGCCACCTGGTGCTCATGCCCTGGGTCAACCGGGTGGGCGTCTCGCGTCGGATCGAGGGCGACCGCGAGCGCCGCCGCCTGCGCGCGATCGTCGAGAAGCACCGGCCCCGCGAGCTGGGCTTCATCGTGCGGACCGTTTCCCACGGCGTCAGCGAGGCCGACATCCAGGCCGACATCGAATACCTGACCAGCCGCTGGGAACAGGTCCAGAAGCGCCGCGAAGAGGTCCGCGAGGTACCTGCGCCGATCTACTCCGAGCCCGAGCTGCACCTCAAGGTGCTGCGCGACATGGCCACCCACGAGACCCGGCAGATCGTGGTGGACGACGCCGACGCCTACGCGGAGATGCAGGAGTTCACCCAGAAATTCACGGCGCCTCCCCGCCCGCGCATCCGCCACTATCGCGACAACCAGCCTCTATTCGAGTCGCAGCGCATCGAGAGCGAGATCGAGGAGGGGCTGGGACGCAAGGTCTGGCTGAAGTCCGGCGGCTACCTGATCTTCGACCAGGGCGAGGCGCTGACCGCGATCGATGTCAACACCGGCCGTTACACCGGCGGCAAAGGCCGCAGTCTGGAGGACACGATCCTCAAGACCAATCTCGAGGCGGCGCGCGAGATCGTTCACCAGCTTCGCTTCCGCAACATCGGCGGCCTGATCATCCTGGACCTGATCGACATGGAGATCGCCGCCAACCGGGAGAAGGTCTACAAGGCGCTGTCCGACGCGCTGCGCGAGGACAAGGCCAGGACCAACCTGCAGAAGATCTCGGAGCTGGGCCTGGTGGAGATGACGCGCAAGCGCACCCGCGAGAGCCTGACCCAGCAGCTCTGCGAGCCCTGTCCGATCTGCGAGGGGAAGGGCTACCTGCAGTCGGCGCGAACCCTCACCCACAATCTGTTCCGCGAGCTGCCGAAGGCCGCCGGCTACCTGCGCGGCGAGACTCTGCGGGTGCACGCGCACCCCGGAGTGATCGACGTCCTCCAGGGCGAAGCGTCGGAGGGGCTGGAGAAAGTGCGCGAGCGGATCGGGCGCCGAGTCGAGTTGGTGGCCGAATCCGACTTCCACCAAGAGCAGTTCGAAATCTCCTCCGAAGGCCGTCAGGTAGCCGTGCTGCCGCAGCGCTTCGAGGAGGCCGCAGCGCCGCCGAGCGATCCCGGCGAGCCGGAAACGGAGGGACCGGAAAAGAGCTCTCCCGACGAGGATCTCGGCGCACCGGCGCCGGCGGACGCCTCCCCGGAGGGCGCTCAGCCCTCCGACGAGGCCCAGGCCGAACAAGCCGCGCAGGTGAACCCGAACGGGGAAGCTCCGACCGACGCGGGCGCCGACGCGGCCGCCCCGGAGAGCGCGGCGAACGGCGACGAGACGACCGACGCGGACGGTCCCGATGGACGCTCGGACGATCATCGAACGGCTGGCCCTTGAGCCCCACCCGGAGGGCGGCTGGTTCCGGGAGACTTGGCGCGCCGAGGCACGACGGGGCGAACGTGCGTCGGGCACGGCGATCTACTTCCTGCTCGAGCAGGGCCAGGCCTCCGCGTGGCACCGCATCGATGCCGACGAGATCTGGCACTACTACGCCGGAGCTCCGCTAGAGCTCCGCGTTCATCGATCCCCGCGCACGCAAACCTGGCAACTCGGACCCGGACTGGAGTCGGGGGAGAGGCCACAGAAACGCGTTCCGGCTCACGCCTGGCAGAGCGCCCGCAGTCTGGGCGAGTGGAGCCTGGTCGGATGCACGGTCTCGCCGGCATTCGAGTTCGAGCACTTCGAGCTCGCCGGGCCGGGAGAATTCCCGCCGCGAGAAGCGTGAGAGCCGTTCCGCGCGGGCGGCTCGGGGCTCAGGCACCCAGGCCGTAAAGGGCCCGGGCGTTTTCGCCGGCGATCGCCGCCTGGTCGCTCTCGAGCATTCCGCGCATGTTCTCGTAGAGTTCCGCGGTGGCCGACGGCTCGGACTCCAGCACGTCCATGTGCGGGTAGTCCGACGCCCAGATGATGCGGTCCGCGCCGGTGGCCGAAACCACGTAGGGCAAGGTGGTCTCGTCAGGATCGGCCGAGACCCAGACCTGCCTCTGGACGTACTCGCTCGGCTTGAGCTCGAGCGGGCGCTGCCAGGGCACCACTTCGATCCAGTGGTCGAGCTTGTCTATCCAATGCGGCAGCCAGCCGACGCCGCATTCCAGGATCAGCACTTTCAGTTCGGGGAAACGATCCAGAAGACCCGTGCCGATCAGCATGGTGAGCTGCATCGTATCGTCGAACAGGAAGTGGAGCGTTTTTCCGAAAGCGAACTCGTCGCCGGTCTCGCGGCCCATCACTCCCGGCTCGGGGGCGGCCACGTGACCGGTCCAGAGAGTCTGCCCGTAGACCGTGGCCGCACCGAAAGTGTCGGTGACGCCCGCGGGGTGGAAGCCGACCGGAACGCCCAGCTCCTGAACCGTGGCCCACAGCGGGTCGAAGACGGGGTGGTGGGCGAGGTAGTTGCCGTAGCCGTTGGCGGGCCTCACGAACACGCCGCGCATCCCCAGCTCGTCGACGGCGCGCCGGGCCTCGCCCGGACAGGCCTCGGGGTCCTGGAGGGGCAGCGCGGCGATCCCGATCAGGCGCTCCGGGGCCGCGCTGCAGAACTCGGCCAGCCAGTCGTTGTAGACGCGGCAGGCCAGGACGGCGTGTCGCGGGTCGCGGATTCCGCCCAGGAGCAGACCGAGCGACGGATACAGGACCGCCACGTCGATGCCCTCCCGGTCGAGCTCGGCGACGCGCGCCTTGGGGTCGCGGCCCGCGGCGGGAAGCTCCTCCCAGCGCCAGCCGCTGACGTCCGCCCGGCGCGAGAGAGGCGATCGAGCCCAGCCGTTGGTGGTCGCCCAGCCCGGCACCACGGCCAGCCCATCGACGCACTCGTCTTCCATGTCGGTGTCGGCATTGGTCACGACTTTGATCGCGACGTCGCGATACTCCGCGGGCAGGTTCTTTTCCCACAGATCGCGGGGCTCGAGCACGTGCCCGTCGCCGTCGATCACCCAGGGCTTCGCGCGCTCCGACACAGGGACACCTCCGAGCCGTTCGGGCCGGACAAGTCTATCACCGACCCTTAAGCGGAAACGGCGCGCAGAGAGCGCGCCGTTGGACCGCTCAAGCGCGGCCGCGATGGCAAAAGCCGACCATCGGGAGTCGCGAAGTCCCGATGGCCGGCCTGACTTTCATACGGACCGGTTGCCCGGTCCAGACATGCTGTCGTGATGCGTGAGGGCGATAGTTCAGCCCTTCAGACCGTTCACCAACCTCATGACCACGATGCCGACGGCCCCGCCGTACAGCATGTTCGTGTACTGGCTGAGTATGGAGTCGAGATGCGCTCCGATCGCCGGGATGTGCCCCAGCACGTCAGCCGAATCCGCGGCCCCTGCCGCTATGGCGACCACCAGGAATCTCGTGGCCGGCGTATCCCCCACGTCGATTTCCATCGGCGCGAACACCAGACCGAGTAGGACGAGCAGCAGCGGAAGCAGGTTCATCGGAACCACACCTGCCGCCAACCCCTCAACCACGGCCGCTATGGCGGCCAACCCTGCCAGAACTTGCCTTCTGCTCATTGCTCCCTCCTCTGCCGAACATGGTTCGGTTCGCGACGCGCAGGGAGCCGTGGTGCCAGTCGCCACAGGGGCTCCATAGCGCTCCACTTGCGAGTATACACCACAACCCACCTCCAACCTCAACACTCCATCGCGTATTGACGGTATGAAAATTATCGACTGTGGAAACGAACAAAAGACAAAAACAAGGCCGAGCGCGGCCGCGTGTCCGGACGCGCGCCATTAAACGCAGTTCGGTGTAGGAAGACCCTCTCGCGCGGCGGACTTCTGGAGGCCCGGCGCCCCGAGCGGAACCCGAAAAGACCGCTCCTGCCCGTTTCGTCGGCTCGTGTCGGGCGGAGGTGGGCTCAGGCGGAGACCTCGGGCTCCCGCATCCAGGCGCGCACGCGCTCGGCGTCGGCGGGCTGGGACGGGGTGTGCGCCAGCCAGCTGTATTCGCGGATTCGCCAGCCGTCGCCGGTTCGCACGACGCCGCACAGATAGACCCCGCCGAACTCGTGGCCGCCGCCCACGTGCATGTACGTCCGAACCCGCGCCCGGTCGCCGAAAAGGGCGATCAGGTGGTTGGTCATGTAGTGAAGCGTGCCGTAGTTGGGCGGGATGATGATCTCGAACAGCCTGCGAACTTCCCGCAGGCCCCGCGCGAAATAAGGCCGGTCGCCGAAGTAGTTGGCCAGCGCCGTGTAATCGACCGTGGCGTCGGCGGTGAAAACCGTGTCGAGCCGCTCCCAGTCCATGAAGTCGACCGTGTGGGAATAGCGCTCGAGCAACTCTCGGATCTCGAAGCGGTCTGTGGTCTCGTCGGCTTCCATGGACAGCACCTCCAGCCAGAGACTAGCCGAGCGGAAGCGCGGCCCGACGAGGAAGATCCCCTCTACCCGGGGATCTCCAGATTCTCGATCAGGTGTCCCTCCGGATCGGTCGAGAACCCGACTTTGAAGTCGGTCGTCTCGCTCTGGTACGGCTCCACGTAGATTCCGCCGCCCGCGCCGCGGACGCGGGCGAAGAGGGCTTCGAGGTCGTCGGTCGAAAAAACCAGGACCACCTCCCCGTTCCGGGGCGCGGGCCGGTCGACGTACTTCATCAGAATCAGCCCGCTCCCGGGACCCCCCGGCCGGCCGAGAAGAATTTCGTCGATGGGTTCTCCGGCGATCTCGGCCTGGATGCGGCCGGTCCGTTCGAAACCGTAGGCGTCGCAATAGAAAGCGGCCGTCATCTCGAGATCGTGCACGATCAGCTTGGTGGTCAGGAGCGTCGAACTCATCTCTCTCCCCGAGCGGGTGGGTCGTGAAAGAGTGTCACCTGCGGGCTCGAGCGGCCAGCCGAACGGCGCTGCAGACCTCCGCAGTCCGGTCCCGAGCGTCTCGTCGATGAGCCGGCGTTTCCTCTCGATTGGGGTCGCGCTCCCGGGGCAATCGGGAAACCGGAGCGGAGCGGGCGGACAGACCGGCGTGCGGGCCGGTAGGATTCCCGCCGTGTCGAGATCCGCCGACAGCGCCAGGATCCGCCGGTGCGTCGGCAGCCACCGGGCGCGCATCGAGAGCGCTCCGGAATCGCCCGGGGGCGAGGCCGCGGTCGCCCTGATTTTCCATGAATCTCCCGGCTCCGCCTCGCCCGAGCTGCTGTTCATCGAGCGCGCCGCGCGCGACGACGATCCCTGGTCGGGCCAGATGGCCTTCCCCGGGGGCCGGCGCGATTCCGGCGACCGGGACCTGGCCGAGACCGCGGCGCGAGAGACTCTGGAGGAAGTCGGGGTCCCGCTCCCCGCAGCGCTGGGCCGACTCGACGACTTCAGCAACGACGGCCAGGCGAGGCGCTTCCCCGAGGTCCGGCGGGTGCGCGTGTCGCCCTTCGTCTACGAACTCCCACGGCGCCCCCGGCCGATCCCCAATCACGAGGTCGCCTCCACCGTCTGGATCCCCCTGCGCTGGATCTTCGACCCCGCGTCCGCATCCACCTACTTGCTCGAGCGGGACGACTACCGGGGCGTCTTTCCGGCCTTCGCCTTTCGCGACTACAAAGTCTGGGGGATCACCTACCGCATCCTCGAAGGTCTGGCGGAAGTGCTGGGTCTCTCGCTGCCCTCCACGACTCCCTACCCCAATGACCTGGGAGGCCCGGCTCAGCGGTAGGGGCCGCGCAACTCCAGGTCGAGAGTCGCGCCGGCGCGGAACAGATCGATGGCGCGCGTGCGGGCGAGGACTTCGGCCGGCGGCTGATTGCGCCGGCGCACCAGCTCGCGCAGCCCGCCATCGATGCCCCGCACCGCCTTGCCGAGCGCGGTGGGGATCGATTCCGACTCGGACAGGCGCAACCGATCGGCGACGGCCAGCCAGTTCGCCACCGCCAGAACCTGCCCCAGCGCGTCGGAGGCCGACGCGGGGGGCAGCTCCGCCAGCGCCTCGGCCAGAAGCGTGCCGCCGAACTGGCGCGGAAGATCGTGGGCGACCGCGACGCCGCTCGACAGTTCCGCGCGGCCGAAATCCTCGACCTGTTCGGGAGGCAGCGGGCGGTAGACGAGCATCGCGTCGGAACGCTCGGGAAAGCCCAGATCGTTGAGCCGGCGCGCGTGCCAGCGCAGAGCGTTCTCTTCGCACTCCGTGCGCGTCTCGAAGAGCAGTCCATAGACGATGCGCCAGTAGAGCGGAGAGTCCTGAGAGTGGGTGGCGTGGGCGATCTCGTGGACCCGGTGAGTCGAGCCCTCGTCCCCGACCTCGAAATAGACCATCCCGTCGGGCGAGAAGAATCCGTCCGGAGGGTCGTCCTCTCGATCGATCACGACCACGCGGGTCTCGCGCCACAGGGACAGCAGCACAAGCTCCAGGTCCAGCTCTCCCAGCGCGCGGGCCAGCGTGGGGCGGCCGGCTTCGACCAACGCGTCGAGCCACTCGTCGACGCGTTCGAGCTGCAGCTCCTCGCCGTGCCAGCAGTCCAGATCGAAGCAGGCCAGACGCTGTTCGGGGGTCGCCAGCTCCAGCAGCCAGGCTGCCTCGCTCATGCCGCCGGCGAGGACGCTGTGCACCAGCTCGGCCTCGGGCAGCAGCGGAACGATCTGTTCTGGGCTTTCGAGCAGCCCGAAGAACTCGGCCCGGACCTCCGGCCGCAGCTCGCGGCAGGCGTCGGCCTGGGCCTGGGGCGTCAAATCGGCCAGCCTGCGGCGGGCCTCGGCCCGGTCGCGGCGGGAAAGCCGCAGCAACTCGAAGCCCCGAGACGGCCTCCGGGCCGCGCCGGGAAGCGTGTCAGGCACCGATGCCGACCGCCTCGGATATCGCCTCGATCGACTCGTCCAGCGGGAAGATCTTGAAGTCGTCCAGAACCTCGCGCGGGACTTCTTCGAGGTCCTTCAGACAGCGCCGGGGCAGCATGATCTCCCCGATCCCCGCCCGGTGCGCCGCCAGCAGCTTCTCCTTGACGCCGCCGACGGGCAGGACCTGGCCGCGCAGAGTGATCTCGCCCGTCATCGCCACGTCGCCCCGCACCGGGCGTCCGCTCAGCAGGCTCGCCAGCGCCACGATCATGGTCACGCCGGCCGAAGGTCCGTCCTTGCGCATTCCGCCCGCGGGGACGTGGATGTGGATCCGACTCTCGTCGAACACATCCGGTTCGATGCCCAGCGCCTCCGCGTTCGCCCTCAGGTACGAAAGCGCGGCCTCCGCCGACTCCTGCATGACGTCGCCGAGCTGTCCGGTCAGATTCAGCCCGGGCTTGCCCTTCATCAGGGCCGTCTCGACGAAGACGATGTCCCCGCCGACGGGCGTCCAGACCATCCCCGTCGCAACGCCCGGCTGCTCGATGCGCTCGGCCCGGTCGGCGCGGAACTGGGCGGGACCCAGCAGCTCCTCCACGGCTTCGCGGTCGATGGCCGGCGGCGCTCCGCCCTCGGCCACTCGCAGCGCGGTCTTTCGCACCAGCGCGGCGATGTTCCGCTCCAGATTGCGGACGCCGGCCTCGCGCGTGTAGCTCTCGGCGATCTCGCGCAGAACCGCGTCGGAGATTTCGAGCGCCTCGGGGGCGAGTCCGTGCTCCTCGAGCTTGCGGGGCAGCAGGAAGCGCCGGCCGATCTCGACTTTCTCGCGCATGGTGTAGCCGGGCAGTTCGATCACCTCCATGCGGTCGAGCAGCGGCGGGGGGATGGTGTCGCTGCGGTTGGCGGTGGCGATGAAGAGCACCTTGGACAGATCGAACGGCAGCTCCAGGTAGTGGTCGCTGAAGGTGTGGTTCTGCTCCGGGTCGAGCACCTCGAGCAGCGCCGCCGACGGATCGCCGCGGTAGTCCATGCCCACCTTGTCGATCTCGTCGAGCACGAAGACCGGGTTGCGGGTCGCCGCCTTCTTCAGGCTCTGCAGAATGCGCCCGGGCATCGCCCCGACGTAGGTGCGCCGGTGTCCGCGGATTTCGGCTTCGTCGCGCACTCCCCCCAGCGAACAGCGCACGAAGCGGCGCTCCATCGCGCGCGCGATCGACTTGCCCAGCGAGGTCTTGCCGACTCCGGGGGGGCCGACGAAGCACAGAATCGGCCCCTTGGGAGCCTCGACCAGCCGGCGCACCGCCAGATACTCGAGGATGCGCTCCTTGACCTTCTCCAGACCGAAGTGGTCCTCTTCCAGGATCTCGCGCGCCTGGCCCAGCTCCAGGTTGTCGCTGGTCTCCTCCAGCCAGGGAAGATCCAGGATCCACTCGACGTAGGTCCGCGAAACCGAGCGCTCGGGCGAGTGCGCCGGGATCCCGGACAGGCGGTTGACCTCGCGCTCCGCCACGCTCCAGACCTCGTCGGGAAGACGTGCCGCCTCCAGCCGCTCGCGCAGCTCGTCGGCCTCGCCGCCCTGCTCGTCGGTCTCGCCCAACTCGTCGCGAATCTTGCGCAGCTGCTCGCGCAGCAGCTTCTTGCGCTGTCCCTCGTCGATCTCGCCGGCGGCCCGCTCCGCGAACTCGCGCGAGACCCGCGCCACGCGGATCTCGCGCATCAGGTAGCGGATAACCACGCGCAGCCGCGCCAACACGTTGCCCTGCCCCAGCAGCCCGACCTTCTCTTCGATCGGAAGGCTGCCGCTGTTGAAGGCGATCAGGTCCGCCAGCCGCGCGGGGTCCTCGACGCGGCCGAGCATCTCGATCGCCTCGTCCGGCAGATCCTCGCGCAGCTCGACCAGCTCCCTGGCGAGCCTCAGAACCGTGCGTTTGGCGGCCTCGGTCTCGGGGGTCTGGTCGATCTCGTCGTGCACGACTTCGATGCCGACCCGCTGGAACGGATCTCCTCCCAGCAGCGAGGCGATCCGGAAGCGCGCCAGACCGACCACCACCACGGACAGACCGGAGCCGGTGTCGACCCGGTGCACGATCTTGGTGACGCAGCCGTGCCCGAACAGCTCGTCCCGGCTGGGCTGCTCGGTGTCCGGGGCGCGCTGGGGGACGACGGCGAGCAGGCCGCCCTGCTTGACCGCGTGCTGGACCGCCGCCAGGGAACGCGCGCGACCGACGCTCAGCGGGAGCGTAACCCCCGGAAAAACCGCGGTATTCCGAACCGGAAGCAGGGGGAGCTCGGCGGGAACCGCAATCGATTCGCCGCCGATGCGGACCTCGAAGCTGGGCATATCGCTCACCTCGCGAAGGCTAACCCCATCGTCCCGCGGGTCAACGAGATGCGTCCCAAGAACTCAGTAGCGAGCGTATTCGACCAGGCGGTGGGAGTCTTCACCGTCGATGTTCTCGATCAGATCATGGCAGGGTGCGGTCCCGCGCTCCACGATTTCGTACAGCGGCTCCAGAAAGATCGCCTCGTCCTGCCCCGACGCGTTCATGGCCCGCTGCCGGCGCAGGCCCGCGGCGGACAGATCGATCAGCTCGCGCGCCACCCCCAACGCCGAATCGTCCGGCGCGGCCGCCGACAGACCCGCCCGCGACACGTCCAGATGCAGCCGGTCGACGGCGGCGTGGTCCCAGCCCCGCAGGCGCTCGAAAGCGGCGCCGAGCGACTGCTCGTCGTAGAAGATTCCCTTCCAGAACGCGGGAAGCGCGCACACCAGGCGAGGCGGCACGGCGTCCGCGCCGCGCACCTCGATCAGGCGCTTGACCCGCACCTCGGGAAAAAGCGTCGTCAGGTGCAGGCTCCAGTCGGCCAATGTCGGCCGCCAGTCCTCGAAACCCCGCTCGAAGTAGTCGCGGAACGTCCGGCCGCGCATCGGAACGTGCCGGCCCTCGCGGAGGATGAAGAACATCGGCACGTCGAGCGCCCACTCGACGTAGCGCCGATAGGCGGTGTCCGCGCCGAAACCCGCCTCGAAGGCGAACGGAAGCAGTCCGCAACGGTCGGGATCGGTGCGGCGCCAGACGTAGGCGCGCCTGGAGGCGAAGCCGTTGGGCTTGCCGCCCGAGACGCTGGAGTTGGCCCACAGGGCGGTCTGCAGCGGCGACGCCGCCAGCGCGACGCGCAGTTTGAGCGCCAGATCCGTCTCGTCGCTGAAGTCGAAGCTGGCCTGCACGCCCGCCGTCCGGTGCATCATGTCCAGGCCCAGCTCGTCGCGCTCCCCCAGGTACTCGCGCATGATCGTGTAGCGCTGGCGCGGGATGCGCGGAGCGTCCGCGGTCGAAACGAGCGGATGAAGACCGATCCCGAGCCACACGATCCCCAGCGGCTCCGAGACGCGCTTGAGCAGCGCGATGTGGTCGTTGAACTCGCGGCAGGTCTCGTGGAGCGTGACCAGCGGAGCTCCGGCCAATTCGAGTTGACCGCCCGGCTCCAGGGTGATGCTGGTGCCCTGCCGTTCGAGTCCGATGAGGTTGCCCTCTTCCAGCAGCGGATCGAAGCCGTAGTCCCGGTGGAGAACCTCCAGCAGCGCGCGAATCCCGCGCGGTCCCGAATAGGGAACCGGTTCCAGCGTATCCAGAGACAGCCCCAGCTTTTCGTGTTCGGTTCCGACGCGCCATTGCTCCCGAGGCGTCTCTCCGGCGCGGATGTAATCCACCATCTGCTCGCGCCGGGTGAGAGTCTGGGCGAGTTCGGGATCGTCGCGGGTGAGGGTCACGCCACGACTCCGACGTCGGCGTTCGGGATCACGCCTCGCTGGCCCCGCGCAGCAGGTCGAGCAAGCCCTGATCGAGCGCGGCCTCCACTTCGGGGCCCCGCAGCGGCTGGTCTGCGCAGGGACCCTCGGTCTTGCCGCGGCGGAACGGTCCGACCAGGCGAATCTTCCCCCCGGATTCTCCCGCGATCGCGACGCACAGCAGTACGTGCCTGCCGCGCTCGACGCTGAACTGCAGGCAGTCGACGTGCTTTTCGTCGGGTTCCACCTCCGAGACGACAACGTCGCCCAAGTGCTCCGCCCCCAGCGCGCGGGCGCGGGTCACGAACGCCGCCACGGCAGCCGCGGCGCGCTGGCGAAGCGCTTCGGCCGCCTCTCTCGCGGCGGAGAGGCGCTCCGGAAGTTGCGCCTGGCGCCGGGCCAACTCCTCCGCCAGCGCCTCGAATCGCTCCAGCCCCATGAGCCCTAGTGTACCCGCCCGGGAACGGCTCCCTAGAGCGAAGCCTCCAACGGCGGGGGAGGCTGCAGCTCGCGAAGCTGGCCAAGCCGCTCGTCCACGACCCGCTCGAAGCGCTCGCGATCCTCGACCGAGACCGGCCGGCCCTTGGGGAACTCGAGCTTCATGGGGTCGACGTAGCGGCCGCTCACCTTCACCCGGTAGTCCAGGTGCGGGCCGGTGGACAGACCCGTCGAGCCGACGTAGCCGATCACGTCCTTCTGCCTCACCTGGCGCCCGACCCGAATCCCCTTGCCGTAGCGCGAGAGATGGCCGTAGTAGGTTTCGAACCCGTTGGGGTGGCGCAGCCTGACCAGCCGTCCGAAGCCGCCGTTGCGGGCGGCGAAAACCACCACGCCATCGGCCACCGCCCAGACGGGGGTTCCCCTCGGGGCGGCGTAATCGATGCCTTCGTGCGGCCGCCGGATCTTGAGGATCGGATGCAACCGGGACTTGGAGTATCGAGAGCTGATGCGCGAGTAGTCCAAGGGAGCGCGCAGGAAAGCCCTGCGCAGCGAATGGCCTACGGGCGTGAAGTAGCCCGCGCGGCCTTCGTGGTCCTCGAAGTACAGAGCGGTGTAGGCGCGCTCGGCCGTGCGGTACTCCGCCGCCAGGATCTCCCCATAGCGCACGAAGCCGGCGCCGTCGTAGAACTTGCGGTAGATCAGCCGGATCTCGTCGCCGGGCTGAACCTGGCGGGAGAAGTCGACGTCCCAGGCGAACAGGTCGGCGAACGCGTGCACCAGCGCCGGCGATTCGCCCTGATCGATGAAGGCATCGAAAACCGAGGTCTCGATGACTCCCGCCAGCGTCCGCACGCGCCCCTCGAGCGGTGCCGTCTGCCGGGTCGCCACCAGCCCGCCTCCCGCCTCTCGATCCAGGCGATAGATGGTCTCGCGGTCGGGTCGATACTCGAAAGACAGCAGTTCGCCGCCCCGGCCCTCGCGCAGCTCGAAGGCGTCGCCCGGGCGCGCGCGCCGGAAATCGAACACCGGGCGCATGGAAGTCGCCACCTGATGGACGACGCTGGGGCTGATGCCTCTGGACCCCAGAGCGTTGCCGAGCGTGCTTCCGGGCTGCATGCGCCCGGCCGTGACCCGCGGCCATTCGGCCCCGGGTCGAACAGCGGAGGTCGCGGGAGCCTCCCGGATCGGCACGGGCGGCGTGGAATCGGAGGCGACGGGCGGGAGCGCTTCGGCTTCGAGCGAAGCGTCGCTCGGCGGAGCTTCCGGCGCGGAGATCTCGATCCGCCCCGAAGCCGGAGAGCCGGACGACTGCAGCGCCTGCACCGCGCCGTACGTCGTCCATCCGGCCAGAAGGAAGACCCCGGAAGCGAGCGGCCAGGTGAACCTCGGGCCGATCCGGAACGCAGAGCGTCCCGACACGACCCCGAGCCGCCGCCCCAAGCCGGACAACCGGATCCACAACATTCGCCCCGAAACTCGCATGCCCTCCACACAGGGCCATTCCCGCTCGAGACCGGCCCGGCTCAGGCAGGAAGGATACAATGAAGCCCCCCGCGGTCCAGGGCCGTACCGCGTCGGCCGCACGCTGCCCGCGGGCCGACCCGGAGGGGGGACACGCCTCTCCGGGCCCCCCCTGGACGCTCGGGCGAGCGTCCGGTGAGGAGCGGCTTCCGGATACCGGCTAAGGGCTGGCGTCCCGTTCCAGGATCCGCGCGCGCTCCGCAAAGCCTCGACCGCGCCAGAAGTCCAGACCCGGACGGTTGAGAGCCTCGACGCGCACGGAAATCCGCTCGACCCCGTTCGCCCGCAGGAAGGACAGAGCTCCCGCGACCAGACGACTTCCCAGCCCGCCGCGGCGCCAGGCGGGAGCGACCCAGAGCTCGTGGATCCAGCCGTCCGCCGGCACGCCGCTTTTTCCGGACGGGAGGGGCACGGCCTCGGAGAGGCTGAACCCGATCAGTCCGGGCCCGGTCTCGGCGACCTGGAGCTGGTGGCTCGCTAGCTCGGTTCCGCGGTCGATCTGCTGCCGCAGTCCGCGCTCCAGCTCCGCGGGAACGGGCAGGGCGGCGTCGAGACCCCGGTGGTATTCGACCAGATCGACCCACATCCGCAGGAGCGCCGCCCGGTCCTGGCGACGCGCGTTTCGGATTTCGACGAGATCAGTCATCCGAGACCTCGAACATCCTACACGCGGCCCTCCGGACCCGGCGGGTCCCTCGGGCGACGCCCCCGCCGGTCCGCCGGACCGGCGCTCGCTCCCGACGGTCCCGGAACGCACCACGCCGGGCGATCCGGCGTAGCGCAGCGCCCGGATGCGAGCTAGCGTCGCCGGCTTGAGCCGGGCACGGATCCGAAGAAAGCTGCTCGCGGTCCTGAGCGGCATCGAACTCGAAGCCGAACATTTGGTGTTGTCTTTCGCTCCCCGGGGGAAGGGTCCGCTGCGGATCGAAGACATCGTCCCGCTCTCGGCTCCGGGCGAGATGTCGACGGTATACGGGGTGGGGCGCCTGATCCGATTGATGCGGGCCGCCCGGGTCCCCGTGCCCCGGGATCCCTACGCACTGGCGCACGACCGCGAGAGGGCGCTGGAACTGCTTCGGCGGTGCCTCGGAGTCGAAGTGCAGCTGCACGTCGACCGGCGGCTGCAGCGGGTTCTGACGTTTTGGACCGAGTCCGGGGTGCAGACCGTCGGCGGCCTGGTCGACCTGGTCGAAACGCCGGACCGACTGTCGATCCGCAGACGCGGCGGGCGCTCGCTGCTGCAAGTTCCGAAGCGCGATCTGATCCGTTTCGAAACCAGCACCGAGGACGAGTTCATCGTCGTCTCGATCGAAGCGGAGCGCTCGGGGCAACCGAACGCGGCGTCCGAGCTTGCACACCCCGAGCCGTTCTGAAAAAACGGACATCGCGGGCGGGGCGGCCGCCCGCTTTCGAACGCGAGCCCTCCAACGGTCCCCACGCTACGCTCTCGGCGGGAGGAGAGGCGTGTTCAACCTGGGCATGACAGAGCTGCTGATCATCATGCTCGTCGCTCTGCTGGTGCTCGGGCCGAAGAAACTCCCGGAGCTGGCGCGCTCCCTCGGCCGCGGCATGGCCGAGTTCCGCCGCGCGTCCAACGATCTGCGCAACAGCCTGACCGCGCCGCTCGAAGAAGAAGAGAGCGCTTCGAAGCCTTCCTCCACTACCGCCCAGGAAGAGAAAGCCCAGGAGGACGAGCCGGGCTCCCATGGATGACACTCCGCGGCCGGTCGGAGAGCACCTCGGCGAGCTGAGGCGGCGACTGTTCTGGGTGATCGGCACCTGGCTGGTGCTGGCCGGGGCCGCGGGCTCGGTCGTCTCGGAGGTCTTTCGGGTCCTGATGGCGCCGGCGGTCGAGGCGTTCCTGGAGGCCGGCCGAACGCTGATCGCGATCGCGCCCGCGGAGCTCTTCCTGACCTACGTCAAGACGGCGCTGCTGGCGGGCTTCCTGGCGTCGATGCCAATGACGCTCTACCAGGGCTGGGCGTTCATCGCGCCGGGGCTGTACGAGCGCGAGCGCCGCTTTGCGCTGCCGTTCGTGTTCAGCGCCAGCCTGCTTTTCGCGGTCGGCTGCGCTTTCGGCTACTTCATCGCCTTTCCGCAGGCCATCCAGTTCCTGCTGGGCCTGGAGGCGGACTACGTCGAGCAGGCCTGGACCATGCAGGCGGTCTTCGCTTTCATGGCGCGTCTGTACCTGGCGTTCGGCCTGGCCTTCGAGCTGCCGATCGTGCTGGTCTTTCTCGCGCTGGCGGGAGTGGTGGAGCCGAGGACGCTCGCGCGCCAGCGCAAGTACGCGATCCTGATCCTGTTCGTCGCCGCCGCGATCCTCACGCCGCAGGACGTCGCCAGCCAGATCCTGCTGGCGATCCCGCTGTGCCTGCTGTACGAGATCAGCATCTGGCTGTCCTACGCGCTGGTCCGGCGGCGGCGCTCCGAGACCTCCCGCTCCGAAGCTTCGCCGCCGTGAGCCGGCGGGTTCACGCCGTGCTCTTGGACATGGGCGGGGTTCTGGTCCCCGAAGTCTCCCGCTTCGAGCGGATCGCGAACCATCCGGGGCTGCTCTCGGAGCTGCGAGCATGGGGGTCCGGCGATCCGGCGGAGGTGATCCGCGACTCGGCCCGGCGCGTGCGCGACGCCTATCGCGCGTTGGACGATTCCTGCACCCAACCCGACCTGGACGCCGTGCTGGCCGATGTCCCCGGCCGGATCCGACACCGGCTGCTGCGCGAGTTCGCGGCGGTGGCCGACCAGCGCCCCTACGCCCACACCCTGCCGATTCTGAGAGAGCTGGCGAGCCGCTACCGCCTGGGAATCGTCTCCAACACCATCCTGGCCGGGGACCACCACCTGCGCTCGCTGCGGCGGGCCGGCGGGATGCGCTACGTCGGCTGCGCGGTGTGGTCCGCGAACTTCGGACGGCGCAAACCGGACCCCGCCATGATCGCCTACGTCCTGGACCGGCTGGAGACCCGCGCGCGCCAGGCGGTGTTCGTCGGGGACAAGATCCGAACGGACGTGCTCGCCGCGCGCCGCGCGGGGGTGCGCTCGATCCACCTGCGCCGGCTGGGCCAGCCCGTGACCGGCGAGGCCGTGCCCGACCACGTCATCCGCCACCTGGGCGAACTCCCGCTGCTACTGCGCCGGCTCGCCTGAAGCGGACGCGGGACCCGGCTCCGAGCCGCGGCCTATGGCTCCGCCCGCGGTTCGACCACCACGAGAAGTTCGTCCGTCTCGACCGTGACGCCCTCGGAGACGGCCACCTGCGCGACGACGCCTTCGACTTCGCTGCGCAGTTCGTTTTCCATCTTCATGGCTTCGATGATCACCAGGCTCTGGTTCCGCTCGACCGAATCGCCTTCGGCGACGAGCACTTTCACGATCTTGCCCGGCATCTGGGCGCGCAGCTCCTGCGTCCCTCCCGCGCCGCGCGCGGAGCCGGCCAGCAGCTTGCGGCGCTCGTCGACCACCTGCACGTCGTAGGCGCTGGTTCCCACGTGTACGTCGAAGCGTCCGTCGTCCCGCTCGTCGACGCTGCCCTCGAACTGTCTGGGTCCGATCAGCAGCGAGTACACCGTGCGGGGCGTCTTGGCGACGTCGACCCGCACGGGATCGCGGTCGTCGACCGCCACTTCGTAGACGTCGCCGCCGATCTCGCGCACCTCGACCCGGTGGGTCTCGTCGCCCAGCGTCACCTCGTAGTTCACCGCAGCGGCCCCCTCATCTGGCGCGCGCGGCCCGCCGACTTCCAGGCCGAGCGGACCCCGGTTCCGCCGGCAGCCGCCTGCGCGCGCGCCGCCCGCTCGCGGTCGCGGCGGAACGCGGCGATCGCCGACAGCAGGACGGCGGCGTCCCTCTCCTCCGGATCGGGAGGCAGGGAGGTCGAGCCGGAGGGCTGGATCTCGGTCTCGATGAAGCTGGTGTCGAAGTGGCCGGAGAGGAACTTGGCGTTCTCGAGCACCACGCGGTGAAACGGGATCGAGGTCTTGATGCCCTTGACCACGAACTCCTTGAGCGCGCGGCGCATGCGGCCGATGGCCTCGTCCCGGTCCCGGCCCCAGGCGATCAGCTTGGAGATCATCGGGTCGTAGTAGACGCTGACCTCGGCTCCCGGGAACACCCCGGAGTCGTTGCGCACGCCCGGCCCTCCGGGCGGACGGTAGGCGACGATCGGTCCCGGCGAGGGACGGAAATCCCGCTCCGGATCCTCGGCGTAGATGCGGCACTCGATCGCCCAGCCGCTGATGGCTACGTCGCCCTGAGCGAATCCGATCGGCTCGCCGGCCGCGATGCGGATGCCCGTCTTGACGATGTCGACGTTGGTGATCATCTCGGTGACGGGGTGCTCGACCTGAACGCGCGTGTTCATCTCGAGGAAGTAGAAGTCGAAGTGCTTGTCCACCAGGAACTCGCAGGTGCCCGCGCCCCGGTACCCGACCGCCCGGGCCGCCGCGACGGCGGCCTCGCCCATGGCCGCGCGCAGCTCGGGCGGCATGCGGTTGGCCGGCGCCTCTTCGATCACCTTCTGGTGCCGGCGCTGGATCGAGCACTCGCGCTCGAACAGGTGCACCGCGTTTCCGTGCGTGTCGCCCAGGATCTGGATCTCGACGTGGCGCGGCTCCTCGACGAACTTCTCGACGTAGATCGAATCGTCGCCGAACGACGACTTCGCCTCGGAGCGCGCCCGCCGGATCGACGGCTCGAGCTCGGAGGCGTCGCGCACCAGCCGCATGCCCTTGCCGCCGCCGCCCGCGCTGGCCTTGACCATCACCGGCAGACCGATCTCGAGCGAGAAGCGCACGGCCTCGGCGTCGTCGAGCGTCTCGGTCGTTCCGGGCACGATCGGGACGCCCGCATCGGCCATGGTGCGCCGGGCGACGACCTTGTCCCCCATCGATTCGATGGTTTCGGGCAGGGGGCCGATGAAAACCAGTCCGGCCTCGGCGCAGCGGCGGGCGAAGTCGGCGTTCTCGGACAGGAATCCGTAGCCGGGGTGGATCGCCTCGGCACCGCAGTCGCGCGCGATCTCGATCACCCGCTCGGCGTTCAGATAGCTCTCCGCGGCCGGCGCGGGCCCGCACTCGAAGGCCTCGTCGGCGCGGCGAACGTGCAGCGCTCCGCGGTCCACGTCGGAGTAGATCGCGACCGTGCGGATCCCAAGCTCGCGGCAGGCGCGGATCACGCGCACGGCGATCTCGCCCCGGTTCGCCACGAGAACCTTCCGGAACGGGGGCGCTCCGCTCATAGCGGGATGTTGCCGTGCTTCTTGGGCGGGTTGGAATCGCGCTTGGTCTCGAGCAGCGCCAGCGACTCGACGATCCGGGGGCGGGTGTCCTCGGGCCGGATGACGTCGTCGATGTAGCCCAGCTCCGCGGCCAGATAGGGATTCGCGAAGCGCGCGCGGTACTGGTCTTCGAGCTCGCGGCGGGTCGCCTCGGGATCGTCCGCCTCGGCGATCTCCTTGCGGAAGACGATGTTCACCGCCCCGTCGACGCCCATCACGGCGATCTCGGCCTGCGGGTAGGCGAAGTTGATGTCGCCCCGCAGGTGCTTGGAGCTCATCACGTCGTAGGCCCCGCCGTAGGCCTTGCGCGCGATCACCGTGACCTTGGGAACGGTGGCCTCGGCGTAGGCGTACAGCAGCTTGGCCCCGTGGCGGATGATCCCCCCCAGTTCCTGCGACACGCCGGGCAGGAACCCCGGAACGTCGACGAAGGTCACCAGCGGCACGTTGAAGGCGTCGCAGAAGCGCACGAAGCGCGCCGCCTTGACCGACGCGTCGATGTCCAGGCAGCCCGCCGAGAAGGCCGGGTTGTTGCCCACCACCCCGACGCTGCGACCGCCGTAGCGCGCGAAGCCGATGGTGATGTTGCGCGCGAAGTGGGGCTGGACTTCCAGGAAGACGCCGTCGTCGACGGTCATCTCGATCAGGCCCTTCAGGTCGTAGGGCTTGTTCGGGTTGTCCGGAACGTGCGCGTTCAGGCGCGGGTCGGTGCGTTCGGGGTCGTCGTCCGTGGGCACGAACGGCGGGTCTTCCATGTTGTTCTGCGGGATGTAGCCGAGCAGCGCCCGGATCATCCCGATGCACTCCTCTTCGCCGTCCGCGGCGAAGTGCGCGACGCCGCTCTTGGCGTTGTGCGTCATGGCCCCGCCGAGATCCTCCTTGGTCACGTCCTCGTGGGTGACGGTCTTGATGACGTCGGGGCCCGTGATGAACATGTTCGAGGTCTCTTTGACCATGAAGATGAAATCGGTGATCGCGGGCGAGTAGACCGCGCCGCCGGCGCACGGGCCCATGATCGCCGAGATCTGAGGCACCACCCCCGACGAGAGCACGTTGCGCAGGAAGATGTCCGCGTAGCCGGCCAGCGACACCACGCCTTCCTGGATGCGGGCGCCGCCGGAGTCGTTGAGCCCGATCACGGGCGCGCCGACGCGGGTGGCGTGGTCCATGATCTTGCAGACCTTCTCGGCGAACGCCCCGGAAAGGGAACCGCCGAAGACCGTGAAGTCCTGCGAGAACACGAAGACCGTGCGCCCGTCGATCCGGCCGGAGCCGGTGACCACCCCGTCGCCGGGGATCTTGGTCTCGGCCATGCCGAAGTCGGTCGTGCGGTGCGTCTTGAAGCGGTCGTACTCGCGGAAGGTCCCCGGGTCGACCAGCAGCTCGATGCGCTCGCGCGCGGTGAGTTTTCCCTGAGCGTGCTGGCGGTCGATTCGCGCCTGGCCGCCGCCGCTGCGCGCGGCCGCGAGCTTCTCGTCCAGCAGCTTCAGTTTTTCTTCGATCGCCAGGGCTGGTACTCCTTCTGCGCCTGCAGCGCGGTGATCGCCGCGAGATTGACGATATCATCGACGCTGGCCGTCGGCTGAACCGAGTTCACCGGCCGCCGCATGCCCATCAGGATCGGCCCGACCACCGTCGCTCCGCCGACCGTGGCCATCAGGCGCACGGCGATGTGGGCGGCGTCCAGGCCGGGGAAAACCAGCACGTTGGCGGCTCCCTCCAGTTCGGCGAACGGATAGCGCTGGGCGCGCCGCTCGGGGTCGAGGGCGATGTCCGCCTGCATCTCTCCGTCGAGCTTGAGTTCGGGCCAGCGCTGGCGCGCGATCTCCACGGCGCGCGCCACGCGCCCGGGACCGGAGCCGCGCGCGCTGCCGAAGTTCGCGTAGGAAAGCATCGCCACCACCGGCTCGAAACCGAACCACTCGGCCGTGGAGGCTCCCAGGCCCGCGATGTCGGCCAGCTCCTCGGCCGATGGCTCGGGGTTGACCGAGCCGTCGGCGAAGAACAGCACGCGTTCCTCCTGGATCACCACGTACACGCCCGCGGCGCGCCGTTGCCCCTCGGCGAGGCCCACGACCCGAAGGGCGGGGCGGATCGACTCGCCGTAGGACATGGTCAGTCCGGCGACCAGTCCCTCCGCGTCGCCCATGCGCACCATCATCGCCCCGAAATAGCTGCGCCGTCTCAGAAGCCGGGCGGCGTCCCTCTCGGTCACGCCTTTGCGCCCGCGCAGCGCTCCCAACTCCCGAGTGTAGAAGTCGGAGCGATCCGAAAGGCGCGGTTCGACCACGGTCAGGTCGCCCAGGTCGATGCCGAGGTTCTCGGCGGCCGAGCGCACCCTCAGGCCGCCGAGCAGAACGGGCTCGCACATGGCCTCGTCCTTGAGGATCTGCGCGGCGCGCAACACGCGTTCTTCGTCGCCCTCCGGGAACACGATGCGCTTGGGCTGGCCCTTCGCGACGTTGATCACGAAACGCATCAGCGAACGCGAACGCCCCAGCCGACTTTCGAGGCTCTCGCGGTACTCCTCCAGATCGATGCGGATGCGGGCGACGCCCGACTCCATGGCGGCGCGCGCCACTTCGATCGATTCGCGGATCAGAACGCGGGGGTCGAAGGGCTTGGGAATGATGTAGCTGGGTCCGAACTCGAAGCGCTCGCCTGGATACGCCATGCGCACTTCGTCCGGCAGGCCGGCCTCGCCCTGCCGGGCCAGATCGGCCAGCGCGTGGACCGCCGCCAGCTTCATCTCGTCGTTGATCTTGCGCGCCCGGACGTCGAGCGCCCCGCGGAAGATGAACGGGAACCCCAGCACGTTGTTCACCTGGTTGGGGTAGTCCGAGCGGCCCGTCGCCATGATCGCGTCGTCGCGGACGCTCGCGACCTCGTCGGGCGTGATCTCGGGATCCGGGTTCGCCATCGCGAAGATCATCGGATCGCGCGCCATGCTCGCGACCATCTCGCGGGTGACGAGTCCCGCGGCGCTCACCCCGACGAAGCAGTCGGCGCCGTCGAGCGCCTCCTCCAGGCTGCGCTTGTCGGTCTCGACCGCAAAGCGCGCCTTGTACGGGTTCATTCCCTCGCTGCGGCCGGCGTAGATCACGCCGCGGCTGTCGGTCATCAGGATGTTGCTCCGGCGCACGCCGAGCTTCAGATACAGGTCGGCGCAGGCGATTCCCGCCGCACCCGCGCCCGCGAACACGACCTTGGTGTCCTCGATGCGTCGGCCGGTGAGCTCCAGGGCGTTGAGGAAGGCCGCTGCCGAAATGATCGCCGTGCCGTGCTGGTCGTCGTGAAAGACCGGAATCTCGAGCTCTTCGATCAGCCGCTCTTCGATCTCGAAGCACTCCGGCGCGCGGATGTCCTCCAGGTTGATGCCCCCGAAGGTCGGCTCCAGCATGCGGCAGGCTTCGATGATCTTCTCGGGGTCCTCGCTGGCGAGTTCGATGTCGAACACGTCGATGCCGGCGAAGCGCTTGAACAGAACCCCCTTGCCCTCCATCACCGGCTTGCCGGCCAGCGGACCGATGTTTCCCAGGCCCAGCACGGCCGTCCCGTTGGTGACCACGGCCACCAGGTTGGAGCGCGCCGTGTACAGGAAGGCGTCGTCCGGGCGTTTGGCGATCTCCCGGCAAGGCTCCGCGACCCCCGGGGTGTAGGCCAGCGACAGATCCCGCTGGGTGACCACGCTCTTGGTCGGCGAGACCTGGATCTTTCCCGGCCGGCCGCGGCGGTGGTATTCGAGCGCCTCTTCTGGAGTGATCAAGGAGAAGACCTCCGCGCCCGCGCAGGGGCGGAAAACAGCGAATCCCTCCCGATCGGGGATTCGAGGGCCCGAAAGACTAGCAGAGCGCGGGCTAGCGGTTCTTGACCTTTTCCCAGTCGGCCAGGAAGCGCTCGATGCCGATGTCGGTCAGCGGATGCCGGGCCAGGCTCTGGACCACGTTCCAGGGCATGGTCGCGATGTCCGCCCCGAGGCGCGCGGCCTCGACCACGTGGTTGGGGCTGCGGACGCTGGCCACCAGCAGCTCGGTGGCGAAGGCGTAGTTGTCGAAGATCTCGCGGATCTGCGAGACCAGTTCCATGCCGGGCACCTGAATGTCGTCGAGCCGGCCGACGAACGGGGACACCATCGAAGTGCCCGCCTTGGCCGCCATCAGCGCCTGGACCGGCGAGAAAACCAGCGTGGTGTTGGTGCGGATGCCTTCCCGGTCCAGCAGGCGGATCGCCTTCAGTCCCTCGGTCGTCATGGGGATCTTGACGACGATGTTGGGCGCGACCTGCGCCCACTCCAGGCCCTCGCGGACCATTTCGTCGGTCGTCAGGCCGACTACCTCGGCGCTGATCGGGCCTTCGCAGATCTTGGCGATCTCGGCGACGATCCGGCGCGGGTCGCCGTCCTCCTTGGACAGCAGGCTGGGGTTGGTGGTCACACCGTCGCACAGACCCAGCGCGGTGGCTTCCTGGATGTCGGGCACATGGGCCGTGTCGAGGAAGAACTTCATCGGGTCGCAACCTCCGGGCGCGCCGGGCGCCGCTGGCGGGGGGCAGAACCCGACACACCGCCGGGCCGCCTCATTTTCTCCACTCGGCCCGGATCGTCAAGCTCTGAAAGCAGTCGCCGGACAGCTTGGCGGCTGACGGGGTCCTCAAGCTCGGGTGCGAGCTCGGCCAGCGGCGCCAGCACGAAGCGGCGGCGGGCGAAGCGGGGATGGGGAACGACCAGATCCGGCTGATCGATTCGCTGGTCGCCGAAGAGCAGCAGGTCCAGGTCCAGCACGCGCGGGCCCCAACGGTCGCCTTCCCGGGTTCTACCGGCGGCTCGCTCGATCGCCTGCAGCCGTTCGAAAAGCCAGCGCGCCGGCCGTTCGCAGGCCATTTCGGCGACGGCGTTCACGAACCACGGCTGATCGCCTCTCCCCCACGGCTCGCTGCGGTACAGGCAGGATCCGCGCAGCGGTCCGAGCCGGGCGAGTTCCGCCAGCGCCCGCTCCACCTGGACGGCGGGGCCGTCCCGATTCGAACCGATTCCGACATAGGCGAGCACGGGAGTCGACGGGCGGTCGCCGGTCGCGGACGGCCGCTCGGTCACGGGGCTGCGCCGGGACTCGCGCCGCTCCCGGGAGGAGCCGCGTTTCCGGAAGCGTCCGGGCCTTCCTCCCGCGCTTCTTCGGAGGGTCGGCGCAGGACAGTGTCCAAGAGCAGCAGACCGACGCCGACCACGATCGCGCTGTCGGCCACGTTGAAGTCGGGAAAGATGAAGAGCTGCAGATCGAACTGCAGGAAATCGACCACCTCGCCGTAGCGCACCCGGTCGATCAGGTTCCCCAGGGCGCCGGCGACGATCAGCCCCAGCGAGATGGCCGAGAACCGGTCGCCGGCCGGGATCTTGCGGTAGAAGGAGCCGATCAGGCCCAGCGCCGCGACCGTCAACCCGATGAACATCCAGGCGGGCGCCCCCTGCGCGAACCCGAACGCCGCCCCCGGGTTGCGGGCGTGGCTGATGCGGAAGAAACCCTCGATCACTTCGATCCCGCCGTAGCGGGGGATGTTCGCCGCGACCCAGCCCTTGGTGAGCTGGTCGAGCGGCAGGACCAGCAGGCACAGGAGAATCAGGATGCGCAGCTTGGGCGACATGCCTGCTTCTCTAGCACCCCCCGTCCGCCGATTCCAGACGCGCCTCGCCAGGCGCCCGGCTGCGTCGACCGAAGGCTGCGAGGACGCGCCGGAACCCCTTGCCCAGGCGGCCCGGGCGCGACCCGGCGCTCAGAAATTGTAGACCAGCTTCAGGTCCGCGAAGCTGTCGCGGCGGGTGTCGTAGAGGATGTCCTCGCTGGCGATCTGGAAGAACACGAGTGATTCCAGGCTCCACGACCAACGGTCGGTGATGCGGCGCGTCATCTCGAACGCCAGGGCCCGGGTGGCCTGGTCCGCGTCCAGCAGAAAGCTGGCGAGGATCTCGGTGCTCTGAACGTCGTTGAACGCGACGCGCGCGCCCAGGAAGACATCGTCCTGGAACTTGTCGGTCGAAAGTCGGCCGCGCCGGTCGTGATTCCATTCCACGATCACGCCGACGTCGGCCACCGTGCCCACGACGGAGTAGAAGCTGTACTCGCCGC
>JAGWBS010000043.1 GCA_021295775.1 Pseudomonadota bacterium | reverse complement strand
CCCTTCGCGTCGTAACTCGGGGGCGGACGGGGGTCGGGGTAGGCGGTCCGCGGAGGGCGGGGAAGATTTCTTCCGATAAGTACTGCAGGGCGTCCATGTAGCTTTCGGGGGTGGGGTCGCCGAGGGTGAGGGGCATGAGTTCGGCGTGTTCGAGGCCGGCGCGGGCGTATTCGGCGAGCGCGTCGATGATCTGCTGGGTGCCGCAGCCGACGGTCGCGGGCAGGTCGCGCGGCTGACCGTCGAGCACGAGGGTCGGGCCCAGCATGGAGACGACGACTTCGGCGGGGTCCCGGCCGCGCTTGTCCAGTTCGCGGTGCAGGATCTCGATCTCGGCGCGCAGTTCCGTCGGGGTGGAAGTGATGGAGTGGTAGCCGCTGCCATAGCGGGCGGTCCGGCGGGCGGCGATCTCTCCCTTGCCGCCGACCCAGATGGGCACGTGCGGTTGGCGGTGGCAGCCGGGGAAGGCGCCGACGGACTCGAAGCGGTGGAACTCGCCGGCGAAGCTCGACGCGCCCTCGCCCGTCCACAGCTCGATGCAGATGCGCATCCACTCGTCGCTCACGCGGCCGCGGACCGGGTAGTACTCGGCCAAGCCGAGCTGCTCGAACTCTTCCCGCAGCCAGCCGACTCCGATGCCGAGCAGGATGCGCCCCTGGGAGAGCTGATCGGCCGTCGCCAGCATCTTCGCCAGCACCAGCGGGTTGCGATACGGGACGATCAGGACGCTGGTGCCGATCTCTACGCGCTCCGTGCGCACGGCGAGGGCGCCCATCAGCGCCAGCGGATCGTAGATGTCCTGGCGGTAGGCGAAGCCCGCCACGCCGGAGTCGTTGTAGGGGTAGCGCGAGCGGATCGCGGCGGGCATGAACAGGTGGTCGTGCAGCCAGATCGAATCGAAGCCCAGCCGCTCGGCGCGGCGGCCGACTTCGACGATCTCCGGCATCCCGCCCGACTTGCGGTAGGTGCCGAAATTCCCGACCGCGGTGCCGAACTTCACGCCGGCCCCTGGCCCGCGAACGCCGGCAGGATCTCGCGCGCGAAGAGCTCCAGCCCCTCGAAGGCTTCATCCTCCGCGCTGCCCGCGCCCTTGAGCACGGGGCCGCCGACCAGCTGCTGCAGGCCCGCGCGCCCGTAGTCCCGCAGGTCTTCCGCGACCTGCTCCACCGAGCCGTGCAGCCGGCCGCGCTCGCCCTCTCGCGGGCGCTCGGTCAGCACCACGGGGTGCGCCAGCGAAACTTCGAGTTCGTCCGGGTCGCGTCGGTCGTGCGCGCAGATCCGCCGCAACTCGCGCACTTCCCCGGCGAGCTGCTCGGGCGTGGACATCAGGCCGTAGTAGCCGTTGCCCAGCAGCGAAGCGCGGCGCAGGGCGTGCCGTCCCCGACCTCCGATCAGGATCGGGGGATGCGGCTTCTGCGCGGGTTTGGGAAAGACGCCCACGTCGGCGAAGTCGACGAATTCGCCGCGGTAGCGGGACGGTCCGGTGTTGGTCCACATCTCTTTGACGGCCCCGATGTACTCGTCGGTGACGGCGCCGCGGCGCTCGAAAAGTTCCGCGGGCAGGCCCAGGGCCTCGAATTCGTCGCGCAGCCAGCCGACGCCCACGCCCAGCACCACGCGTCCCCCCGACAGCAGGTCGGCCGCCGCCAGCATCTTGGCGGTCACCACCGGATGCCGCAGCGGCATCACCAGCACGCCGATGCCCAGCCTCGCTCGCGCAGTCACCGCGGCCAGGGCGTTGATCATCACCAACGGCTCGTAGTACGGCGCGTCCCAGGGCAGCAGGAAGCGGCCGTCCGGGTGGTACGGATAGGGCGTCCGGGGTTGCTTGGGCAGGATGACGTGATCGCTCAGCCAGATGGAGTCGTACCCCAGCTCGTCCGCGCGCAGCGCCAAGTCGACGCAGGCCTGCGCGCCGCGCCCGCTCCACTCGCCCGAATTGCGCGCCGCCACTCCGAACTTCAAGCCCTGCTCCCGTCCGCCCCCGCGAGGCGAGGCACGATCAAATCACGGCCTCGGGAGGGGCTCAAGTCGCTCTCGGATAAACACGGCGGAGCGGCTCCGAGGTGGGCGGGGCAGATGCTGGGGCGGATCTCGATGCTCGTCGGGGGGTGGTAGGCTCGGAAGCGGCGTCGCGCGGGGTCGGGCCGCGCAACTTCGGGGAGGAGAGGCGATGCGCGCTGCGGGGCTGGAAAAGTTCCACACGCCCCTGGTGGTCGAGGAGGTCGAGATCGAAGAGCCGCGGGCGGGCGAGGTGCTGGTGCGGCTGGCCGCCTCGGGGGTCTGCCGCTCCGACCTGCACGTCCAGGAGGAGCGCAGTCCGGTGGGGCACGTGCCGATGGTGCTGGGGCACGAGGGCGCCGGCTTCGTGGAGCAGGTCGGGCCGGGCGTCGGCGGAGTCGCGCCGGGAGATCCGGTGGTGATCGCTCTGTACGGTCCGTGCGGAACCTGCGACGACTGCCGGGCGGGCGACATCGCGGACTGCTGGAGTCAGACGCGCCAGAACAACGCGCTGGGACTGATGCCAGACGGAAGCACCCGACTGAGCCTGCGCGGCCAGCCGGTGCGGCCGATGGTCGGCTCCGGCTCGCTGGCCGAATACTCGGTGGTGCGCGAGGCGCAGGTGGTCAAGATCCATCCGGAGATCCCGCTCGAAGCCGCCTGTCTGGCGGGCTGCGGCGTGACCACCGGCATCGGCGCGGCGCTCAACATCGCCCGGGTCGAACTGGGCAGCAGCGTGGCGGTGCTGGGCTGCGGGGGAGTGGGCCTGAACGTGGTGCAGGGCGCGCGCATCGCCGGCGCCCGGCGCATCCTGGCGCTGGACACGCAGAGTTCCAAGCTCGATCTGGCCGCGAACCTGGGCGCGACCGACGGCATTCTGATCGGGCCCGAGACCGATCCGGTCGAGGAGATCCAGCGCCGGGTGCCGGGCGGGGTCGACTACGCCTTCGAGGTCATCGGCCGGCCCCAGGTGGTGCGCCAGGCCTTCGAGTCCACGCGCGCCGGGGGCACCGCCGTGATGGTCGGCTCGCCCCCCGCCGGCGAGTCGATCCCGATCGACGGCCGCCTGCTGTTCTCCGACCGCCGCCTGCTGGGCTGCACCGGCGGCGGCAACATTCCCCAGCGCGACGTGCCGCGCATCATGGACCTCTACCGGCGCGGCGAACTGAAGCTCGAGGAACTGATCGGCCAGCGCCTGGAACTCGACGACGTCAACCGCGCGTTCGAGGCCCTGGTCGAGGGCGAACTGGCCCGCTCCGTGGTACAGATCTGATCCCCGAGCCGCCGCGCGGGGACTCGCCGGCCGCACGACGAGGCGTCTGGACCTCCCCCACCCCCAGCGTTAGGCTGAGGGCGCTCGCCCCGGGAGGAGGAGAGCATGGATCGGTCCAACGCGGCTCCCGAGTCTGGCGCACCGCATCAAACGGCGCGCCTCGCAGGCGAGCTGCAGATCCTCAAATTGGCCGCCGGGATCGCGGTCGTCGCGATTCTGGGCAGCATCGGAGTCCTGTACCAGGAGATCGGGGCGCTGCGCCAGGAGATCGGGACACTGCGCGGCGATGTGCAGGGCTGGCGGACCGAAACCGGCGAACGCCTGGCGCGGGTGGAGGCGCGACTGGACGGGATCCAGCGGGCGCCGCTGTCCAGTCTCGGAGACGAAACCCACTGAGCGCCGGTAGCTACGGCTCGAGCTGGGTGGGCAGGCGATCGAAACCCCGGTTGGTGTCGGATCGGACCCGCCGGGCGCCCGCGTGGTCCACGGCGTAGTTCGGAGCCCGGGCCAGCAGTTCCTGCAGGGCGACGCGCAGCTCCAGCCGGGCCAGGCTCGCGCCCAGGCAGAAATGGATTCCGAAGCCGAAGGCCAGGTGGTTGTTCGGCTCGCGTTCGGGGTCGAAGCGGTCGGGATCGGGGAAGACGCGCTCGTCGCGGTTGGCGGAGGCGTAGAGCAGGTGGACGCGCTCTCCCTCGCGCAGCTTCTCGCCGTGCACTTCGACGTCGCGCAGCAGGCTGCGGGTCTGCCCCTGGACCGGCGAGTCGAAGCGCAGGAACTCCTCGACCGCTCGCGGCCACAGCTCCGCCCGCGCGCGCAGCGCCTCGCGCAGGTCGGGGCGGAGGTCCATCAGCGCGATCGAGCTGGTCAGCGACATGGTCGTGGTCTCGGTTCCGGCCAGCAGCAGCAATCCGCAGAAGCCGAGCAGCTCCTCCTCGTCGAGCGCCTCGCCCTCTCCCGAAGCGTGCAGCAGCACGCTCATCAGGTCGTCGCCCGAACGCGCGCGGCGCTCGGGGACGACGCTCGCCAGGTAGCCGAAAAGCTCTTCCTGGGCCGCCTGGACGCGCGCGGAGTCGGGGTCGTTCTGGCCGTGGATGATGGCGTCGCCCGCGCGCGTGAACATGGCGCGGCGCTCGCGGTCCACGCCCAGCAGCTCCGAGATGACGAAGATCGGCAGCGGGTTGGTGTAGGCCTCGAACAGATCCACCGGCCCGTCGCCGGGAAAGTCCGAAATCAGCTCGCGCGCGAAGCCGCGGATGCGCGGCTCGAGCGCCGCCACCCGCCGCGGTGTGAAGGCGCGCTGCACCGCCTTGCGCAGGCGGGTGTGCCGAGGCGGATCCTGCGTGATCAGCATGGGCTTGGCGGGCACGAAGCCGCTGGGGACGGTGCCGCGCGCGGACGACCAGGTCGCCGGGTCGCGGATCGCCGCCTGCACGTCCGCGTAGCGCGACAGCACCCACAGGTCCCGGCCCGGATAGCGCGCCAGCGGCGTGCGGTCCCGAAGCTCGCGGTAGACGCCGTAGGGGTCTTCCGAACTGGTCTGCACCTGCGGGTCGAGCTGCATTCGTCCGCGTCCCCTCTGCTTCGAAATTCCGCGCGCCGCTCTACGCGCCGGGAAGGTCGACCCGGGCCTGGACGACGCTTTCCTTCACGTCCGCGGCCACGCTCGCCGCGGCTCGCTCGCGCAGCCGGTGCTTGTCCGGGCGCCCGCTGTCGAGCAGCGGCCACTCGCCGTCCTCGACGAACAGGAAGTGGCGCGGGATCTTGAATCCCGAGATCCTGCCCTTGCAGCCGCCGCGGAGCTTGGCGGCGTTCGCGTCCGCGCCGGGTTCGAGTTCGACGAAGGCGCACACCGCCTCCCCCCAGACCTCGTCGGGCACGCCCACGACCTGCGCGAAGCGCACCTGCTCGAGCTGATTCTCCAGGAAGATCTCGACTTCGCGCTCGGCCACGTTCTCGCCGCCCGTCTTGATCATCATCTTGTAGCGGCCGCGGAAGTAGAGATTGCCGTCGGCGTCCATGAAGCCGTAGTCGCCGCTGTGGAAGAAGCCCTGCCCGTCGATCGACGCGCGCGTCTGCTCGGGCTGGCCGACGTACTCGATGAAGCGGCCCCAGCCGCGGAAGCAGATCTCCCCGTACTCGCCTGGTGGGATCCGCTCGCCTGTCTCGGGGTCGAGAATCACGAACTCCATCCCGGGCACGGGCATGCCGTTGGCCTGCCGCCGGACTTCCGGGTCGCGCTGGGGGCGGGGCGTGATGCTGCCCATCCCGCCCGATTCGGTGCTGCCGTAGATCTGGGCCGAAAACTCGTAGGGCCAGCTCTTGGCGACCTTCTCCAGAAAGCTCGGCGTCGCCCCGATGTTGGCGACCCGCAGGCTGGAGATGTCGCAAGAGCCCCACTCGGGCGTCGCCATCATCTTGGTCATCTTGGTGTCGAACGCGCCCAGCACGGTGATTCGGTGCCGTTCGATCTCGCGCAGCGCCAGGCCGGGCTCCCAGGCCCCGATCATGTAGGCGGTCATGCCCGCCATGTGCAGCAGCGTGGCGTCCCACAGGATGCCGCCGGTGTGGAAGGTGGGATTGGCGGCCAGGAAGCGATCGCCGGGCCGGAGGCCGAGCGCGTGGATGATGCCGGTCGCGCCGCCGGTATACTGGCGGTGCGCGCAGAGCGCCGGTTTGGGCGCCGCGGTCGAGCCGGAGGTGAAAAGGATGTAGGCGGGGTCGCCGCCCGCCACGCCGCTCTGCGGCGAGAGCTGGGCGCCGTCCGAGGGGCCGTAGACCGCCCGGTGGGCCGAGTCGCGGCTCACGCTCGCGTCCGGGTCGACCTGCAGAAAGATCACGTCGCGCAGCTCCGGCGCCGCGGGAACGCCGTGCGCGCCGGACCCGAACGCGGCGTCGATGTCCCGGAACTTCCGGAGCTGATCGGCGCCGCGGAACTGGTCGACGGAAATCAGCATCTCCGGCTTGCCGAGTTCCAGCACGTGGGCGATCTCCGCGCTCTCGTAGCCGAGGTTGATCGGCACCGCCACGGCCCCGAGGCGCGCCAGCGCGTAGTGCAGGATCGTCCACTCCGGGCAGGGGTGGAACATCAGCGCCACGCGCGTGCCCTTGCCGACGCCCCGGTCGGCGAGCTGGCGGGCGCAGCGCAGCACCGCCGCCCCCATTTCGCGGTAGGTCAGAGCGCGGTCGAGGAAGACGATCGCGGGGTGGTCCGGCATGTGCTCGACGCTTCGGCGGACCGCCTCCCACATCGAAAGATGGGTGGTTTGCAGCAGATCGTGCGCGAGCGCGGCGTGGTAGGCGTCGATTTCCGCCCGCTCCTCCGCCGACATCGCCATGCGCCTAGGCTACCCGGAGGGGCGCGGAGCCGCCAAGCTGCCCGCGCGCAGGCGGCCCTCGGCCGTTCTGGTAGCCTTTCCGCATGTCGGAGCCGATGCGCTTCGGAATGTTCAGCGCGCCGCTGCACCCCTGCGGACGCAATCCCACGCTGTACCTGGAGCGCGACCTGCAGCTCGTCCGCTGGTTGGACGAACTGGGCTTCGACGAGGCCTGGATCGGCGAGCACCACTCCGGCGGCACCGAGATCATCGGCTCGCCCGAAGTCTTCATCGCCGCCGCGGCGCAGCACACCCGCCACATCAGGCTCGGCACGGGCGTGGTCTCCGTGCCCTACCACCACCCGCTGATGGTCGCGGAGCGCATGGTTCTGCTCGACCATCTGACCCGCGGCCGGGTCATGTTCGGGGTCGGCCCCGGCGCGCTGCCGGCCGACGCCTACATGCTGGGCTTCGACCCGACCGAGGCGCGGCCACGCATGGAGGAAGGCCTCGAGGCCATCATGGCCCTGCTCACCTCCGACGAGCCGGTCACGCGCAAGACCGACTGGTTTGCGCTGCGCGAGGCGCGCATGAACCTGCGGCCCTACACGCATCCGTGTTTCGAGCTGGCGATCGCCACCACCGTCTCGCCCAACGGACCGCGCAGCGCCGGACGCTTCGGCGGCGGCCTGCTCTCGCTGAGCTGCTCCACCGAGACCGGCTTCGAGAAACTGCAGGAACAGTGGGAGATCTGGGATTTTATGGCCGCCGAGCACGGTCACGTGGCCGACCGCGGGCGCTGGCGGATGGTCGCGCCGATCCACCTGGCCGAGAGCCGCGAACAGGCGCGGCGCGAGATTGCGTACGGCATCGCGGAGTGGGTGCACTACTTCCGCACCGTGGTGGCGATCCCCGCGGCGCCCGACACCGACGACCTCGACGAGTACGTCGACTGGATGATCGACTCGGGCTTCGCCGTGATCGGCACGCCCGACGACGCCGCCGGCCTGATCCAGCGCCTGCTCGACCAGTCCGGCGGCTTCGGCTGTTTCCTGGTCATGGCCCACGACTGGGCCGACCCGCGCGCGACCCACCTGTCCTACGAACTGCTCGCCAGCGAGGTCTTCCCGCGCTTCCAGGGCTCCGCCGAGCGCGCCCGCCTCTCGCACGACTGGGCCGTCGGCCGGGCGCCGGAATTCATGCCGCGCCAGATGCTGGCGGGACAGCAGGCCCGCGAAAGCCACGCCGCGGACATGGCCGAGCGCGCGGCCCGAAAGTCCGAGGACTGACCGCGGCCGGACCCAGCGAGGATCCCGAGCTCGGGGGATCCGCCTCTCCGCGCCTTACGCCGCCGACTCCCCGCTCAGGTAGCGCTCGAGGACCTGGTAGTAGGCGGTGATGCGGCACTCCGCCTCGTTGAGGATGTTGCGGCGGTAGCCGTAGGACCGCAGCGTCGCGCCCGCTTCGGACGAGATCCACATGTCTTCCGAAGTGACTCTCCGGAAGTGAGTCACGGCGGTCGTATTACTTCGTTCCCACTTCTCTTGCGGTACGCCCGGGGGCGCTTCGCGGCGAGACATCACCCAGCCCTGGAGATAGCAGCGCGCGTGGTCGATCGGCGAGACCGTGATGACCTGGGCGTGGTGAGGGAAGACACTCCAGATGGTGTTGGGGAAGGTCAGGTAGTGGTTGTAGAGATGCTCCCGGTGGTCGATCGGCTGCGGCAGCGCGTCGAGGTCGATGCCCTCCAGCGGCACCACCATCATCGAGTGGCGGTCGAAGCAGGTGAACTGCGTCTCGTCGTAACGGAAGCCGCCGCGCAGGGTCTTCACGTGGGCGGTGGGCGTGTGCCACGCCTCCATGAAGCCGTCGAGGGTGGTCTTCCAGTTCGAGGGCACCTCCCAGGCGTCGCCCCCGTAGGTCTTCCAGTCCTGGATGCCGTACCCGTCGAGTTCGTCGCCGACCTCGGCCAGGTACTCGCGCAGCGGCTCCGCCCGCTCGCCGGCGTAGTTGATCCAGATGAAGCCGGCCCACTCCTCCACCGCCACGGCCGGCGCGCAAAGGTCCGCGACGTCGGCCGGAGAGAAGCTCTGTCCGCGCGGGGGGATGTGCGCCACCCGTCCGCGCAGGTCGTAGCCGAAGCCGTGCCAGCGACAGACCAGCCGCCTTCCCTCGGAGTGGCCGCTGGCGGAGACGATGCGCGCCCCGCGGTGCTGGCAGACGTTGTGGAACGCCGCCAGCGAGCCGTCGTCCTGGCGCGCGATCACCACCGTCTGGCCCGAGCGCTCCCAGAGCAGGTAGTCGCCCGCTTCGGGCACGACTTCGGCGCGGTCGACGATCAGCCAGACGCGCGGAAACAGCCGCTCGCGCTCCAGTTCCCAGCGCCGGGGGTCGCTGTACACCGAGGCGTCGACGCGGCCGGGTCCGATCTCGCGCGCCTGGCAGAGTCCTTCACCGAAACGCGGTTCGAACGGCTCCGACATGCCGGGGAGTATAGGCGAAGGTCCGGGCGGCGCGTGCTAGGCTTTCCGGCGATGGGCGGAAGGGCGCTGGCCGAAGTCTACGACCGGAGCCGGATTTCCGAGCTTTTCGAAGCCTACGCCCGCCAAATCGACGCGCTCGAACTCGAGGCGCTGGCGGAGGTCTTCACCCCCGACTGCCGGGTGAGCTACGGCGAGGTGGAACTCGATGGGCTGGACGCGCTGCTCGGGTTCCTGCGCAAGACGATGCCGCGCTTCGCGGCCACCAGTCACCACATCACCAACCTGCAGGTTCGCCGGCCGGCCTCCGACGAAGCCCGCGTCGAGTCCTACATCCAGGCCTGGCACCGCTACCGCGCGGAGCGTCCCGACCTGATCATGCACGGCCGCTACTCCAGCCGCGCGGTCCGCACTCCGGACGGCTGGCGCATCGCGGAGCACCGCGGCCGACTGGCGGAGACCGACCGCTCCGCTTCCCCGCTGCAGGACGGACCGGATCTCCCGCCCCGCGACGCGGAACCCGCGGCCTCGTGAAGGCCGACGAGATGCTCCGCGAGCTGGTCGACCGGCGGGACATCGCCGACCTGCTGCACGCGTACTGCACCTTTCTGGACACCAACAGGCCCGCGCGCGTCGCGGGCCTGTTCGCGGAGGACTGCGTCGCCGACTACGGCCCCTCGTTCGGGGGTCCGATCCGCGGTCGCGAGCGCATCGAACGCGGCTGTGCCCGCACCCTGGCGATGTGGTCCGCCACCAGTCACCACCTGTCCAACATCCGCATCGAGTTCCCGGAACGCGACCGCGCCGAGGCCTCGAGCTATCTCTACGCCTGGCACCGGCCGGTCGACGGAGGCCCCGACTTCCACCTGTGGGCGCGCTACTACGACCGCCTGCGGCGAACCCCGGACGGCTGGAGGCTGGCCGAGCGGCGCCTGCGCGTCGCCGGCCAGTCCGGGGGCGAGTTCGACTTCGCGCCGATCGAGCGCGCTCCGGGCTGACCGGACCCGCCCGCGCGCGGCCTAGCCGGGCAGCTCGATGCCGTACAGCCCGCGTGCGTTCTCGCAGGCGACCTTCCGCTTCAGATCCGGGGGGGAGCCGGCGAAGAGGTGCTCTACCGCGGCGCGGGAGTGGGGAAAGGTGCCGTCGCCGTGCGGGTAGTCCGAGGCCCACATGACGTTGTCCTCGCCGATCAGCGGGATCTGCTCGATGCCGAGCTTCTCTTCCTGGAAGGTGCAGTAGACATTGCGCCGGAACTGCTCGCTGGGGGGCGTCTTCGGCAGATCGGCGACGTGGCTCGCATAGTTCCGGTGCTCGAAGTCGAGCCGCTCCAGGACGAACGGGATCCAGCCGATGGACGACTCGCCCAGCACGAACTTGAGCCTCGGATGGCGCTCCAGCACGCCGCTGAAGATCACGTCGCCCAGCACCGGCGCCAGATAGATGCAGACCGTGGCGGCGAAGGCGGGCAGCTTCCAGGTCCGGCCCAGCGAGCTCGAAGACTGGTGCTTCTGGGGGCCGAGGTGCACGCTGATCGCGGTGCCGCTCTCCTGGGCGAAGGCCCAGAGGGGATCCCAGGCGCGGTCGTGGATCGGCAGCTCGGCGTTGAAGACGTCGAACACCGCTCCGCGCAGGCCCAGCCGGGTGACGCGCTCGAACTCCCGGATCGCGACCTGCGCGTCGTGGGAGGGCAGCACGGCCAGGCCGATCAGCCGGTTCCGGTCGGCCGAACAGAACTCCGCCATCCAGGAATTGAAGGCCTGCACGCAGGCCGACTTGAGCTGCGGATCCTCAAAGCCCCATTCGAGGAAGTTGTACATGACCTGGGCGTGGATCCCGTCCCGGTCCATGTCCTCCAGCCGGTGCCTGGCGCTGGAGGGACGGAAGACGCCGGGCTCGGGCTCCTCCGGCAGGCCGACCTCGTCGAAGATGACCTTGCGGCCGTCGGCCCGCTTGGAACCGTGGATCCCCCAGGCGGAACCCTCCCGCATCCACATACTCCTGCCGTCCGGCAGGGTTTCGACCCGAGGGGCCCGCTCGCGCCAGCGGGAGGCCACGCGGCTCTGCCACAGGTCGGCGGGCACGTAACACAGGTCCATGTGGTCGTCGGCGGAGATCAAGCGCATCGAGATTCCTCGCTCGGACGGACGGCCCGTTCGGGACGCCGAGCAGGAGCGTGGGCACGGGCGCGGGGATTGTAACGGCACACCCGGATCGCGGCGCGGCACCCCCACGGCGGGAAAAAGCCGGCAGGCGGCGGCGGACGGTTCAGGAAGCGGCCTCCGCGCGCTGCGCCTCTGCGACCAGCTCGGCCGCCCGCGCGCGCAGCACGTGCTTGTCGGTTCGGCCGCTGCCGAGCTGGGGCCAGCTTCCGCGCTCGACCGGGAAGAAGTAGCGGGGGATCTTGAAGCCCGCGATCCGCCCCTTGCAGGCCTCGCGCAGCTCGCCGCCGCTGCGCGGCCGCGCGTCGGAGAATTCCACGAAGGCCACCACGGCCTGCCCCCAGACGTCGTGCGGAGCGCCGACCACCTCGGCGTGCACGCAGTTCTCCAGCGCGTTCTCCAGAAAGATCTCGACTTCGCGCTCCGCGACGTTCTCGCCGCCGGTCTTGACCATCATCTTGTAGCGGCCGCGGAAGTACAGATTGCCGTCCGCGTCGAGCCAGCCGTAGTCGCCGCTGTGGAAGAAACCGTCCGCGTCCACGGACTTCTCGGTCTCCTCCGTCATCCCCACGTACTCCACGAAGCGGCACCAGCCCCGAAAGCAGATCTCCCCCGGTTCGTCGGGCGCGCAGCGCCGGCCGCTCTCGGGATCGAGGATCGAGATCTCGACGCCCGGCGGGGCCATGCCGTTGGCGTCGAAGCGGGCGTCGTCGTCGTCCTGGGCCGCCGGCGTGATCGTGGCCAGGCCGTGCGACTCGGTGCTGCCGTAGATGTTGGCGAAGCGGCCCAGGTCCCACTGGGAGTAGAGGTTGCGCAGGAAGCTGGGCGTCGCGCCCGGCAGGCATTTGACGATGCTCGACTTGTCGGTGTGCTCGAACTCGGGGGCGGCCATCATCTTGGAGAACATCACGTCGAAGCTGCCTAGCAGGGTGATGCGGCCGCGCTCGATCTCCGCCAGGGCGCGGCGCGGTTCGAAGTACGGCAGCACGTGGGCGGCGGCCCCGCGCCGGTGGGTCATGCCCAGGTTCCAGACGATCCCGCTGGTGTGGAAGGTGGTGTTGAAGGCCAGGTAGCGGTCCGTGGGCTGCAGGTCGATCGCGTGACACAGCATGGTGGCGGCCCCGACGTAGCCGCCGTGGGTCAGCAGCACGGGCTTGGGGAACGCGGTCGAGCCGGACGTGAACAGAATGTAGGCGGGGTCGCGGCCACCGACGGCGGAGCGGGCGTCGAGCTGGGGATCGCCGTCGCCGCCGTACAGCTCGCGGTAGCCGCGCGAGTCCCGGGCGACCTCCTCGCCGTCGATCGGCAGCGTCACCACGCCCTTCAGGTGCGGCAGCGATTCGACCCGGGTCGCGCCGTCGCGCAGGCCGTCGTCGAGAGTGCGCAGGCGGGCCGCCAGATCGGCCCCGCGGAACTGCTCCACCGCGATCAGGAACTCGGAACGGCCGCGCTCCAGCACGAAGCGCAGTTCGTCGCGCTCGTAGGCCAGGTTGACGGGCACCGCCAGCGCCCCGAGGCGCATCAGCGCGTAGTGCAGAATCGCCCACTCGACGCTGTTGTGGAAGATCAGCGAGACGCGCGTGCCGCGCTCCACGCCCAGCTCCCGCAGGCGCGCGGCGCAGCGCAGCGTGCGCGCCGCAAGCTCCGCGTAGCTCAGGCTGAGCTCCGGGGTCACCAGCGCGGGCCGCTCCGGGTGGCGCTCGACCGTGCGCCGCAGCGCTTCCCAGAGCGAGATCTGGGTGGCGTCGAGCAGATCGTGGGCCAGCCGGTCGTTGTAGGCGCGAAGCGCGTCGCTGTTCCGGCTCATTCCGGCTGTCCGAGCGCCATGCACGGACCGGCGCCCGCGGTGGCGCCCTCCGCGGGCTGTGGGGTGTGCACGAAGACGAACTCGTAGAGGCGCGCGTCGGAGACTTCCTGGCTCTTGATCGCCTCGCCGATGCGGATGCCGTACTTCATGAAAAGCAGCGAGTGGCCGGGCACGGCCAGCCCGCCGGTCAGCTCCGGGTCCATGCACTCGAAGCACCAGGTGTCGTTGCACAGGATCGCCGGTCGGCGCGCCGCCAGATAGCGCAGCTCCCGCAGATACGGGCCCGGCGGCCCGCCCTCGAGATACATCTGCGGGTCGGTCCGGATCAGGTTCGACCAGCCGGTGTGGAAGAGCACCACGTCTCCCGGACCGATCGGGTCGCGCACGCCCTCGAGTTCGAGCGCCGCCTCGATGTCCTCCACGCTGATGCGGTAGTTCGGGCGCAGCGACGGACCGCCGTTGGGCGTCTCGAACCAGTCGTCCGCCCTGCCCCGCTCCATGACCAGGCGCAGCACGTCGATCAGCACGCCGCGCGTCACGATCGGCCGGGTCTTCTCGTTGCCCAGCCGGGTCGTGCCCCAGGTGCGCGCGATCTCCGGCCCGCGGAAGCCGTTGTAGAACATCTCGCCCACGCCCGTGTGGTGCAGTCCGTTGATCTTGGAGCCCAGGTTGTAGCTGGTGGTGACGCGCTCCTCGTGAACGCTCTGGCGGGTCGGTCCCAGCGGCTCGGGGTCGAGCAGGATGCCCTCGAAGTCCTCGGGAGGCCGGTAGCCCATCACCACCAGCCGCTGCCGGTATTCACGGCTGCCCCAGGCCGGGAAGCCGTCGAAGAGCGTCTCGCTCAGGCTGAACGTGCGGACGGGCCGGGTCGGGTCCAGCAGCGCCAGCGCGGCGGCCGTCTTTTCCGGAGTCACCTCGTTGTAGGTGCCCAACTCGTCGCCGGGGCCGTAGGGGGACGGGACCCAGGCTCCCTTCTCGACGGCGGCGACGTCGTACATCTCGTCGTTGAAGGGCTCGTCCGAGAAGCGCGCCAAGTTGACCACTCGGGCAGGCTAAGGCCGGCGATTTCGGGCTGTCAAACGACTCTCGGCCTCGGCGCGGGAGTGGCGGCGAGCGGGGAATTCGTGGTCCCCTCTCTCCCCTCGGATGGGGGCGGCCGAGCGCCGCCCCGCTCAAGGAGGAATCCGTGCAACAAGTGCTGCAGGGGATCCGGGTGATCGAGCTGGCGCAGTACGTGTTCGTGCCGGTCGGAACCAGCGTGCTGGCCGAGTGGGGAGCGGACGTCGTCAAGGTGGAACCCGCCCGCACGGGCGACGCCTATCGCGGTCTGCGCAGCTCGGGCCACATGGCCCTGTCCGGGCCGGTCAACTACGCCATCCAGCACGCCAACCGGGGCAAGCGCAGCGTCGGCATCGACGTGGCCACGCCCGAGGGCCACGAACTGCTGGGAGAGCTGGTGCGTGGCGCGGACGTGTTCGTCACCAACCTCCTGCCCGCTTCGCGCGAGCGCCTGCGGGTCGAGGTCGACGACATCCGCGCGTTCAATCCGCGGATCGTGTACGCGCGGGGAACGGGCCTGGGCGAGCGCGGCCCGGAGCGCAACCGCGGGGGCTTCGACTACGCCACCTTCTGGGCCCGCGCCGGCAGCGCGTACGGCGCGACCCCCTCCGGCGCGGAGGTGCCGGCTCCCATGCCCAGCGGAGCCTACGGGGACAGCACCGGCGGGCTGGTTCTGGCCGGCGGGATCGCCGCCGCACTGCTGGCGCGGGAACGCGGCGGCGAGGTGCCCGTGGTCGATCTCTCGCTGCTCGGCCTGGGCATGTGGTCGATGGCCATGGTGATCCAGGCCTCGCTGATGGAGGGCGCGGCACAGCCGCCGATGGGCCGCTACCCGTCGACCAACGCGCTGGCGGGCACCTACCGCACCCGGGACGGACGCTGGATCGTGGTCACCTGTCTGCAGGGCTTCCACTTCTGGCCGAGCTTCTGCCGCTGCGTGGGGCGCCCGGAGTGGATCGACGATCCGCGCTTCGACACGCTCGAGAACTTCACCCGCAACGCCCCCGAGTGCGCCGCGCTGCTCGACGAACTCTTCGCCGGCGCGACCCTGGAGCAGTGGCGTGAAACCCTGGCCGATTTCGACGGGGTCTGGGAAGCGGAGCAGGATCCGCTCGAAGTGGCGGGCGACCCGCAGGCGCGGGCCAACGGCTACGTCGCCGACGTGGAAGCCGGCGACGGCTCCGTCTTTCAGCTCGTCGGCAGCCCGTTGCAGTTCGACGAGCGGCCAAGCCGGCCGCGGCGCGCGCCCGAGGCCGGCGAGCACACCGAACAGGTGCTGCTGGAACTCGGCCTGGACTGGTCGCGGATCGCGGAGCTGAAGGCGTCCGGCGCGATTTCGTGAGCGCCGGCGCGGCCGCCGCCGGGACAAGCCGCCGCCGAAAGTCGGAGAATGCCGGCAGCCGCGGCGTCGGCGTGCACCGGAGGCCGCCGGGAAATCCGCAGAGCGGAAGAGAAAGGAAGGTCCATGCCGCGATTGATTCCTCCCGCACCCGGCCCTGACGACCAGTATTTCTGGGACGGGGTGCGCGAGCACAAGCTGCTGCTGCAGCGCTGCTCCGACTGCGGCCTGCTGCGCCAGCCCCCGTCCCCGATGTGCCAGGGCTGCCATTCCCTGAGCTGGGACACCCAGCCCGCCAGCGGCCGCGGAACGGTTCACTGCTGGATCGTTTCGCACCACCCCACCGAGCCCGACGCGGTCCCGCGGATCGTGGCATTGATCGATCTCGAGGAAGGCGTGCGCTTCGTCGCGAACCTGAGCGGGATCGAGGCCGAGCGGGTACGCAACGAAATGTCCGTCGAGCTGTGCTTCGCGGAGATCGACGGCGTGACGCTGCCGCAGTTCGCGCCGGCGCGGGAGGAAAGCTCATGAGCGCGTCCAGCCTCAAGGACCAGGCGGTCATCGCCGGCATCGGACAGACAGAGTTCTCCAAGGAATCGGGACGCTCCGAGCTCCAGCTCGCGGCCGAGGCCTCGCTGGCCGCGATCCGGGACGCCGGACTGACCCCGGCGGACATCGACGGCATGGTCACCTTCACGCTCGACAGCACGGACGAGTTGCTGCTGATGACCTGCCTGGGGATTCCCGAGCTGCGTTACTGGTCGCGGACCCCGCACGGAGGCAACGGCGCCCACACCACCGTCCAGCACGCGGCCATGGCGGTGAACAGCGGCTGCGCCAAGGCGGTGCTGATCTACCGGGCCTTCAACGAGCGCAGCGGGCGGCGCTTCGGGCAGCCCAACGCCCAGGCCCCTCCGCTGGGCTGGAACTGGTACATGCCGTTCGGGTTGGACACGCCCGCCAAGATCTACGCGCTGGCTTTCCAGCGCTACATGCACGTCTACGGGCTGAGCAACGAGGACTTCGGACGCTACTCCGTGGTCGCCCGCCGCCACGCTGCCACCAACCCCGGCGCCTGGTTCTACCAGCGGCCGATCACGCTGGAAGACCACCAGGCGTCGCGCTGGATCGTGGAGCCGATTTTGCGGCTGCTCGACTGCTGTCAGGAGAGCGACGGCGGCGTCGCGCTGGTCGTCACCCCGGCGGAACGCGCTCCCGACCTGCCCCACCCTGCGGCCCGCATCGCGGCCGTCGCCGACGCCCAACTGGTGAACGGCAGCGTGCTGTTCAACTACTACCACGGCGATCTGGCCGAGTTTCACGAGACCCGCTTCCTCGCCCGGCAGATGTACGAGATGTCGGGCCTGGGCCCCGACGACATCGACGTGGCGATGATCTACGAGAACTTCAGCCCCGTGGTCTTTCTGCAGCTCGAAGCGCTGGGCTTCTGCGGCCCGGGAGAGGCGCGCGACTTCATCGCCGACGGCAACATCGACCTGGGCGGCAGGCTGCCGGTCAACACCAACGGCGGACTGCTCGGCGAAGCCTACATCCACGGCATGAACAACATCACCGAGGCGGTGCGGCAGATCCGCGGCACGGCGGCCAACCAGGTGGACGGCGCCGAGCACGTGATGTGCGCGGGCGGGCGCAGCGGGCTGATTCTGGGAAAGCCTTAGACCGGCCTGCACGTCCGCGGCGTCCAGCGGACGACGGGCGAGGTTTCCGTCGGGGCAATCCACTATGCTTGCCGGCGGCACGGCGAGGAGGGCGGATGGCACGGCTGGACGGCAAGGTGGCGCTGATCAGCGGGGCGGCGCGCGGACAGGGCGAGGCGGAAGCGCGCCTGTTCGTTGCCAAAGGTGCGCGAGTCGTACTGGGCGACGTGCTCGACGAGGCCGGCGAAAAGGTGGCGGCGAGCCTCGGCGACGCGGCGCTCTACCAGTCACTGGACGTGACCCGCGAGGCGGACTGGCAAACGGCCGTCGAGCGGGCGCAGTCGGCGTTCGGCCGGCTGGACGTGCTGGTCAACAACGCCGGCATCGTCACGCCCCCCGCCCCCCTGGAAGAGACTCCGCTCGAAGCCTTCGAGCGCGTGCTGCGGGTCAACCAGATCGGCGTGTTCCTGGGCATGAAGACCTGCGTCCCGGCTCTGCGCGAATCGGGCGGCGGGTCGATCGTCAACATCTCCTCGATCGCCGGCCTCGAGGGAGTCGAGGGCAGCATCGCCTACGTCTCCACCAAGTTCGCCGTCCGCGGCATGACCAAGACGGCGGCGCTCGAGCTGGGCCGGTACGGCATCCGGGTCAACTCGGTCCACCCGGGCGGAGTGGCCACGCCGATGGTCCAGTCGGGCGACTTCGACGGGATCGACCAGGACGACGCCTACCAGAGCACCCCGATCCCGCGCATCGGCCAGCCGGAGGAACTGGCGCGGCTGGTGCTCTTCCTGGCCTCGGACGAGAGTTCGTTTTCGACCGGCTCCGAGTTCGTGGCCGACGGCGGCTACACCGCGGGCCACCGCCTGCGGCAGCGCTGAGAGGGCGGCGGGTGCAGACCCCGGTCCGAGAGCTTCTGGGAGTCGATTTCCCGATCGTCGCCTTCACCCACTGCCGCGACGTAGCGGCGGCCGTCTCCAAGGCCGGCGGCCTGGGCGTGCTGGGCGTCACCGGACACACGCCCGAGCTTCTCGAGACCGAATTGAACTGGATCGAGCGCGAGATCGGCGACCGTCCCTACGGCGTCGACATCCTGGTGCCGGCCCGCTTCGTGGGAAAGGAGGAGGGCGGGCTCGATTCCGAACGCATGGACGCCCTGATCCCCCGCGAGCACCGCGGCTTCGTCGAGGCCCTGCTGCAGGAGCACGGCGTGCCGCCGCTGCCGCCCGACACCCGCCCCAGACGGGATCTCTCCTTCGAAAATCAGCACCAGCGAGAGCTGGTCGAGGTGGCGTTCTCCCACCGCATCCGGCTGGTGGCGAACGCGCTCGGTCCCCCGCCCGACTGGATGATCGAGCGCGGTCACGAGCAGGGGGTCGTGGTCGCCGCGCTGGCGGGCACGGCCGAGCACGCGCGGCGCCACGTCGAAGCCGGGGCCGATCTGGTGGTCGCCCAGGGCTACGAGGCCGGCGGTCACACCGGCGAACTGGCGACCATGGTGCTGGTGCCCGAGGTGGTCGACGCGGTCACCCCCGTACCGGTCCTGGCCGCGGGCGGGATCGGCACCGGCCGGCAGATCGCCGCCTCGCTCGCGCTCGGGGCCCAGGGCGTCTGGACCGGTTCGGTCTGGCTGACCACGGAGGAGGCGGAGACTCATCCCGTCGTCAAGCGGAAGTTCCTCGAGGCGACCTCGAGCGACACCGTGCGGTCGCGCTCCCGGACCGGCAAGCCGGCGCGCCAGCTCCGCAGCGCCTGGACGGACGCCTGGGAGGATCCCGCCAACCCCGACCCTCTGGGCCTGCCCGTGCAGACGGTCCTGATCCGCGAGGCCTGGCAGCGCATCGAGCACATGGCGCACAAGTCGCCGGGCGCGGAGAAGCTGATCAACTACTTCGTGGGCCAGATCGTGGGCTCGATGAACGACGTGCGCTCGACCCGCAGCGTGATCGAAGAGATGGTCCAGGAGTACTTCGACACCATCGAGCGGCTCGACGCCTGGTCGCAGCCGTAGCCGCGGGATCTCCGCCGTCCGAAGACCGAATGCGGGGCCGGCCGCGGCCGGGATTCACTCGCCCCCGGCGGTGACTTCCGGCGCCAGACAGTCGCCGAACGCCGCGGCCATGTCGCTCAGCAGCCTGAAGTACAACTCGGGGCCGCTGTCGATGGTCGCCCCCAAAGGGTCGACGATTCCGATCCGGGCCGCGGTGCCCTCGACGATGACATTGACGACGCGCAGTTCCGCGCCGGGCTCGGAGACCACGCAGGTCACGCTCAGTTCGCGCAGCTTCTCGCGCAGATCCCGGATGCGGCGAATGCCGGGCGACCGCTCCGCGCTGACCACGGCCGAGCCGACGGCGGCCAGGCCGAAACGCTCCTCGAAGTGCTGGTAGGCATCGTGGAAGACGATGAACGGCCGGTCGCGGACCGGGGCCAGATCCATGGAGATTCTCGCGCTCAGATCGTCCAGCCTGCCCTGGAGGGCCTCGGCGTTGGCCGAGTAGACCTCCGCCCGGCCGGGGTCGGCTGCCGAGAGCGCGACGGCGATCGCGCGCGCCATCGCGCCCGCGTTCCGAGGGTCCAGCCACAGATGCATGTCGAACGAATCGTCTTTCTCGTCTCCGTGATCGTCGCCTTCGTGCCCTTGGTGTCCGTGTTCCTCTTCCTCGTGCTCTTCTTCCCCGTGTTCCCCGTCTCCGTGCTCTTCTTCCTCGTGCTCTTCCTGTTCGTGGCCGTGACCGTGTCCATGGTCGTGGCCCTCGAAGGCGCCTCCCTCGCGGAAGGGTCGGCGGATCAGGCCGGGAACCTCGGACAGCTCGACCACGCGGGCCTGGCCGGAGATCGAGTCGACCGCGCCGGCGAGAGAGGTCTCCATGCCCTCTCCGATCAGGAAGATGACCTCCGCTTCCTGCAGCACGGCGGCGTCGGAGGGACGGATGTTGAAGGAGTGGGGGGACCCGGCGCCCTGCATGACCAGATAGGGCGCGCCCGTTCCAGCCATCACGGCGCTCACCAGCGAGTGCACCGGCTTGATCGAGGCCACCACACGGGCGGAGGACTCGGCCATCGCCGGAGCGGAGAACGCTCCGGCGGCGAGCAGCGCCGTGGCGAGCGCGAGGCGGAGGCGCCGCGGGATCGGCGGCGAGCCGTGCACGGGCGCAGCTTCGGGCGGGCGGCGAAACGTCATGGAAATCCCAAGTCCCGGATTCGCCGCTCGGATACTACCGTACGCAGGCATTCGCAGCGACGAGTCGGGGACGCCGTTTCGTCGCAGCATAAAGCACCGGGAATTGATATCGTGCCGCCGCGTCGCCTCCAACGGACGGGTGCATGGCCGATTCGTTCCCAGCCGCAGTCGAGCGCATGCCGCTGAAGCCAGCACGCGGCCTCGGCACCCGCGGCTTCGGCGTGGAGCCCCGCCCCCCGGGGTCCCCGCGGATTCACCAGACGTGACCGCCTCGCCGCCGGAGAGCCCCGGCCCGCTCATCGCCGCCCGCAACATGGGAGTTCGCCGCGGCGGGCGCTGGATCATCCGACAGGTGGACCTCGAAGTCGCCCGCGGAGAGTGGGTCTTCCTGATCGGCGCCAACGGCGCCGGCAAATCGACCTGCGCCAAGTCCGTGCTCGGCCTGATCGAGATCGACGAGGGAACCATCGAGCGGGCCCCCTCGCTGGCGGTGGGCTACGTCCCTCAACGACTTCTGCTCAGTCCCACGCTGCCCCTGTCCGTACGCCGCCTGATGACGCTGACCGGCCGTTTTCCCTCCGACGAAGTCGATGCCGCGCTGGCCGCCGTCGGCCTGGAAAGGCTCGGGGATCCACCGGTCACGACGCTTTCGGGCGGCGAGTTCCAACGTCTCCTGCTCGCCCGGGTCCTGATCCAGCCGCCGGATCTTCTGGTCCTGGACGAACCGGCCCAGGGAGTCGACGCCGCCGGATCGGACATGCTCCACGAGCTGATCGAAGGCATCCGGCGCGATCTCGGCTGCGGCGTGCTGATGGTCTCGCACGACCTGGAAAAGGCGATGGAGATCGGCGACGACGTCGTCGTCCTGGTCCCGCACGAGCACGACCATCCAACGCCTGCCGCGGGAGTCCGCGGCGGGGTGCCGCCGGGCTGAGCGATGCTGGACGACTTCGTCACGCGCGCTCTGCTCGCCGGGGTCGGTCTCGCCCTGGTCACCGGACCGACCGGCTGTTTCATGGTCTGGCGGCGGCTGGCCTACTTCGGCGAGACGATCGCGCACTCGGCGCTGCTCGGCGTCGCGCTGGCGGTCCTGCTCGACCTGAACATCGTGATCGGCATCCTGGCTTCGGCATCGGTGGTCGTGCTGCTGATGTTCTACCTGGAACGGCGCGACACCCTGCCCACCGACACCCTGCTGGGCATGCTCGCCCACGGCGGTCTGGCCCTCGGCCTGGTCGCGCTGGCCTTCTTTCCGAATATGCGGGTCGACCTGCACGCGCTGCTCTTCGGGGACATTCTCGCGGTCTCCCGCCTGGACCTGGCGATGGTCTGGTTGGGGGGTGCGGTGGCGCTGGGAGTGCTGGCCTGGATCTGGCGCCCGCTGCTGGCGGCCACCGTCAATCCCGATCTGGCCGCCGTCGCCGGATTGCGGCCCGAGCGCGCGCGGCTGCTCTTCGGATTCCTGGTGGCGGCGATCATCGCGGTCGCCATCAAGATCGTCGGCATCCTGCTGATCGTGGCCCTGCTGGTGATCCCGGCGGCGACGGTCCGGCGCTTCGCCTCCAGTCCGGAGCGAATGGCCATCGGCGCGGCCGCGGCGGGCATCCTCGCGACCGTGGGCGGTCTGTACGCCTCCACCCGGTTCGATACGCCCTCCGGTCCTTCG
>JAGWBS010000042.1 GCA_021295775.1 Pseudomonadota bacterium | reverse complement strand
CCCAGCACCGCGAGCAGGAGCTGGGCGCGCCGGCGGGCGGGCTCCCCGCCCCGGAAGCCCTCCGCGTAGTCCAGGATCTCGTCCGGGCTGCGCCGCGGGGCCTCCTCCAGCCACTCCAGCATCTCGCGCGCCTCTTCCAGTTCGCCTTCCGCCCAGGCGCGGGCGTGATCCGGGCTGCCTCCCGCCAGGCCGCTGGCCAGCTTGGCGTCGCGCTCGGCGAAACCATCGGCCTCCAGCCGCTCGCGGATGCGGCCCTCCGGCCAGGGGGAGAAGCGGTAGCGGGTGGTGCGCGAGCGCAGCGTGGCCGGCAACGCCTCCGGCGACGCGCTGACCAGAACCACGACGGCGGCGGGCGGCGGCTCTTCCAGCAGCTTGAGCAGGGCGTTGGCCGCCTCGACGCGCAGGCGCTCGGCCTGGTGGATCAGGGCCACCCGACGCCCGCCCTGGTGCGAGACCAGCGCCAGCTCGGTCTGCAGCTGGCGCACGGCGGCGATCCGGATCAGGCCCGCCTCCGGCTCGAGCCATTTCAGGTCGGGATGCGCCGGCGGCGCCGGGTCGTCCTCGGCGAAAGTCCGGCGGAGCAGCAGGCCGGCGAACCAGATCGCCGTGGCCCGCTTGCCGGTGCCGGGCGGACCCTCGAAGAGGTAGGCGCCCCGGACCGAGTCGCGCGCGGCGGCCGCCTCGAGCTCGGCGCGGATGGCGCGCTCGTCGGGCATGGCCGCCCAGCATATCAGAGCCGCCGGCGCGGCAGCGTCGGCGGCCGCGCGTTGATCTGCGACGGGGCCGCGGGTAAGTTGGCGCGCATGTCGGTACGCATCCTCCTGTTCGCGGGTCTACGGGAAGCCATCGGACAAAAGGAGCTTTTCGTGGATCTGCCGCCGGACGCGAGCGTGGGCGAGCTGCTGGCCCGGCTGGAGGCCCGGCATCCCGCGCTGGCCGGCTACCGGGACCGGCTGGTGGTGTCGGTCAACGCCGTGCGCGCGGCCCCGGAGGCGCTCTTGGACGACGGGGACGAGGTCGCGCTGCTGCCGCCCGTCAGCGGCGGTTCCGGCCGGCCCCGGGTGACTTCGCAGCCGCTGTCGATGGATGCGCTGCTGTCCGAGGTGACCGGCCCCGAGATGGGCGGCGTGGTGACGTTCACCGGGATCGTCCGCAACCACGCCCGCGGCCGTCAGATCGACCATCTCGAATACGAGGCGTACGGCGAGATGGCGGAAAAGGAACTGCGCGAGATCGGCCGGCAGGTCGAGGCCCGCTGGCCGGAAGTGCGCTACGCCGTGGCGCACCGCATCGGCCGGCTCGCCATCGGGGATCCGGCGGTGATGGTCGCAGCGGCCGCGGCCCACCGGGCCGAGGCGTTCGAAGCCTGCCGCTTCATCATCGACACGCTCAAGCGGACCGTTCCGATCTGGAAAAAGGAATTCGCGACCGACGGCGCCTACTGGGTCGAGGAGAACCCGTGAGCCATCGCCACGGCGGCGCTCCCGAACAGCACCGCTCCTACGCTCCCGAGAGCGTCGGCTGCAGCCTGCTCACGGTCAGCGATAGCCGGACACTCGAGAACGACAGCGCCGGCAGCCTGATCGAGGCCGCTCTGGCCGGGGCGGGACACCGGATCGAGCGCCGGGCCATTGTGCGCGACGAGGCCGAGGGGATCCGGGCGGCCGTGCGGGAGGGGATCGAGAGCCCCGAAGTCGACGCCGTGATCGTCTGCGGGGGGACCGGAGTGGCGCCGCGCGACGTCACGCCCGAGGCGGTCGGGCCGCTGCTCGAGAAGCGCCTGGACGGCTTCGGGGAACTTTTCCGCGCGCTCAGTTTCGCAGAGATCGGAACGGCGGCCATGCTCTCCCGAGCGCTGGCCGGGGTCGCGGGCCGCACCGCGGTGTACGTCATGCCGGGCTCTTCGGCGGCGGCGAAGCTGGGCGTGGAACGCCTGATCCTGCCGGAGCTGACTCACCTGGTGGGTCAGCTCCGGCGCTCCGGCTGAGCCCTCGGCGGCCGCCGCGCCCGTGCCCCGAAAGAGCTTCGCGCGGGCGCCGGCTCAGGCGTCGGGCGCCCACCACTCGAAGTCGACCAAGTTCTCCCGCAGGTGGTCGCGCAGGCGCCCCACCAGGCGCTTTTCGATCTGGCGCACCCGCTCGCGGGTCAGATCGAACTTGTCGCCGACCTCCTGCAGCGTCAGCGGATCGGTCGCCAGGATGCGGCGGTCCAGGATCATCCGCTCGCGTTCGTCCAGCTCGGGCCGCAGCAGATCGATCTGCCGATGGAAGGTGTCGGCCATGGACTTCTCGGCCACCACGTCGTCGACCGCGCGCTCCGGGGCCGGCAGGCGGTCGCCGAAGCGGACCGCCTCGGGCTCGTCGCTGCGCACCGGAGCGTCGATGGACAGATCGCCCTGCGCCAGGCGCCGCTCCATGTCGATGACCTCGGGCTCCTCGACCCCGATGCGGTCGGCGATCAGCTTGGGCTCGGGCTCGAAGCCCTCGCGCTCCAGTTCGCGCTTGACCCGGTTGAGCTGGAAGAACAGCTTGCGCTCGGCCCGGCTCGACCCGACCCGCACCAGGCGGATGTTGTCGATCAGGTACTTGAGCAGGTAGGCGCGGATCCAGTACGCGGCGTACGACGACAGCTTGACGCCGCGGTGCGGGTCGAAGCGCTTGACCGCCTGCAGCAGGCCGATGTTGCCCTCCTGGATCAGGTCCAGGACGTTGGTCCAGACGCGCCGGTACTCCATCGCGATCTTGACCACCAGGCGAAGATTGGACAGCACCAACTGCTGGGCGGCGTCGGCGTCCTCCCGCTCGTGGACGCGCAGCGCCAGCTCGTGCTCCTGCTCGCGGGTCAGTAGGGGGTAGCGCGAGATCTCGTAGAAGTAGCGATCCAGCGGATCGCGGGCGACCAGGTCGGTGTCGCCGCCGAGCGGGCGGCCCGCCTCGGGTAGCGCGGAGTTCGCCCCTCCGGTCTCCGGCTCGTCCGGAGGCGGCTCGGGCTCGGCGTCGAGTAGTTCGGGCTCGATCGGCTCGTACTCGACCGGCTCGTCAGGAGATTCGGACACGCTCGGGAGAGTAGCGATTCCCCGGGCCAATGGTCTGCCGCGCGCTTGCGGCGGGCGCCCGATCACTTCCAGTTGCGCAGCAGCTCCAGAAGCAGCCGGACCCCGAATCCGGTCGCCCCCTCGACGCCGTATTTCCCCGGCTTGCCGCGCCAGGCGACGCCCGCGATGTCGAGGTGGGCCCAGGGGGTGTCGTCCACGAAGTGCGACAGGAAGGCGGCCGCGGTGATGGTCCCCGCCGGCCGGCCGCTGGCGTTCTTGATGTCTCCGACGGTTCCGCGGATCTGCTTGCGGTGCTCCTCCCAGAGAGGGAGCTGCCAGAGGCGCTCGTGCACGCGCTCGCCGGCCGTCTGCAGCTTGCGAATCAGCGCGTCGTCGTTGCCAATCACCGCCGCGCACTCGTGGCCCAGCGCGACGATGCAGGCGCCGGTCAGCGTGGCGAGGTCGATGATCGCGTCCGGTTCGAAGCTGTTGGCGTGGTGCAGGGCGTCGGCCAGGACCACGCGGCCCTCCGCGTCCGTGTTGAGCACCTCGATGGTCTTGCCGTTGGACGCGGTGACCACGTCGCCCGGCAGGTAGGCGTTGCCGTCCGGCATGTTCTGGGCGGCGGGCACCAGCCCCACCACGTGGAGCGGCAGCTTGAGCAGCGCGATGGCCCGCATGGCGCCCAGCACCGCGGCCGCGCCGCTCATGTCGTGCTTCATCTCGTCCATCGAGGCCGCCGGCTTGATCGAGATCCCGCCGCTGTCGAAGGTGATGCCCTTGCCGACCAGAGCGATCGTGGGTCTTCGCCGCCGCGGGGCCGCCGGCCGGCCGTGCTCCAGCACGATCAGGCGCGGCGGGTTGGCGCTGCCTCGCCCCACCGCCAGGATCCCGCCCATCTTGGCGCGGCGCAGCTCGCGCTCGGCGAAGATGGTGGCGTTCAGGCCCGTCTCGCGCGCGATGCGACGCGCCTCGCCGGCGAGGTACTCCGGCGTCGCCACGCCGCCGGGCTCGTTGGACAGATCGCGCGCCAGGCAGGTCGACTCGGCGATCGCCGCCCCCGCCCGCACGCCTCGGCGGTACGCGCCGGCGTGGCGCGGGTCGACGACCAGATCCATGCGCTCGAGCGCGGGAGGGGCCTCGTCGAGCGTCTTGTAGCGGTCGAAGCGGTAGTGACCCAGCACCGCGCCCTCGCTCCAGGCCTGTCCCGCAGCGTCCGGCGCCACCCGGCGCAGGCCGGGCACCAGCACGGCGGCGCTGGCGAGCCTGGCCTTGCGCAATGCCTTGACGCCGCGGCCGGCCGCGGCGCAGAGCGTTTCGGCGTCGATTTCTCGCGCCTTGCCCAGCCCGAGCAGGATCACGCTCGCGGCGGGAATGCGGCCGCGGGAGGGGAAGCGCACCAGCTCGGCGGCCTTGCCTCCGAACTGGCCGGACTGCCAATAGGCGTCGATCTGTCCGTCGAGGGCCTGGTCGAGCGGGCGCAGGGCGCGGGGGAGCCGCTCGGTCTCGGTCGCGGGCACCACCAGCGCGTCGACTTCCAAGCGGAGCGGATTCGCCCGGCTGACCTGGATCTGCATTGGCTCCCCGTTCTTGCGGACCGCTCGAAGCATACATTAGCTTGGTCGCGGCTCTCCCCCGCAGTTCCCACTCACTTCGCCTCTCCCCTCCGCGGTAGTCCGCGATGCTCGAAATCATTTTCAGCGCCAGTCCCGTCGTCTCGATGGTTCTGGTCGTGCTGGTCTTCGCCTCGGTCGCCTCCTGGGCGGTGATCGCGTTCAAGCTGCGCGAACTGCGCGCCGCGGAGCGGCACACCCGCGCGTTCCTGAAGTCCTATCAGGAGTCGCCGGTCGAGAACGTGTACGCCGACGTCCGGCGTTATTCGGCCAGCCCCCTGGCGGAGGTCTTCCGGGCGGGCTTTCTGGAGTTCGCCCGGCTCGAACGGCTCCAGGGAGGCGCGGGGCGCATCCGCGGCGAACAGGTCGAGAGCGCCATCAAGCGCCTGGCCTGGGTGCAGACCGATCAGTCGCAGGCCCTGGAGAGCGGCCTGTCGTTCCTGGCCACGGTCGGCAGCTCGGCGCCCTTCGTCGGCTTGTTCGGCACCGTCGTCGGCATCATGAACTCGTTCCGCGACATCGGCGCCACGGGCAGCGCGAGTTTCGCGATCGTGGCGCCCGGAATCGCCGAGGCGCTCTTCGCGACCGCCGTCGGCCTGTTCGCGGCCATTCCGGCGGTCATCGCGTACAACTACACCAACGCCCGTCTCGCCCGGCTGGTCGAGCAGCTCGCGACCTTCTGCGACGAGTACTACGACCTGCTGCGCCGCGGCGTGGACGATCCGAGCGCGTGAACGTTCACGGAGCCAGCCACCGCCGCCGCCGGGCGATGGCGGAAATCAACGTGACGCCGTTCGTCGACGTGATGCTGGTCCTGCTGGTCATCTTCATGGTGACCGCCCCCCTGATGCAGCAGGGAATCCAGATCGAGCTGCCCAAGACCCAGAGCGAGGGCCTGCAGTCCGACGACCAGCCGCTGGTGGTTACGGTGAAGCGCGGCGGAGAGGTTTTCGTGCAGAACGCGGAGGTCGAACTGGGCGAGCTGCGGACCCGGCTCGAGGCGATCTTCGTGTCGCGGGGCGATCGCGAAGTTTTCCTGCGCGCGGACGCCCGGGTGGACTACGGAACCGTGGCCCGGGCGCTGGCGATTCTGAGGCAGGCAGGCGCGCGCGAGATCGGCATGGTCACCGAGCCCGAGGCGCGAGTGGCGCCGTGATCTCTCCGGGAGCCGGCGACTCTCTGCTGGCCAGCGTCGCCTACCGGCGGCTGCTGGCCTGGAGTTGTGCCGCGCACCTGGCGGGGGGCGTCGCCCTGGTCTTCTCGGACCAGTTCCGTTTCCGCTCCTCGCTGCCGGACCCGGTCTACGTCAGCGTGGTCGCGGCCGAGCCCCGCCCCGAGGCGGCGGCTCCCGCCGCGCCGCCGCCGCGCCAGGAAGTCGACGAAATCGTCATTCCCCGGCGTCCCAGGCCCAAGCCGGCGTCGCAGGCGAAGCCCAGGCCCAAGCCCAGGCCGCGGGCCGAACTCGCCCCCAGGCCCGAACCCAAGCCCAAGCCGCGGGCCGAGCCCGCCTCCAGGCCCGAACCCAAGCCGAAGACCCAGTCCCGGCCCGCCCTCGACGATCTGATGGCCCGGCTCCAGAAGACGACTTCCGAGCGCCCGAGCGGGGTTAAGCCCGGCGCGGACCGCGACGGCCGCCGCGGGGTCTTCAACCGGCAACTCGCCGCGTACCGCAAGCGCGTCGAGTCGATCGTCGCCCGCAACTGGGACGATACGAGCGCCTGCATGGCGAGGTCGAAGTTCCCCGTCTGGGAGGTTCGCCTGGCGGCCTCGGGCCGCGTCACCGGCGTGAGGCTGGCGCGGGCCTCCGGAGACCGCTACTGCGACGACTCGGCCGAGCGCGCGATCATGAAGGCACAGCCTCTGCCTCCCCCTCCCGGAAAGGTGCGCGTGCTCGACGTGAACTTCGGAGACCGGGGATGATGCGCGGGGCGTTCGTTCGGTTGTTGCTGGCGGGTCTGCTGGGGGGAGCGCCGGCGGCGGGCGCGCAGGAGCGCATCCAGATCGAGGTCGAGTCCGGCTCGGGGCGGGGCTACCAGGTCGCCGTCCAGAGCTTCCTTCCCCGCCGGGGCGGCTTCACGCACTCCGAGCCCTTCCACTCCGCGCTGGTCGAGGGCCTGAACTTTTCCGGGGCGCTGGAAGTGGTGGACGAGGCCGCGTTTCTGGAGCCGCGGCAGACCGCCAGCCTGCGGGGCCGCATCGACTGCGCGAACTGGCGGGGGATCGGCGCCGACGGCCTGGTTCAGGGGATGCTGGAGGTCCGCGGCCGAGAGCTGGTCGCGACCTACCGCGTCTGGGACACGGTGCGCTGCAGGTTGCAGGGCAGCGTGACCGAGTCGCGGCGCGCGCTGCGCGAACGCGAGCTTCTGGCCCGCTCGATCGCCGACGAGATCGTCCGGCGCTTCACGGGCAAGCGCGGGGTGTCCTCTACGCAGATCGCCTTCGTGTCCGACGGTGACGGCCAGGGCAACAAGGAGATCTATCTGATGGAGGCCGACGGCGGCAACAAGCGCGCCGTGACCGGCAACGGTTCCATCAACCTGTTTCCGAGCTGGGCCCCCGACGGCCGCTCGCTGGTCTACACCTCGTTCAAGAGCGGCCGCTCGGACATCTGGAAGATCTACCGCGGATCGATCCCCGGCCATCCGCTGCTGGCCGAGCGGGCGGAAAAGTTCCGCGCCGTCTTCGACGCCCGGAGCGGCCGCCTGGGGCTGGTGATGAGCCGGGGCGGCAACACCGACCTGTACAGCGTCGACGCCTCGGGGGCCGGACTCGAGCGGCTGACCGGCAGCCGCTCGATCGAGACCTCGCCCAGTTTCTCCCCCGACGGCCGGCGCATGGCTTTCGTATCGGATCGGGGGGGCGCGCCGCAGGTCTATCTGAAAGACCTGGGCACGGGCGAGGAGCGGCGACTGACGTTCCGGGGCGGGTACAACTCCAGTCCGGCCTGGTCTCCCACCGGCGAGTGGATCGCCTACACCGCCAGGACCAGCGGCGGCTTCGATCTGTACCTGATCGACCCCGACACCGGCTTCACCACTCCGCTGGTGGTCCACCCGCGCAGCGACGAGGCGCCGAGCTGGTCGCCGGACGGCCGCAAGATCGCCTTCAGCTCCACCCGCAGGGGACGGCAGGAGATCTATCGGATCGACGTGGACGGCCGAAACCTGGTCCGCATGACGGCGCGCTTCGGCAACTCCAGCCACCCGGCCTGGTCGGGCTTTCTGGAATAGAAAGTTCAGGCGGCACGGCCGAGAGGAATGGATTACCATGCGGCCGGAAGAACCGACCGACTCAGGCGTATCCCAGCGAGTCATAGGAGGCAGACGCTGTGGTGATCAGAATTCTGGCCTTGGTGGTTCTGGTGGGCGCTCTCGGCTGTCGAACGACCGAGCCGCCCGCTGCTGTCGAAGAACCTTCCTCCAGCGGCGAGTTCGGCCCGGAAGACGGCGGCCTGGGCGACCGCGACACCACCGCGAATCGCTGGGCGGACATCGACCTGCGCAGCATCTACTTCGACTTCGACGATTCGAGCCTCAAGCCCGAGGCCAGGCAGGTTCTGCGCCACAACGCGGACGTGCTGCTGGCGAATCCGGATCTGAGCGTCCAGATCGAAGGCAACTGCGACGAGCGCGGCTCGGACGAGTACAACCTGGCCCTGGGGATGCGCCGCGCCGAGGCGGCCATGCGCTACCTGCAGGATCTGGGAGTCGACGCCTCCCGCCTCGACACCCTCAGCTACGGCGAGGAGAACCCGCAGGTGAGCGGCTCGGGAGAGGCCGCCTGGGCCAGGAACCGGCGAGACGACTTCCAGCCGAGGTAGGCCGCTGACTTTCCTGCGAGGCATCGCGCTGGTCCTGGGGCTCGGCGGAGTAGCCGGGTGCGCATCGACGGCGGACATGCACGCCCTGGAGCACGAACTCGGACGAGTCAAGCGCGCCCAGCAGGGACCTGCCCCCGGATCGGAACCGCGGACGCGCCTGGCCGAGCTGGGCGCCGAAATCGCGGAGCTGCGCGAGCTCGTCGAGCGGCTGCGGGGCGAGCTGGAGCAGACGCGCCATCTGGCCGAGCGGGCCCTGGCGGCGGCGCGGGCCGAGCGCCCGCCGGGCGCCGCCGGTCCGGTTCCGGCCGAGGAGGCGGTTTCCCCGCCCGTCCCCGCGGCGAGCGCGGACGAACGGAGCGTCCCGGCGGACCCGGGGAGTCGCTACGAACAGGCCTACCGCCTGTATCGAGCCGGCGATCACGCCCGCGCGATCGCGCGCTTCGAGGAGCTGCTGTCGGATCATCCCACCTCCGACCTGGCCGACAACGCGCTGTTCTGGCTGGGCGAGTCGCATTACAAACTGGGCGACCGGGAGTTGGCCGCCGTCACCTTCGACCGGGTCGCCCGGGAATATCCCGACGGGAACAAGGTCCCCGACGCGCTGTATCGTCAGGGCATCGCGCTGATGGAGATCGGCGAGCGGAAAGGGGAGCGCGCGGCCTACGACGCCGCGGCGGCGGAGGTCTTCCGGCGGATCGTTTCGGAGCATCCCGATTCGGACCGGGTGGACGAGACCCGGCGGAAACTGGAAGAGCTGGAACTGCGCTAGGGGGACCGGACGCGGGACTCCTGCGGTGGAGCCGAGATGGCGGTGGTGCTGGGGATCGAATCCTCTTGCGACGACATGGCCGTGGCGCTGGTTCGCGACGGCACGCAGGTGCTGGCGTCGGTGGTGCATAGCCAGGACGAGGTGCACGCGGACTACGGCGGCGTCGTCCCCGAGCTGGCCAGCCGCGACCACGTCCGGCACGTCCACGGCACGGCCCGGCGCGCGCTCGAGCGGGCCGGCTGGACGCTCGAACGGGTCGACGCGGTCGCGGTCACCGCCGGGCCGGGCCTGATCGGCTCGCTGCTGGTCGGGCTCTGCTTCGCCAAGGCGCTCGCCTACCGGGCGCGCAAGCCGCTGGTCGCGGTGCACCACATCGAAGGGCACCTGGCCTCCGCGCGGCTCGGCGACGACCCGCTCGCCTTCCCGTTCCTGGGCGTCGTCGTCTCGGGGGGGCACAGCGCGCTGTACGCGGTGGAGAGCGGCGAGCGGATCCGCCTGCTGGGCCAGACGCGGGACGACGCCGCGGGAGAGGCCTTCGACAAGCTGGCCAAGCGCATGGGCCTGGGCTATCCGGGCGGCCGCGAGATCGACCGCCGCGCCCGCTCGGGCCGGCGCGACGCCTATCCATTTCCGCGGCCGATGCTGAAGGAGCCCGGTCTGGAGCTGAGCTTTTCGGGTCTGAAGACCGCGGCCGCGCTGGAGATCGCGCGCCTGGAGCGGGACGGCGGCGGAGCGCTCGGGGAGACCGAGATCGCCGATGTGTCGGCCTCGTTCCAGGAAGCGGTCGCCGACGTGCTGGTGGAGAAGACCCGGCGCGCCCTGGAGCGGACCGGCTACGAGCGAGTCGCCCTGGTCGGCGGCCTGGCGGCCAACAGCCGCCTGCGCGAGCGCGTCGGCGAATTGGCCGGAGAACGCGGCGTGGAGGTCCGCTATCCACCCATCCAGCTGTGCACGGACAACGCGGCGATGGTGGCGGCGGTCGGGCACGGGCTGTGGCGCGCGGGACGCTTCGCCGGGCTGGATCTGGAGGCGTTCTCCCGCGTGCCGCTCGGGGAGGTTTCGTCATCGGCTCCCTGAGACGCAAGCTGGCGGACCGCGGCCTGGCGCCTTCGCGCGCGCGCGGGCAGAACTTCCTGCGCTCGGCGGAGACCGCCCAGCGGCTGGTCGACCTGGTGGGGGTGACGCCCGAGGACGCGGCGGTCGAGATCGGCCCCGGCACGGGCCGGCTCACCCGACCGCTGGCGGAACGGGCGCGGCGCACCGTCGCGATCGAAGTCGACCGCGGCCTGGTGAGGCTGCTGCGCGAGTCGTCACTGCCGGAAAGCGTGGAGCTGCTGCACGCCGATGCCCTGAAAGCCGATCTGGGCGGGATCGCCCGACGCCTGGGACCGCCGGTGGTGCTGCTGGGAAATCTGCCCTACCAGATCTCGGGACGGCTGCTGGCGGCGCTGCTGAGCCCGAACAATCCGTTCCGGCGCTGGGGCTTCATGCTGCAGCGCGAGGTCGCCGACCGACTCCTGGCGGAGCCCGGTTGCCCCGAGTACGGGACGCTCTCCGTCTGGGCGCGGCTGTTTTCGCACGCGCAGCGCGTTCTGGATCTGGGCGCGGCCGAGTTCGAGCCGCGCCCGCGGGTGCGGTCCAGTTTCGTGGTCTTCGAGCCTCGTTCCGGGGCGGACGGCATCGAGAGCATTCCGCTGCTGCGGCGCACGGTTCGAGCCGCGTTCCAGCAGCGCCGCAAGACCCTGCGCCGCGCGCTCCGCGGCACCACGTCCGGCGTCGAATCGGCCCTCGACCGAGCCGGGATCGATCCGCTCCGGCGCGGCGAGACGCTTTCGGAGCTGGAGTTCGTGGCGCTGGCCAACGCGCTCCACGCGCAGGCGGATTCGGCCTGAGAGATTCCGGCCGCGTGTCCGCCGGGCCCACCGCGGAGGCCTGCGGAGGCGGGTCCGGTGGCGCCGAGTTGGCGGTCCGGTGGCTTTCGGTTGACAGCGGAGCGGGTTCGCCCCTAGCCTGACCTCGCCAAGCCCCGAAGCTTGCCGGAAGCTGGGATCCCGACGGGACCGAGACCGAAGTCAAGTGGAACGGCGGACTTCCGCCCCGAACCGGACCTCGCGTCTCCTCTCTCAGCCGCCAGCGGCCTCTCGGCGCAATGGATTGGCGGGAGAGAGACCGTGAAAGAAATCCGAACCACCGTGCCGGGGCTCGCCCGCAAGAAGCGGGCCGGTGAGAAGATCAGCATGCTCACCGCCTACGACTATCCGTTCGCGCGCATTCTCGACCAGGCGGGGACTGACATCCTGCTGGTCGGAGACAGTCTCGGCAGCGTGGTCCAGGGCCGCGAGACGACCCTGCCCGTGACGCTCGACGAGATGGTCTACCACACGCGTCTGGTCAGCCGCGCCGCCGAACGCTCGCTGGTGGTGGCGGACATGCCTTTCGGCTCCTTCCAGATCGGGGTCGAGCGGACGCTCGAGGCCACGGTGAGGCTGGTCAAGGACGGAGGAGCGCACGCCGTCAAGCTCGAGGGCGGCGAGCGGGTAGCCGACCGCATCCGGGCCATCGCGGGCATGGACATTCCGCTGATGGGCCACATCGGGCTCACCCCCCAGTCGGTGCACCGCATGGGCGGGTACCGGGTGCAGGGCCGCGGCCCGGAGGGCCGGGCCCGGCTGCTGCGCGACGCTCGCGTGGTGCAGGAAGCCGGAGCGTTCGCGCTGGTGCTCGAGGGCGTCCCGCGGGATCTGGCGGCCGAGATCACCGGGGAGCTCGAGATCCCCACCATCGGGATCGGCGCGGGACCGGACTGCGACGGACAGGTGCTGGTCATCCACGACCTGCTGGGCCTGGGCGGAGAGGCGCCGCCCCGCTTCGTGCGGCGCTACGTCGATCTGGCCGAGATCGTCGGCAAGGCGGCGCGCATGTACATCGAGGACGTGCGCGAGCAGAAGTTCCCGGCGGAGGCGGAGTCGTATTGATGCAGCGCATCGAGCGCGTCCGCGAACTGCAGGCCTGGTCGGACGGCGTGCGCGCCGCCGGCGGCCGCGTCGCTCTGGTGCCGACCATGGGCGCACTGCACCCGGGCCACCTTTCACTGGTGCGGCACGCCTACCGTTGCGCGGACCGCGTGATCGTGAGCATCTTCGTCAACCCCACCCAGTTCGGCGCGGGCGAGGACTTCTCGTTCTACCCGCGCGACCTGGAGCGCGACTGCGAACTGCTGCGGGAACTGGGCACCGACGTGGTCTTCGCCCCGCCGGTCAAAGAGGTCTACCCCGAGGGCTGGTCGACCTGGGTCGAGGTCGAGGGACTGACCGGCGGGCTGTGCGGCCGCAACCGGCCGGGGCACTTCCGCGGCGTGACCACGGTGGTCGCGCGACTCTTCCACGCCGCCAAACCCCACGTCGCCGTGTTCGGCGAAAAGGACTACCAGCAGCTCGCGGTGATCCGCCGCATGGCGCGCGATCTGCTCCTGGACGTGGAGATCGAGGGCGCACCCACCGTCCGCGAGCCCGACGGCCTGGCGATGAGTTCCCGCAACCGCAACCTGAGCGAAGAGGAACGCCTTCAGGCCCGGGCGCTGCACGCCGCGCTCCGCGAGGCCGCGCTCTCGGTCCGCGCGGGCGAGCGCCGCAGCGCGGTGCTGATCGAATCCGTGCGGCGGCAGATCGCCGAACAGCCCGCGGCCTGCGTCGATTACGTCGAAATCGTCGATCCCGACACGCTCGATCCGGTGGCCTCGATCGTCCGCAGAGCGGTCCTGGCCGTGGCGGTGCGCTTTCCCAAGGCGCGCCTGATCGACAACGCACTGCTGGAGACCGCGTAATGCTGCGCACCATTCTCAAGTCGAAACTGCACCGCGTCACGGTGACGCAGGCCGACCTGGACTACGAGGGCTCGCTGACCATCGACGAGAACCTGATGGACGCGGCCGACCTGCTGCCCCACGAGAAGGTGGACGTCTACGACATCACCAACGGCGCGCGCCTGTCCACCTACGTGATTCCCGGGCCGCGCGGCAGCGGGGTGATCGGCATCAACGGAGCCGCCGCCCACCTGGTCAAGCCGGGCGACCTGGCGATCATCTGCAGCTACGTCCAGCTGCCGACCGACCAGGCGAGGGAGTACGAGCCGCGCCTGTGCTTCGTCGACGCCCGAAACCGCCTGCGTTAGCCTCTGCGCGCCCGAGCCCCCGGGCATTGGAGCCGCGCTTTGTGGAAGCGACTGCGCAGTAGGCTCGTCACGATCCTGCGGCGCAATTTCGTAGCCGGCCTGCTCGTCTTCGTGCCGGTCGGGTTCACGCTCTTCGGCGTGATGTGGATCCTCGACCAGCTCGACTCCCTGGTGCTGCCGCGCATCTTCCGGGCGCTGGGTCTGGAAACCGGTCCGCCGCGCTTCGCCGGGGTGCTGGTCACCATCGGGGCCATCCTCTTCGTGGGCCTTTTGACGCGCAGTTTCCTGGGCCGCTGGGTGCTGAGCGCCTGGGAACGGGTGATCGACCGCGTGCCCATCGCCCGCAGCCTCTACTCGGTGCTCAAGCAGTTCATGCAGGCGGTGGTGGGCGAGGGCGCCTACGGCGAGAGTTTCCAGCGCGTGGTGATCATCGAGTATCCGCGCCAGGGGCTGTACAGCTACGCGTTCGTCACCGGGCGGGCCGAGCTGGAGGACAGCGGGCCGCTGCTGAAGGTCTTCGTCTCGAGCACGCCCAACCCGACCACCGGCTACTACCTGCTGGTCCCCGAGAACGACGCGATCGACACCGACCTGAGCGTGGAGGAGGCCTTCCGTCTGATCGTCTCGGCGGGCATCGCCGAGCCGGAACGGCCACAGGCCGCCCTGCGCGCCGCCGGCGCGCCCTAGCACGGTGACGGACGCCCCGATCAAGCCCGTCTGCCGCAACCGCCGGGCTCGCTTCGCCTACGAGCTGCTCGAGAGGTTCGAGGCCGGGCTGGTCCTGACCGGCTCGGAGGTCAAGTCGATGCGCGCCGGCCGCGCCCATCTGGGCGACGCCTACGCCTGCATCCGCTCCGGCGAAGCCTTTCTGCTCAAGGCTCACATCGATCCCTATCCAGAGGCCGGCCACTTCAATCACGAGCCCCAGCGGGAACGCAAGCTCCTGCTGGGCCGGCGCGAGATCCGCCGGCTCGACGGCCGGCTGCGCGAGCGCGGCTACACCCTGGTCCCGCTGTCGATGTACTTCCTCGGAAGCTGGGCCAAGGTCGAGCTGGCGCTGGCGCGGGGCAAGCGCCAGGTCGACAAGCGCCAGACCATCGCCCGGCGCGAGAGCGACCGGCGCCTGCAGCGCATGCTCAAGCGCCGGGCGCGGCCCGGACCTATCCGAAGCGGCCGCTGATGTAGTCCTCGGTCCGCTTCTCGGACGGATTCACGAACATGCGCTCGGTTTCGCCGAACTCGATCAGCTCGCCCAGGTAGAGGAACGCGGTGTAATCGGAGCTGCGCGCCGCCTGCTGCATGTTGTGGGTCACCAGCGCGATCGTGTAGCGCTGCTTGAGCTGCTGCATCAGCTCTTCGATGCGCTGGGTCGCGATCGGGTCCAGGGCCGAGCAGGGCTCGTCGAGCAGCAGCACTTCCGGCTCGACCGCGATCGCCCGCGCGATGCAGAGGCGCTGCTGCTGCCCGCCCGACAGGCTCAGGGCGCTCTCCGTCAGGCGATCCTTGACCTCGTCCCAGAGTCCCGCGGCGCCCAGGCTGCGCTCCACGACCTCGTCGAGCCGGGCGCGGGACCGCATTCCGTGGATGCGGGAGCCGTAGGCGACGTTCTCGTAGATCGACTTGGGAAACGGATTCGGCTTCTGGAAGACCATCCCGATGCGGCGCCGCAGGGCGTGGATGTCGGTCTCCGGCGCGTAGATGCTGCCCCCACGGAAGCGGATGTCGCCCTCGGTGCGCACGCCCTCGACCAGGTCGTTCATGCGGTTGACGCAGCGCAGCAGCGTCGACTTGCCGCAGCCCGAGGGGCCGATCAGCGCGGTGATCCCGCGCTCCGGGATGGAGAGGCTGATGCGGTCGAGCGCCTGGCTCGCGCCGTACCACAGCGAGAGAGCGTCGAAGCGCACCACCGCCTCCTCCGACGGCGTCGGCGAAAGTTGCGCGCTTGCGGTGGGAGTGCTCATCAGTGTTTCCGATCCGGGCGGGGCCGGCCGGGCTTCAGACGCCCGAGCTGGCGTACTTCCTTCGCAGGCGGTTCCGCAGCAGGATCGCCGCCAGATTCGTCGAGAGCACCACCAGGATCAAGAGCAGCGCTGTGGCGAAGACGAGCGGCTGGACCGCCTCGACGTTGGGGCTCTGGAAGCCCACGTCGTAGATGTGGAACCCCAGGTGCATGAACTTGCGTTCGAGGTGGACGAAGGGGAAGTGAGCGTCGATGGGCAGGGACGGCGCCAGCTTGACCATGCCCACGATCATCAGCGGGGCGACTTCGCCCGCCGCGCGCGCCATCGCCAGGATGATGCCGGTCAGCACCCCCGGCAGGGCGGCCGGCACGATCACGCGCCGCAGGGTCTCGAACTTGGTGGCGCCGAGCGCGAAAGAGCCCTCCCGCACCCCGCGCGGCACCGAAGTCAGGCCTTCCTCGGTGGAGACGATCACCACCGGCACCGTCAACAGCGCCAGCGTCAGGCTCGCCCACAGGATGCCGCCGGTGCCGAAGGTGGGCGCGGGCAGGCGATCGGGATAGAAGAGCTGGTCGATCGAGCCGCCCACCAGGTAGACGAAGAAGCCCAGGCCGAAAACGCCGAAGACGATCGAGGGAACGCCCGCCAGGCTGTTCACCGAGATGCGGACCAGGCGCACGAAGGCGCCGTCGCGCGCGTACTCGCGCAGGTAGATCGCGGCCAGCACCCCGAACGGCGCGACCGCGAGGCTGGTCAGGAAGACCATCATCACGGTGCCGAAGATCGCCGGGAAGATTCCTCCCTCGGTGTTCGACTCGCGCGGATCGTCGAGCAGGAATTCCGCCAGGCGCGAGGCGTACAGTCCCAGCCGCTGCGGGAGTCTCAGCCGGTTCGCCCGCACCGCCCGCACCGCGTGGCCGGCGGGCAGCCGCACCAGGCTCCCGTCGGCCGCCCGCAGCACCAGGGTCTCGGCCAGCAGCTCGTCTTCGAGCTCGCGCAGCTGCACGAGATGCGCCTCGTAGCGCCGTTGGTATTCCTCGCGCTCGGCCTCCAGGATCGGCGTGCGTTCGGAGTCGGCCAGGCCCCGGCGCCGCAGCTGGCGCAGCTCGATCCGGATCCTCTCCAGCTCGCGGTTGACGTCGTCGATCTCCCCGCCGTGGAGCCTCGCGATGCGTGCGCGGACTTCGGCCTTCTCGGCCAGCAGCGGCCGGATCTCCTTCCAGACCTCGGCGCCGCTGGCCGCGATCCGGTCGCCTCGGAGCAGCTGCGCCGGAAAGCCGTAGAACTTTCCCCACTCCAGGCGCTCGAAGACGCCCGCGTCCTCCGGCCTGGAGCGCCGGAGGATTTCGCTCTCGTCGATCCAGCGGAAATCGGCGCCCGTGAGATCGCGATTGCCGACCGCCAGCCGGACCCGCCGGCCCGCCCCGCCCGGCCGGGGCTCCCAGTTCCAGACCTCCCCCAGCACGCGCGTTCCGTCCGCCAGCTCGAAGAGTTCGATCGGCGACTGCCAGAAATAGCCCAGGCCGCGCGCCGCGATCAGCACGATCAGTCCCGCCACCAGCGCCAGACAGATCGCCAGCGCCCCCGCGGCCAGGCGCGTCATTCCCGTTCCGAAGGCGTGTCCGAGACTTCGCCCCGGCATGCTAGTCGTCCGCGAAGCGGCGGCGCAGGCGCTCGCGCACCAGCTCCGCGGCGGTGTTGAGGGTGAAGGTCAGGGCGAAGAGGACCAGCGCGGCCAGGAAGAGGGTGCGGTACAGCGTGCCGCCGCGGGGGGCCTCGGGAATCTCGACGGCGATGTTGGCCGACAGCGTCCGGAAGCCGTTGAAGGCGCTCCAGTCCAGCAGCGGGGTGTTGCCCGTCGCCATCAGCACGATCATGGTCTCGCCGACCGCCCGGCCGAGTCCGATCATCACCGCTGCGAAGATCCCCGGGCTGGCCGCGGGCAGGACGATGCGGGCGACCGTCTGCCAGCGAGTCGCGCCCAGGGCCAGCGAACCCGCGCTCAGGTCGGGCGGCACGTTGGAGAGCGCGTCGTCCGCCAGCGAAAGGATGATCGGGATCACGGCGAACCCCATCGCGATCCCCGCCACGATCGCGTTTCGCTGGTCGTAGACCAGCCCGGTCGTCTCCCTCAGCCAGGTGGAGACGCTGCCGCCGAAAACGGCCCGCTCGACGCTCGGACTCAGCTCCAGGCAGACGGCGGCGCCGAGGACCAGAACCGCGAGATACAGGACCAGCTCGCTGCCCTCGTGGCGACCGTGCGTCCAGCGAGCGGGCAGTGCGCGCCAGAGCGAGCCCGCGGCGATCGACAGCGCCGGCAGCACGAAGAGCATCGCCAGCATGCCGGGCAAGAACGCCTCCAGCCGCGGCGCGAGCCAGAGACCCGCGACGAAGCCCAGCACCACGCTGGGCAGCGACGCCATGATCTCCACCGTGGGCTTGACCACGCCCTGCAGGTTGGGGTGCATGAACTGCGACACGTAGATCGCGCCCAGCAGACCCAGCGGAACGGAGAGCAGCAGCGTGTAGAGCGTGCCCTTGAGCGTTCCGACCAGCAGCGGCACCAGACTGAGCTTGGGCTCGAACTCGTCGCTGCCGCCGGTCGACTGCCAGACGTATTCGGGCCGCGGGTAGTCCTCGTACCAGATCCGGCCGAAGAACCCGCCCCCGCCGGCCTCCGGGTGGGGGTTGTGGACTTCCAGCGCGGCGGTTCCCGCGGATCCCGCCACGTACAGCGCGTTCGCCCGCGGCGCCAGGCCCAGCGCGAAAAGTTCGCCGGAGGGAGCCCGGCCGCTCCAGAGCCGCTGTCCGGTGGTCGAGTGGAAAAGAGCGATCTCTCCGCCGCGGTCGGCGGCGAAGAAGCTGCGGTCCCGCTGCGAGGGAGCGATCGCGAAGACCGGCCCGGAAAGACCGGGGAACTCGCGGATTCGCGTCAGAGGCGTGCCGCCGTCGGGGCCCGGAGCGCGGAAATACTGGATCAGGCGGCCGTCGGCGAGCCCCGCGATCAGCGAGCGGCCCCCGAGCAGCGGCGCCAGGGCGCCCGCACGGCCGGGCAGCTCGACTCTCTCTGGAGCCGAGGGCCGGTCCAGCGCCCAGGACAAAAGCTCGCCCTCCAGGGTCGCCGCGTACGCGTAGCGCCGCTCCGGGCCGATCGCGATCCGCCCGATTCGCCCGTCCACCTCGAAGCGCGTTTCGGTGGTCTGGCGGCGGGTCTCGCCGCTGAAGGCGTTGGTCCGGGTCTCGATGCTCACCACGGCGACTTCCCCGGAGGAGAGGGCGCCGACCCAACTGGCCCCGTCCGGGTCCGCCCGCAGCGCGTAGTCGAGCAGTTCGCTTCCCGAGAGCTCCAGGTCGAGCGCTTCCACGCCGGAGAGCCGCGGTTCGACCACGCGCTCCCGGCCCTCGTAGCGCAGCGGCCAGTCCACCCTCAGCCAGCGCACCCGGCCGGCGCGATCGGCCGCGATCAGCAGCCGGTCTTCGGGCACTCCCCTCAGCAACGAGGGATCGGCTCCGTCGAGGAGCCGGCGCCGGGCCCGCTCGCGTCCCGTTTCGAGTTCCGTGAGCCGCGCGAAGCCGTCCTCCCCCAACTCGGCGAGGTGCGTCCGGTGCGGGTCGACCAGCAGGGCGCGCGCACCGACCTCGCCGCCTGCGAGCGGACTCGGTGCCCCGAGCGTCGAACTCCCCAGCAGGGGAGCGACCTCGACCAGCAGGAAGACCAGGATGCCCGCCAGGCTGGCGACGACCGCCAGGCCGCCCGCGCCCACCAGCCGGGCGGCCCCGCGCTCGGCCCACAGGCGCCGAGCCGAGGTTCTGCCGCGGGGCTGTGTCATCGGGCTCCTAGTCGAGCTTGGCGAGTTCCTGGTCCGCGATCGCGGCCGGCAGAGGCAGGTAGCCGTCCTTGAGCACGATCTCTTGCCCCGCCTGCGAAAAGACGAATCGCAGGAACTCTTCGCTCAGCGGCTCCAGCTTCTCGTTGGGCGGCTTGTTGACGTAGACGTACAGAAAGCGGGCCAGCGGATAGGCGCCGGAGTAGACATCGCCCGGCTCGGTCGAAGCGTAGGCGCCGCCCTCCTCGGCGGCGAGTACGAGGGTGCGGACCCCCGAGGTCCGGTAGCCGATCCCGCTGTAGCCGATGCCGCTCAGGTCCTCGGTCACGCCCTGCACGACCGAGGCCGATCCCGGCTGCTCCTTGGTCGTGTCCCGGAAATCGCCCTTGCACAGCGCGACGTTCTTGAAGTAGCCGTACGTCCCCGAGGCGGAGTTGCGGCCGTACAGGCGGATCGGCTCGCCGTCGAGCGCACCGCCGACGCCCAGTTGGTCCCAGCTGTCGATCCCCGCCGCCAGGCCGCAGCGGCGGTTCTTGGAGAAGATCGCGTCGACTTCGGCCAGGGTCAGGCGCTCCAGCGGGTTGTCCTTGTGGACGTACACCGCCAGCGCGTCGACCGCGACCCGCATCGGGACCGGGGGATAGCCGAAGCGGGCTTCGAACTCGTCGGCTTCCCGATTCTTCATCGCGCGGCTCATGGGACCGAACTGCGCGGTGCCCTCGATCAGCGCGGGGGGAGCGGTCGAGGAGCCCTTGCCTTCGACCTGAACCCGGACGCTGGGGTAGAGCTTGCGGAAGCCCTCCGACCACAGAGTCATCAGATTGTTCAGCGTATCCGAGCCCACCGAACTCAGATTGCCGGAGATGCCGCTGACCGCCGCGTAGGGCTGGATTCCGGGGTCCAGATCGACCTTCTGGGCGGCGGCGGGCGCCACAGCCAGCACGGCGCCGAGCAGGAGCGCGGTGCGGAGTCCGATTTTCGACATGTCTTCTCCGGGTCAATCTCTGGGTGACATTCACTTGACGGACGGGGGGCAGTATCGAGTCGCCCCATGCCGATCGGGTGCCGATTCGGTGACGTTTCGGTGAACGGTCGCGCGAAATGCGACGTGCTCCCCCCGAATTCAAAGAGAGTGTCACACCGGTGTCACATGGGCGGAGGGGCACGCGCTAAACTCGCGTGACCTCCCAGTCTGGAGGAAGGGCATGGAAGACCGGGTCCACCCGGTGATCGCGAATCTGCGCGAGATGATCCTGCGCATGGGCGCGCAGGCCGAAGCGATCCTGGACAAGGCCGGGCGCGCACTGCGGGAGCGGGACGTGGATCTCGCCGAGGAGGTCACCCGGGACGACCTCGAGATCGACCGCCTCGACGTCGAGATCGACGAAGCGGTGCTGAAGGCCCTGGCCCTGCGGGCTCCGGTCGCCGAGGACCTGAGGGGCGTGGTCGCGACCAAGACCATGGCCACCGACCTGGAGCGCATCGGGGATCTGGCGCGGAACATCGCCAAGAGCGCTTGCCGGCTGGCGGAGCGCCCCGCGATCGATCTCACCGCGCGCCTGGAGCCGCTGGAGGACGGGGCGCGCGGGCTCCTGCACCGGGCGCTGGACGCCTACTCCTCGCACGACCCGGACGCAGCGCGCCGGGTGATCGAGGACGACGACTACATCGACGAACTCCAGGACCGGATCGTGCTCGACGTGATCGAGGCGATGGGCTCCAGCCCGGGAATCGCCCCGCAGGCGGTCGACGTCATCCTGGTCGCCGAGAGTCTGGAGCGCATCGGGGATCACGCGACCAACCTGGCCGAGGACGTGATCCTGATCGCCGAGGCTCGCAACGTGAAGCACGCGGAAAAGCTGAAGACGGTCGGAAACAGGTAGGTCGATGGGTTTTCGCATCCTGGTGGTCGACGACGAGCCCGATCTTCTGGAGCTGGTCGAATTCACCCTGACCCAGGCGGGCTATCAGGTCGAAACGGCCCAGACCGGCAGCGACGCGCTGGAAGTGCTCCGTGTCCGCCCCCCCGACCTGCTGCTGCTCGACCTGATGCTGCCCGATCTGTCGGGCATCGAGATCTGCAAGCTGGTGCGGGGCGAGGCCGCGACCGTCGACCTTCCGGTCATCATGCTGACGGCCAAGGGCGAAGAGGTCGACGACTACGTCACCAAGCCCTTCAGCCCCCGCGAACTGGCCTTGCGCGTCCGCGCCGTGCTCGGACGCCGCCTGCAGCCCGCTCCCCGGGAACCGGTCCTGACCAAGGAAACGCTGCGGGTCGATCCGGAAGCGCACCGCTGCTGGGTGGACGAGCGCGAGATTCCGCTGACCGCCAAGGAGTTCTCGTTGCTGGTCACCCTGATGCGCCGTCCGAACCGGGTGTTCACGCGCGAACGGCTGCTCGACGAGGTCTGGGGCGCGCAGATCTCGGTGACGTCCCGCACGATCGACACGCACCTCAAACGTCTGCGCGAAAAGCTCGGCGGCGCCGGAGACCTGATCGAGACCGTGCGCGGCGTCGGCTACCGTTTTTCCAGGTAGGCCGCCCGGGATGCCGCGCATCCGCCTTCAGATCGCGCTCGCGGCGGCCCTGCTCGCGTCCGCGGCGATGGGGATCGGGGGGCGCGTCGCCAGCGGCGGCTGGACCGCGATCCCCTGGGCGCTGGCTGCGGGGGCGCTGGCCGGCCTGGCCGGATGGCTGTGGGTCGGACGCTGGTTGGAAGAGCCGCTGCGGCGGCTGGCCGCAACCCTGCGCGAACTGGGCGCCGGCAATCTGGCGGCCCGCGTCGCCTCCCGCCCGGGCGACCCCGCCCATCCGCTCGCCGAGGGCATCGACCGGGTCGCGGTCGTGCTCGAGGAGCGGCTGGGCGAACTGCAACGGGAAAGGGACCGGCTCGACGGAGTGCTGCGAGGAATGGGCGAGGGCGTGCTGGTGGTCGGGGACGACGGTCTGATCGCGATCGCCAATCCTCGGCTGCGCGAGTGGTTCGGACTGACGGACCCGCCCGAGGGCCGCCGCCCGATCGAGGTCATCCGCAATTCCACGCTGGACGCGGCGCTGCGCGAGGCGCCCGATGCCTCCGAGCCGATCGTGCGCGAGATCCTGCTGGCGGCGCCGGAGCGCCGCGTCGTGCGCGTGCATCTGGCGGGCTTCCCCTCCGAGGGCAGCCGGGGCGTGGTCGCGGTCTTCCACGACATCACGGAGATCCGCCGCCACGAGTCGATCCGGCGCGATTTCGTGGCGGCGGCGTCCCACGAGCTGAAAACCCCTCTGACGGCGATCCAGGGCTTCGCCGAGACCCTGCTGGGCGGGGGCGTGGGCCCCGACGACAGCAAGCGCCAGCTCGAGATCATTCTCAAGCACGCCCGGCGCCTGAGCCGCATCGTCGAGGACCTGCTGGAGCTCTCGCGGGTCGAGAGCGGCTCCCTGCTCCTCCAGCCGGAGAGCGTCGACCTGCCCGAGATC
>JAGWBS010000041.1:11498-34825 GCA_021295775.1 Pseudomonadota bacterium | reverse complement strand
CCAGCGGCTCGGTGGTCGCCGACATCGCCAGCTCCGGGGTGTTGGTCTTGCCCACGAACACCAGGCCGGCCGCGCGGAAGCGCCGCGCCAGCTCGGTGTCGGTTTCGGCCACCCAGCCGCGCTGCTTCAGGAAGCGCATACCCAGGTGGTAGGGATCCCCCGCGGTGTGGCAGACCGCGTCCTTGACCAGGAACGGCACGCCGCGGAACGGACCGTCGGGCAGCGCCGGATCGGCCGCCTGCCCGCGCGCCTTGTCGAAAAGCGGATGGATCACGGCGTTCAGGCGCGGATTGAGGCGCTCGATCCGCGCGATCGCGGCCTCGACCAGCTCCAGCGGCGTCACCTCGCCGCTCCGCACCAGCTCGGCCTGCGCGGTGGCGTCGAGGCGGGCGAACTCGTCGCCCCCGGTCGGGGTCGGCTCAGGCACTTCCGGACCTCCATCGCTGACGGGCCGCCCAGCGCGTCCCGGGATCATTCTGTCCGGGCGGCATCCGTCTGTCACTCGCAGGCCGCTGCCCGCCGCCTCGGCTTTCCGGGACCGGCTCGGACACGGGCGGCGGCCGAGGGTTTGAGCGCGGGAGGCGTGCCGGGCAAGATCGCCGCATGCAATCCAAGCCCCGGCTGTTGGTGACCCGGCGCTTCCCGGGCGCGGTGATGGAGCGGATCGGGCGCGACTACCAGGCGCGCCACAACCCCGGGGACCGGGGGCTGACCGCCGAGGAACTCGGCGAGTTGGGCCGCGGATGCGACGCCCTGCTGTGCGCGCCCGGGGACGCGCTCGACGCCCGCGGCATCGCCGCACTGCCGGCGAGCGTGCGCGCGCTGGCGACCTTCTCGGTGGGCTACGACCACATCGACGTCGAGGCGGCGCGGACGCGCGGGCTGGCGGTGTTCAACACGCCCGACGTGCTCACGGACGCCACCGCCGAGATCGCGCTGCTGCTGATGCTCGGCGCCTCCCGCCGCGCCTGGGAGGGCCAGCGGATGCTGCGCGCCGGGGACTGGACGGGCTGGACGCCCACCCAGCTTCTGGGGCGCGGACTCTCGAGCAAGCGCCTGGGCATCCTGGGCATGGGACGGATCGGCCAGGCGGTCGCGCGCCGCGCCCGCGGCTTCGGCGTGGAGATCCACTACTGCAACCGCAATCGCCTGCCCGCCGAACGCGAGGCGGGCGCGACCTACCACGCCGCGCCCGAGTCCCTGCTGGGGGTCTCGCAGATCTTCTCCCTGCACTGCCCCGCGACCCCGGAGACCCAGCGCTTCCTGGACCGCGAGCGCATCGCCCTGCTTCCGCCTGACCCGATCGTGATCAACACCGCGCGCGGAGCGGTCGTCGACGACGCGGCGCTGATCGAAGCCCTACGCTCCGGCCGCGTGGCGGCGGCCGGCCTGGACGTGTTCGAGGACGAGCCGGACGTGAACCCCGACTACCTCTCCCTGCCCAATGCCTACCTGCTCCCGCACCTGGGCAGCGCCACCGTCGAGGCGCGCAACGCCATGGGCTTGCTGGCGCTGGACAACCTCGACGCCTTCTTCGCCGGCCGCGAACCCCCCGCGCGAGTGGTCTGACGGAACGGGAGGCCGCCGGTCGCCGCCGCCCGCGGGCCGACCTTGCACGCGTCGCGGGGGGGCGCTTACCGTGCGCGGCATGCGGATCGGGGTGATGAGCGACACGCACGACAACGCGCGCAACGTGCGGCGCATCGTCGAGCTGCTCAACCGGGCGCGCGTGGAGCGCGTGATCCACACCGGGGACATCACGCGTCCCGCGACGCTGGAACTGCTCGGCGGGCTGGAAGCGCCGCTCTTCGGGGTGTTCGGCAACAACGACGTGGACCGCGCGGGGCTGGACGAGGCCGCGCGGACGCAGGGATTCCAGTTCGGCGAGTCGCCGCTGCGCCTGGAGTGGCACCGCCGCCGGCTGGCCGTAGTGCACGATCCCGAGGCGCATCCGGAACTGCTGGGCGGCGGGCTGGACGTTCTGGTGCACGGGCACCACCACCGCCGCGTCAACGAACGGCGCGGCGGCACGCTGGTCTTCAATCCGGGGGAGTGCGCCGGGATGCTCCGCGGCCGGAACGCGGTCGGCGTGCTGGACCTCGAGAAGCTGGACGCCGAGGTGCTGCTGTTCTGATCAGTCCGCGGTCGGCGTCTCCGGCTCGCCTTCGGCCCCGGCGGAGGCTTCTTCCCGGTCGGGCGAGGACTCTGCCGCGCTCTCCGGCTCGGCTTCGGGCGCGGGTGGTGGCGGCGGCGGCGCGGGCACGTACTCGCGCGCGAGCGCGACCTTGAGCCGCTGGCCGGCCTCAAGCGTCGAATCCGCCTGCAGGCCGTTGGCGAGCGCGGTCTCCTCCCGGCTCCAGGTGTTTCCGGTGCGCGCGTTGAACTGCTCGAGCGTCTCGCCGGGCTCGGCGCGGGCGATCTCGACTTCCACCCGCCGGATCGCTTCGCGCTCCTGCTTGCGGATGCGCCGCAGGCTCCGGGCCGTGGCCTGGCAGTCGCGCCCGTAACCCCGCCGGTAGAGCTGCGTCGCGACCACGCAGGTCAGGCGGTACATGTTGTCTTCGATCGGGATCCAGTACAGCGCCACCGTGCCCTGCCCCTGGGCGATCGTGCCTTCGATCCAGAAGGCCCGGCGGCGGTGGAACTGGCGCCGGCCCTGGCGCTCGATCTCCAGCGCCTCGGGCGGCCGTTCCCCCTTGGCCTCGGCCTCCCTGCGCTCGCGCCGCTCCTTGAGCAGGAACTCCCGGGCGGCTTCGCGCGGATCCTGGGCCGGGCCCTGCAGTTCGAGCCGGATCTGCGCGGCGCCGTCGTCTTCGAACGCCATCACGAAGGAGGGAGCGTTGAGCGTGCTCCACTCCCGGGGGAAGCGGATCCGCAGCCCCAGGTCCGGGTGCAGGAAGACGTTGTCGTCCACGAAGATTCCGGCCTTCGGGTCCTGGCCGACGGCCAGGCCGCGCAGCTTGTCCAGGAACGCCGGGCGGTCGAGCGTCTCGGCCGGAGCCGGGGTCAGACTGCGCGCGTTCTCGCGTGTGACCGCCACGCGCTCCCTGGCCGCGGGGTGGGTGGCGAAGAACCCCGTCCGGGGCGACTCGCCGAACTCCAGCGCGCCGTAGCGGTCGAGCGTGTTCAGGAAGTGGCTCATGCCCAGCGGATCCCAGCCGGCCTCCGCCGCCACTTCCTGGCCGACCTCGTCGGCTTCGCTCTCCTGTCCGCGGCTGTGCGCCGCGACCAGCCCGCCGCCCGCCACCTGCGCCAGATAGGCGCCGCCCTGCCCGAGCGTCATGCCGGCCAGGATCGTGCCCAGCAGCGTGGGGACGCCGAGCACCTTGTTGCGGGCGTCCCCGCGCACGTGGTGCCGGCCGGCCACGTGGCCGACCTCGTGCGCCAGCACGTTCGCCAGCTCGTCTTCCGTGTTGAACAGCGCCAGCAGGCCGCGCGAGACGTAGACGGGACCGCCCGGCAGCGCGAACGCGTTGGGCTCGATCATGTCCACGATGTCGAAGCTGTACTCGACGTCCTGGCGCGGGGCGCGGGCGGCGACGCGCTCGCCCACCGAGCGCACGTAGTCGAGCAGCTCGCCGTCGGTCATCAGCGTCATCCGCTCGGCGACCTGCTCGGCGGCCTTCTTGCCCAGCTCGATCTCTTTCTCGCGCGACATGAACACTACCTCGGGACGGCCCGAGACGGGGTTGGTCGCGCAGCCGGGGAGCGTCAGGGCGACGGCGGTCAGCACTCCGAGCGTGGCGCGCAGCGAGGGGGTCATACTCTGGTGTTAACGCGCGCGGGCACGGAGGGCAAGCGGGGGCGGCGGAGCACCGTGATAGACTCGCCGCTTCCCGCGAATCGCGGTTTCACGGGGGCGATCGATGTCAGTTTCGAGCGCGATCGACGCGGACGGGCACGTGATGGAGCCGCCCGACGCCTGGGCTCGGTATCTGCCCTCCCGCCTGCATTCCCTGGCCCCGACCTGGGGAGTCGACAACCAGGGCCGCAGCCGCCAGGTGATCGGCGGCAAGCTCCAGGGCTACATCCCCCAGAACCCCGAGTGGGCGACGCAGCGCCGGCCGGGCGGCATGGACCCCAAGGCCCGGCTGGCGGACATGGACGAAGAGGGCCTGGCGGTGTCGGTGCTGTTTCCGACCACGGGGCTGTACTTCGCGGGGATCGAGGACCTGGAGCTACAGCGCGAGATGTGCCGCGCCTACAACGACTGGCTGCACGACTTCTGCACGGCCGACCCCGCGCGTCTGGTCGGCGTGGCGGTCGTCCCCCAGGGCGACGTGGCGGCCTGCATCGCCGAGGCGCAGCGCGCCGTGGGCGAGCTGGGCTTCAAGGGAGTGATGCTGCGCCCCAACCCGATCCGGGGCCGGAACCTGGACGATCCCACCCACGAGCCGCTCTGGTCCGCGCTCGAGGATCTGGACGTGGTGGCGGCGATCCACGAGGGCACGACGCAGGACGTGGTCCAGGTGGGGCGCGACCGCTTCGACAACTTCATGTTCCGGCACGCTCTTTCGCACCCGATCGAAATGCAGATCGCCTGTCTGTCGCTGATCTGCGGCGGCGTGCTGGAGCGCCATCCCCGGCTGCGCGTGGTCTTCCTGGAGTCCGGCTGCGGCTGGGCGCCGTACTGGCTGGAGCGGCTGGACGAGCACATGGAAGAGTGGGGGCACGCCTCGATGCCGCTGCCGCTCGAGCCGACCGAGTACTTCAAGCGGCAGTGCTTCATCTCGGCCGAGCCCGACGAGCGCGCGCTGCCCGGAGTGATCCTGGGCCTCGGCGACGACAACCTGCTGTTCGCCTCCGACTATCCGCACCCCGATGGGATCTTCCCCGGCGTGGTCTCGGCGCTGGCGGACCGCGACGATCTCTCGGAGAGCACCAAGGCCAAGGTCCTGCGGGACAACGCCCTGCGCTGCTTCGGTCTGAGCTGAAGGCGTGCCCGGTCCGTTCCCGGGTCCGCGCGACCTGAACGGCCGCGCGGCGCGAGTCACGTTCGCGTGCATGGCCGCCCAGATGGCGATGGGCGCGGTCTACCTGCGGGGGCCGCTCGCGCCCGACGTGCTGGCCGAGTTCGGCTGGTCGCGCGGCGACTTCATGTTCGCCGCCACCCCGCAGACCGCGGTGACGGCGCTGTGCAGCCCCCTGGCGGGCTTCCTGACCCAGCGCTACGGGGCGCGGCCGGTGGTGACGTTCGGGGTCGTCTGGCTGGGGCTGCTGTTCTGGGGCTTCAGCGAGATGCGCTCGCTGTGGCATTTCTTCGGCCTGAGCATCGGCGTGGGCGTGCTGGTCGCCAGCGTGGGCGACGTGGCGGTCGGCGCCGTCGTCTCCAAGTGGGTCGCGCGCGGGCGCGGGCTGGCGCTGGGGATCGTCTACAGCGGCTCGAACCTGGGCGGATTCCTGGCGGCGACGTTCGGGGCCGGGGTGCTGGCCGAGAGGCTGGGCTGGCGGCACGCCTATCTTTTCTACGGTCTGGGTCTGGCGGCGGTGCTGCTGCCGATCGTCGCCACGTCGGTGCGGGAGCCGCCGGCCGGCTATCGGCCGCCTTCGCTGTCCGTCGGCGGAGCGGTCGAGTCCAACGCCAGCGCGGACATCGGCATCCCGCTGCGGGAGGCCCTGCGCACGCGCAGCTTCTGGCTGCTGTGGTCGGCGCTGTTCCTGTTCTACGTCTACTTCATCTCGGTCACCGCCCACCTGCCGCTGTACCTGACCGACCTGGGACTGTCGCGTCCGGCCGTGGCCAGCAGCTACGGACTGATGGTCGGGATCGGAATCGCCGCCAAGCTGGGGTTCGGACTGATCGCCGACCGCTTCCCGCCCAAGGCGGCGGCGGTGGGATGCTTCGCGGTGGTCTCGGCGGCGGCCTTCACGCTGCTGGGGCTGGGCGCCGAGCCCGGGCTGCTGCTGCCCTTCGTGCTGGGCCACGGGATCGCGACCATGGCCCAGAACGTGGTCTACCCGCTGATCGTCGCGCACTGCTTCGGAACCCGCTACATGGCGGAGATCTACGGCGTCATCATGCTGGCGCTGTTTCCCGGCGGAATCGCCGGACCCGTCTTCGCCGGCTACGTGCACGACTGGTCGGACTCCTATCAGCAGGTGTTCTGGATCTACGCGCTGGGGACGCTGGTCTCCCTGGCCATGCTGGCCGCGGTCCGCCGCGAAACCGCGCCGGACACCCCCTCCGAGCCCGGAAACGGCGGGCGGGCACAGCGGCGGTCCGCCGCGCTACCATAGGCCGCCCTCGGCAGCCGGGGGCTGTCTCGAACAAGAGAGGAATCATGCTGAGCATTCGTTACGAAGCGCCCGCGTCGGTCGGCGAGGCGGTCGCGCTACTCGACGCCGACGAAGGGGCGAAGGTGATCGCCGGGGGGACGGACCTGCTGGTCCAGTACCGCTCCGGCCTGCGCGAGCCGACGGCTTTCGTGGACGTCAAGCGCATCCCCGACCTGATGGAAATCTCGATCGACGCCGATGGTCTGGTGCTGGGAGCGGCGACGCCCGCCGCCGAGGTCTTCGAGAACACCGAGATCCGCCAGCTCTGGCCGGGCGTGGCCGAGGCGACCGATCTGATCGGCTCGACCCAGATCCAGGGCCGCGCCACGCTGGGCGGCAATTTGTGCAATTCGTCCCCGGCCGCCGACACCGTGCCGGCCCTGATCGCGGTCGGGGCACAGGCGGTGATCGCCGGACCCTCCGGCGAGCGCGAGCTGGCGGTGGAGGATTTCGTGACCGGGCCCGGCCAGAACGTGCTCGGCCGGGGCGAGTTCCTGGTCAAGCTGCGAGTTCCGCGGCCCGGCCCGCGCACGTCCGACGCCTACCTGCGGCTGATCCCGCGCACCGAGATGGACATCGCGGTGGTCGGCGCGGGCGTCGCCCTGACGCTCGACGAGGGCGGGACCTGCACGGCGGCGCGGGTGGCGATCGGCGCGGTCGCCCCGACCGCGCTGCTGGTGCCCGACGCGGCCGCGGCGCTGGTCGGCTCGAGCGTGGACGACGCGGCCCTGGCCGGCGCGGCGCAGGCCGCCAGCGCAGCCGCCAGTCCGATCGACGACAAGCGCGGAACCGTGGCGTACCGCCGCAAGGTGACCGGAGTTCTGACCCAACGCGCCGCGGCGATCGCGGCGGAACGAGCGCGGGAGAGGTAGTCGACGTGCCCAAGACTCATGTAGAGACGACGATCAACGGCGAGCCGCAGGAGTTCCTGTGCGAGCCCAGCGAGAGCCTGCTGGCCGCCCTGCGCGACGGGCTGGGGCTGACCGGAACCAAGGAAGGCTGCACCACCGGCGACTGCGGCGCCTGCTCGGTGATGCTCGACGGGCGCCTGGTTCCGTCGTGCATGGTGCTCGCTCCGGAGGCCATCGGACGTTCGATCGAGACCATCGAGGGCGTGGCGCAGGGCGACTCGCTGCATCCGCTGCAGCAGAAGTTCCTGGAGCACGCGGCGCTGCAGTGCGGCGTGTGCACGCCCGGCTTCATCGTGGCGGCCAAGGCGCTGCTCGAGAGGAATCCCGACCCTAGCGAGGAGGAGACCCGCTACTGGCTGGCGGGAAACCTGTGCCGCTGCACGGGCTACGACAAGATCATCCGCGCCGTGCTGGACGCGGCCGCGGAGATGCGGGAGGCCACGGCATGAGCGAACGCAAGTTCAAGTACGTCGGCACGCGACCGATCCGCCACGACGGCGTCGACAAGGTCACCGGCCGCGCGAACTTCGGCGCCGACTTCGACGCCCCCGGGATGCTGCACGGCGCCCTGCTGCGAAGTCCGCACGCCCACGCCCGCATCCTTTCGGTCGACACGCGGGCGGCCGAGGCGGTTGCGGGCGTCAAGGCCGTGCTGACCGGGCAGGAGCTGCCCAAGCTCCAGTCCATGTGGATGGGCGGCGCCGAGGGCGGCATCGACTTCCGGGACATCGCGGAGAACTGCCTGGCGCGCGACAAGGTGCTCTATCACGGCCACGCGGTCGCGGCGGTGGCCGCGACCACGCCGGAGATCGCGCTGCAGGCCGCCCGCATGATCGAGGTCGAGTACGAAGAACTGACGCCGGTGCTGGATCTGGAGGCCGCGGTCGCCTCGGACGCGCCGATCCTGCACGACGATCTCCAGCCCATCGGCGCGACCGACCCGCTGCCGGAGGGTCCGACCAACATCGCGGGGCGGGTCGAGTTCAGCCGCGGCGACGTCGACGCCGGCTTCGCCGAGGCCGACGTGGTGGTCGAGCGCGAGTTCCGCACCCAGATGGTTCACCAGGGCTATATCGAGCCTCACGCCTGCGTGGCGCGCATCGGCGAGGACGACCAGGTGGTGGTGTGGTGCACCACCCAGGGCGGCTTCGCGGTCAAGAACTACAGCGCGATGGTGCTGCAGATGGACCCCGCCAAGATCAAGGTCATCAGCTCCGAGATCGGCGGCGGCTTCGGCGGCAAGACCACCATCTACCTGGAGCCGGTCGCGATCGCGCTGGCGCGCAAGGCTCGCCGGCCTGTCAAGATGGTCATGTCGCGCGAGGAAGTCTTCCGCGCCACCGGCCCCACCTCCGGGACGATCGTGCGCGCCGAACTCGGCGCCAAGCGCGACGGCACGCTGGTCGCGGGACGGCTGTCGATGTTCTACGAGGCGGGCGCGTACCGCGGCTCGCCGGCGGGGCCCGGAGCGATGTGCGCGTTCGGCTCCTACAAGATCCCCAACTTCTACATCGAGGCGCACGACGTGGTGGTCAACAAGCCCAAGGTGGCCGCCTACCGGGCGCCGGGCGCACCCATGTCGACCTTTGCCACCGAATCGCTGGTCGACGAGCTGGCCCGCGAGCTGGGCCTGGACCCGATCGAGATGCGCCTGCACAACGCGGTCGACGAAGGAGACCAGGCGCCCTACGGGCCCGTCTACGGGCCGATCGGCCTGCGCGAGACGCTCGAGGCGGCGCGCAGCCACCCCCACTACAAGGCCCCGCTGGGCCAGAACCAGGGCCGGGGTATCGCCTGCGGCTTCTGGTTCAACGCCGGCATGAGTTCCAGCGCCAACGTCAGCCTGCACGCCGACGGCAGCGCGGTGGTCGCGACCGGCAATCCCGACATCGGCGGCTCCCGCGCCGCCCAGGCACAGATGGTGTCGGAGGAGCTGGGCATTCCGGTCGAGCGCGTGCGCCCGGTCGTCGCCGACACCGACAGCGTGGGCTACACCGACATGACCGGCGGCAGCCGGGTCTGCTTCGCCACCGGCATGGCCGTGATCCAGGCGTCCCGCGACGTGGTCGACCAGCTCCGCGCGCGCGCCGCGCAGATCTGGGGCGTGGAACTGGATTCGGTGGCGTGGGAGGACGGCCGCGCGCTGCCCGCCAACGGCGCCGAGGGCGATCACGAGCCGTTGCCGATCGAAGAGCTGGCGCAGCAGATGGGGCGCACGGGCGGCCCGATCGTCGGCAAGGCGTCGCTGACCGCCCCCATGGCGGGCCCGGGCTTCGCCACCCACCTGTGCGATCTCGAAGTCGACCCCGAGACCGGCGCCTCCAGGGTGGTGCGCTACACCGCCATCCAGGACGCCGGCAAGGCGGTGCACCCCGGCTACGTCGAGGGCCAGTACCAGGGCGGCTCGGCGCAGGGCATCGGCTGGGCGCTCAACGAGGAGTACATCTTCGACGAGCGCGGCGAGATGGAGAACCCCGGCTTCCTGGACTACCGCATGCCGGTCGCCTCGGACTTGCCGATGATCGACACCGTGATCGTCGAAGTGCCCAACCCCTTGCACCCGTACGGGGTGCGCGGCGTGGGCGAGACGCCGATCGTGCCGCCGCTGGCGGCGGTGGCCAACGCCATGCGCGGAGCGACGGGGGTGCGCTTCACCGTGCTGCCGATGTCCCCGCCGCGCGTGCTCGAGGCGATCGACGCCTAGGCGACGGCGTGGCCCAGGTGCACTTCGGCAGCGGGTTGCAGCCGCACACCGGGGGCGTCGAGCGGATCGATCTCGACGTCCCGCGGGTGCGGGAGATGCTCCAGGAACTGGCCGAGCGCTATCCCGGCATCGAGGTGCAGCTCGAACAGATGGCCGTCGCGGTCGACGGGCAGATCTACAACGACGCGCCCTATCAGAAACTCGCCCCGACCAGCGAAGTCCACTTCGTGCCTAAGATCGGAGGGGGCTGATGCGCCGCGCGGCCGTGCTGGCCGTGGCCCTGGTCGCGCTTTCCGGCTGCGACGTATGGCGGGTGTTCTTCCCGGCCAAGGTCTACGAGACGGAGCCGCCCGAGTTGCCGGCGGACCTGGCCGAGCCGGCGATCCTGGTCTTCACCAAGACCAACGGCTTCCGGCACCGGGAGGCGATCCCGGCCGGGCTGGAGCGCATCCGAGCCATCGCGGAGCGCCGCGGCTGGTCGCTCTTCCACACCGAGAACGGCGCGGTGTTCAACGCCGACCAGTTGGCGCGCTTCGCCGCCGTGGTCTGGCACAACACCAGTGGCGACACGCTCGGCCCGGGGCAGAAACGCGACTTCCGCGCCTGGATGGAGGGCGGCGGAGGCTTCGTCGGCATCCACGGCGCGGGCGGCGACCCGAGCTACGAGTGGGACTGGTACGTCGAAGAGCTGCTCCGCGCCCAGTTCACTGCCCACATCATGGGACCCCAGTTCCAGCCGGCGACCCTGCGGATCGAGGATCGCGACCACCCCGCCACGCGCCACCTGGAGGAGACCTGGACCCACACCGAAGAGTGGTACTCCTTCGAGGCCAGCCCGCGCGGCCGCGGGGTGCGGGTGCTGGCGAGCGTCGACGAGAGCACCTACGTGCCGGTCGCGGACTTCCTGTGGATCAACCGCGATCTGCGCATGGGAGACCACCCGGTGATCTGGAGCCACTGCGTCGGACGCGGCCGGGCCTTGTTCTCCGCCCTGGGACACCGGGCGGAGGCCTACGCGCTGCCCGAATACCGGGGCGTGCTCGAGGGCGCCATCGCCTGGGCCGCCGGCCTGGAGGGCGACGCCTGCCCGGACTGACGCGGGCGTCCGCTCAGGGCTCGAGCAGGGTCTTTCGCCAGCGGCCACGGGAGAGGCGGAAGAGTTCGCGGCGGTGCAGGCGATCGTCGCGATGGGTCCAGAACTCGATCGCGAACGGGACGATGCGGAAGCCGGACCAGCCCGCGGGCCGCGGGATCTCGGCGTCGCGGTAGCGGCGTTCCAGGCGGCGGCGGCGCTCGACCAGCTCCGCGCGCGAGCGCAGGGAGCGGCTCTGGTGCGAGGCGGCCGCCGAGAGCTGGCTGGCGCGCGGGCGGGTGCGCCAGTAGGCGTCGGCCTCGGCCTCCGGCACGCGCTCGACCCGGCCTTCGATGCGCACCTGGCGTCCGCGCGCGTTCCAGTAGAAGGCGGCCGAGACGCGCGGGTCGGCGGACAGTTCGCGCCCCTTGCGGCTGCGCGCGTCGGTGAAGAACACGAACCCGGCCGCGTCGATGCTCTTCAGCAGCACGTAGCGCACGGACGGCGCTCCGCCGGATTCGACCGTGGCCAGGGCCATGGCGTCCGCGCGCGGCACGCCGCTGCGCCAGGCGTCGCGGTACCAGCGCCGGAAGCGGTCGATCGGGTCGGCGGCCACGGCGCGGGCCTACCCGCCGTTCGGGCGCGGGGGCGTCACGGGGCCGCCGCGCGGGCGGGCGAAGCGCTCCCGGACCGTCTCAACCCGCTCAACGGGGCCGGTCTCAGGGCGCGGGAAGCTCGGGCGCGACCAGTTCCAGCTCGACCCGGGCCATCGGGGCGCTGGCCTCGAACGCCAGCCGCGGCCGGACCTGGCCGAGGCTGGCGGGATCGAACATCTGGTCGGGGATCTCCAGCGCCGTCACCACCGAGCGCAGCGCCACGTCGGTCCGGCTGCCGTCGCGCAGGTCCTCGAGCCGGGCGTTCTGCGGGATCCAATGCGCGTTGACGAAGAGCGTGGTCTCGGGGTCGGTGGTCAGCACCTTGCGCGGCTGCCCCTCCTGTTCGTACATCTCGATCCGCAGCAGCACGCAGCGCTCCCGGTCGACCGCCGTCACCACGCGCGAGTAGGCGGAAGTGCCCGGGGCCGGCCGGCCTTCCAGCGCGTAGGCGCCGCGCCCGCCGACCTCGACGTCGTCGAGCCGCTGCAGGTCGCCGGCACCGAGCATGCCCCGGTAGCGCATGATGTCCTCGTAGGTGAAGTCGGTCCCGAAAAGCCGGCCGCCGAGGTCGGTCCCTTCCAGACGCCGCCGGCTGTCGAGCGCCGGGGTGTGCACGTAGAAGGCCCGCGCCCCGTCCTCCTCCACGATCAGAAAGGATGCGCCCTCGAGTTCCGGGGGCTGGGAGAAGCGCAGCAGCAGACTGCGCGAACCCGCCTCGCCGCGGCGCCCGTAGAGGTCGATGTGGGTGACCCGCTCCTGGCCGGCGCGGCTGGTGGTCGCCACCCGCAGACTGTGCAGATCGTCGGCCGAGGGCAGGTTGCCCGCCATGCAGGCCAGGATGTCATCGATGCTCTCGGCCGCCGGAGCCGCGGCGGGGACGGAGCAAAGCGCGGCGGCCAGCGCGGCGGCGATCAAACGATGTGGCGACAAGTCACTCTCCTTCGGGGGACGCAACGCGCTTGCGCAGCGATTCGACCATCTCATCGAGCTGGGAGCGCAGCGGCCCCGAGAGGGCCCGCTCCGGCACCAGCGCCCGCGACTTTCCGTCCATGCAGACGGTTACGCGGGTCGAGGAATCGCCCAGCGCGTCCAGCCGGATCTCGCCGTCGAGCGAGCGCCAGATCCGGCCGTCGCAGATCTTGCGGAAGTGGACGTTGCCGAGAGGGTCGACTTCGAAGACGAAGCGCAGGTCGCGGGACGACCCGGCCAGCGCCACGCGCGTGACCGTCTCGCGCACGCCGCCGCCCCGGTTGGAGACACGCGTGTCGGGGAATAGCCCTTCGAACGTAGAGTCGCGGTCGAGCGCGCGGGCGACCGCGTCGCGCGGCGCCGGCACCGAAAACTCTCGCTCCAGATGCAAACTTCGCCCCCGGCTCGATACAGGGGGCACAGCATACCCCATCGCCGTGAGGGGAACGGGTACACAGCGGGAGCGGCCGGACCGGTCGGACGCGCCGCTTAGGGAGCGTCCACCTTGTAGAACGCGCGCGCGGAGTCGCCCAGGATCTGGCCGCGCTGTTCCGCGCTCAGATTCGGCATCGCGTCGACCAGCATGCCGACGAAGTTCGGGTAGAAGGCGTCGGGGTGGGGGAAGTCCGAGCCCACGATGATGCGGTCCGCGCCCACGATGCGGGCGGTCAGTTCGATGGTCTGCTCATCCGGGTCGAAGCTGATCCAGCACTGGCGCCTGAAGTACTCCGAGGGCTTGAGCGTCATGCGGTCGCTCATGGTGTGGCCCAGGTGCTCGAAGCGGTGGTCGAGGCGCTCCAGGAAGGGCACCAGCCAGCCGCCGCTCGCCTCCAGGATGCCGATGCGCAGGCCCGGGTGGCGCTCCAGCACGCCGCCGCTGATCAGCGAGCCCAGCGTGAACATATTGTCGACCGGATGGATGAAGGGCGTGCGGAAGAAAATTTCGGTCGGGTTGGGCTCGAACAGGCGGAAGTGCTTGCCCGCCCCGGGCATGGTGTCGGTCGGGAAGGGGTGGAAGCCGATCGCCACGTCGAGCTCTTCGCACTTGGCCCAGAAAGGCTCGTAGAACTCGTCCCACCACTGCTTGTCCGGGTCGTACAGGCAGGGGCGCAGGAAGGCCGCCCTGAAGCCGTGCCGGACCACGCAGCGCTCCAGCTCGGCGGCGGCGCCCTCGGGGTCGCCCAGGTGGACGGCCGCGACGCCGTACAGCCGCCGGGGGTCGGTGCTGCAGTAGTCCGCCAGCCAGTCGTTGTAGGCGCGGTTCAGCGCGCTGCCGTACTCGAGCTCGGGAACGAACGCCAGGCCGAGCGTGGGGTAAAGGAAGGCGGACGAGAAGCCCTCGTCGTCCATCACCTTCAGGCGCGGCTCGGCATGGAACGAAGCCGGGTTGGCGTGGCTGTAGTTGGGCATGCCGTCGCCGCTGTAGCTGGACTCGGACCACTTGGCGACCCCGGCGCTGCCCGGCAGGGCCGTGGCGCGGAAGTTAGTGGAGCCCGTGGTGTCGACGGTGAAGCGGGTCCAGTGGTCGCCCTCCCAATACTCCGCGCCGTCGCGCTCGACGATTCGCGGAGCGCGGTCGCGGAACTTCGGGTCGATGTAGTCGGGCAGGGCGTGAGGCGGCTCCAGCACGTGGCCGTCCGCGTCGACCGCCCAGACCTTCCCGCTTTCCGTGGCCGTGGACATGAAACCCTCCGCCGCGTCAGCCGCCGTACAGCCGCTGGGCGTTCTCGAACACGATCTTGCGCCGCTCGTCCTCGGGGAAGCCGTCGAACCACTCATCCGTCAGCTTCTTGCTGTCCGGCCAGGTGGTCTCCGAGTGCGGGTAGTCGCTGGACCACATGATGTTCTCGACCCCGATCTCGTGGCGCTCGCGCAGGCCGACGGGGTCTTCCATGAAGGTGGCGTAGACTTGGCGCTTGAAGTACTCGCTGGGCGGGCGCTTGAGCTCGTTGCCCGTCCAGTGGCGGTGCTTCATCCAGACGTGGTCCAGGTAGTACTGGGCGAAAGAGATCCAGCCGAGCTGGCCCTCGACCGAGACGATCTTCAGCTCGGGGTACTTCTCGAGCACGCCCGAGACGACCAACTGCGCGCAGGCCTCGGCCAGCGCGAACTTGCTCATCATCAGGTCGGTGATGAAGCCGACGCCGTCGGTGCGCGGCATGGCGGCCTGGCGCCCGCGTCCGCCCACGTGGATGCCGCCCGGCCAGCCCACGTCGATCAGGGTGCGCCAGAGCACGTCCCAGTCCGGGTCGTAGAACTCGCCGCCGGCGTGCGGGAAGCGCGGCAGGACGCAGCCGCGCAGGCCCTTGGCGGCCGTGCGCCGGATCTCGGCCACCGCGTCCTCGGGGCTCTCGCAGGGGATGTAGGCCATGCCCCAGAGCCGCCGCGGGTCGGCGGCGCAGAAGTCGGCCAGCCAGTCGTTGTAGGCCGAGTAGCTGGCGCGCCTCAGGTCGCGGTCCTGGGTGCCGAGCGGACCGCCGCCGTAGAGCACCTCGGCCTGCACGTGGTCGTGGTCCATGTCCTGGATGCGTTCGGCGGGGTCGTAGCCGCCCGCCCGCTGGTCCTCCAGGCGCCGCACGGTCCAGCTGTAGTTCTCCGGCTTCTTGCCGGCCATCGAACTGATCCCCAGGATCGGGGTGCGGCGGCCTTCGAAGACCTGGAAGTCGCCCTCGTCGGTCGATTCGAGCCGCGGTGCGCGCTCCCGGAACTCCGCCGGCAGGTAGTCGGCCCAGATGGTGGGCGGAGGGTTCACGTGCGAGTCGGCCGAGATCAGCTCGTGCGGCAACGGGACTCCTCCCCTGCGGGTTCGCGGCGCCATGATAAACCACCGTCCCCGGTATAGGATGGAGCCCGCGAAAGCCCGGGAGATCCTTGGTCCACGAACCGCCCGCAGCGCCTGCGCCCGCAACCTCCCGGACGCCCGCCTATTCCTGGTACGTGCTGTTTCTGCTGACCGCGGCCTACGTCTTCGCCCACGTCGACCGCAACCTGATGTCGATCCTGCTGGAGCCGGTCAAGGAGGAGCTGGGCGTCTCCGACACCTTGATGGGCCTGCTGGTCGGCTTCTCGTTCGCGATCTTCTACACCACCGCGGGCATCCCGGTGGCCCGCTGGGCGGACCGCGGCACGCGGCGCAACATAGTGGCACTGGCGCTGGTGGTCTGGAGCGGCATGACCGCCCTCAGCGGCATGGCGCGGAACTTCTGGCAGCTCGCTCTGGCGCGGGTGGGCGTGGGCATGGGCGAGGCCGGCTGCAGCCCGCCGGCCCACTCGCTGATCTCCGACTACTTCCCCCCGGCCTCGCGCGGGCGGGCGCTGGCGCTGTTCTCGGCCGGCATCCACATCGGCGGACTCTTCGGCTGGCTGGCCGGCGGCTGGCTGGAGTACTCGCTGGGCTGGAGGTCGGCGTTCGTGATCATCGGACTGCCCGGCATTCTGCTGGGCCTGCTGATCCGGATGACCCTGCGCGAGCCGGAGCGCGGCCGCCTGGACCCCGGCAAGTCCGAGACAGAGCCGGCGCCGTTCTGGGACGCCGTCGGCCTGCTGTGGAGGCAGCGCTCCTACGTTCACCTGCAGATCGGCGGCGCGCTGCACGCCTTCTCGGCGATCGGCATGGGCGTGTGGATCGCGCCCTTCTTCACCCGCATCCACGGCATGGAGCTGTACGAGATCGGCAGCTGGATGGGTCCGCTGGGCGGCACCTGCGGTTTCGTGGGCGCCTTTCTGGGCGGATGGCTCTCCGACCGGCTGAGCCCGCGCGACGCGCGCTGGTACCTGTGGCTGCCGACCATCACCGCGCTCGGCGCCATCCCCTTCACGGTCGCGTTCCTGTTCGCGCCCACCCCGCTGTGGGCGTTCCTGTTCTACGTCCCGCATCACATCCTGGGCTCGACCTTCAACGGCCCGACCTACGCCATGACCCAGGCGGTGGTCACCCAGCGCACCCGGGCGCTGGCGGTCGCGGCGCACCTGCTGGTGGTCAACCTGCTCGGGATGGGCCTGGGGCCGCTGCTGGTCGGCGCGCTGAACGACTTCCTGCGGCCGGAGTACGGCGACATCGCCATCCGCTACACCATGCTGGTCGCGGCGCTGACCAACCTGACGGCCTGCGTCTTCTATCTCTGGGGCGCGCGCACCGTGCGCGAGGAGATCGCCCGGATCGCCCCGGCCTGACGGCCCGGATCCGCGAGATCAGTCGAGCAGGTACTCGGACATCGGGGTCGTCTCGAGCGGGCCGGAGTCCAGAAAGCGCTCGACATTGGCCATCATGCGCCCGACGTTGCGCTCGAACTCCTCGTCACTGCGCGCGTCGTACCAGACCTTGGGGTCGCGCAGCGCCTCGATCGAGAAGCTCTCCTCGACGATGCCGTCCCAGACCCGCGCGCCGGCGGTGAGATGCCGGACCACGGCGTTGCGCTTGTAGCCGAAGGAGTCCTGGCACTCGATCGCGACCGTCTTCTGGTCGTTGAACCAGATGTCGTAGAACTCGTGGTCGGGCAGGCCGGGCTTGCGGCGGACGCAGGCGATCACGTTGGCGCCCGGCGTGCGCTCGCCGGGAGCGACCCGGTGTTCGGTGTTGACCAGCGGGATCGACTCGACCACCAGGTAGCCGCAGATGCGCTTGGCGTGGTCTTCCAGGGCGCGCTCGCACGGCCGGCGGTCGTCCGAGTTCTCCATCCAGAACGACACCATCGCCCGGATCGGCGGGTTGGACTGGCGCCGCAGCGAATCGACGTCGTGCGGCACGTCCTCGTCGTTGACGTTGACGGCGATCCGGCTGGCGCCGGCCTCGCGCAGCCGCGCCGCGGCGGTTCCGATCAGGCCCTCGCGCAGCTCCGCGCCGTCGCGCTCGGCGCTGTCGAAGAGCAGGTAGACGAGCTTCTCCATGCCGGTGTGTCCTCCTGGCTGGGCCGCATTGTAGGGGACTTATACACCGAACCTGGCGTAGGCTCCCCGGAGTCTTCAGGCCGCTTCGCTGCATGCTTTTGCAGCGGCCCATCGAGGCGTGGGAGGCGGCCCGTCCCTCAGGCGGCCCGGACGGCGACCGTTTCGGAGTGCCTCACCGGCAGGCTGTGGATCGCGGGCACGTGCAGGTGGGCCACGCGCTGCTCGGGTCCGGCCAGCTCCATTTCGGGCAGGATCGGCAGCAGCGAGCGCAGCGCGGAGCGCAGCTCCCAGCGCGCCAGGTTCGCCCCCAGGCAGAAGTGCGCGCCGTAGCCGCCGAACGCCAGGTGGTTGTTGGGCGAGCGCGTGATGTCGAAGCGGTACGGATCCTCGAACACGTCCTCGTCGCGGTTCGCCGAGGGATAGAACAGGCCCACGTCCTGGCCCGCGCGGATCTTCACCCCGCGCAGCTCGAAGTCCTCCGCCGCGGTGCGCGCGAACTGCACCACGGGAGTGGTCCAGCGCAGGATCTCCTCGACCGCGGTATTCAGCAGCTCTGGACGCGCGCACAGAAGGTCGCGCTGCTCGGGGTGCTCCAGCAGCGCCTGCACGCCGCCGCTGGTGGCGTTGCGGGTGGTCTCGTTGCCGGCCCCGAGAAGCAGCATCAGGTAGCCGTTGAGCTGCTGGTCGGTCAGCGGTTCGCCGTCGAGAGTGGCGCGGACGAGCTGCCCCGCCAGGTCGCCGCCGCCGGACGCGCGCCGCCGATTCACCACCTCCGCCATGTACTCGCGCAGCTCCACCGCCGCGCGGTTGATGGTCTGGAAACGCGTCTCCCCGGCCCGCGGGTAGCCGGGCTCGTCGGCGCCGAGCATCACGTTGGTCAGCACCTTCAGGTGCAGCCAGTCGTCCGGCGGCAGGCCCAGCATCTCGCCGATCGTCGCCAGCGGCAGCTTGACCGAGAACTCGGGCACGAAGTCGCAGAAGCCCCGCTCGGCGGTGTCGGCCACCAGCCGGGCGCGGAACTCGCGCGCGAAGCGATCCGAGAGCTCGTCGAGGTGCGGCTCCAGCTTGCGCAGCGCCGCCGGCGTGAAGGCGTGCGCCGTGAGCAGGCGGAACTTGCGGTGGCGCGGATCGTCCATGAACACCAGGTCGAGGGGCTCGTCCGCGTCCCAGCCGAGCTTCTCGGCGCGGCGCAGACGGCTGCGCTCGTAGCGTTCGTCCTCCTCGATCGTCGCCAGACGCAGGCGCTGGCTGTTGACGAACACGTTCGAGTTCTTGGAGACCGCCAGCACGTCGGAGTGCCTGGTGATGGCCCAGAACGGCGCGTAGTCGGGGCGCTCGTACCAGAACACCGGCGCTTCGCGGCGCAGCAGGTCCCACTCTTCCCAGGGATAGCCGCGCTCGGCGTAGCGGGCGGTGTCGGTGATGTCCAGGTTGTCCAGGGTCGGCGCGCTCACGCGCGCGAAGATACCACCGTCACCTCGCGCGCGACGGCGGGTAGGGTGCGCTCGACCGGCGCGCGCGAGCGGAAGTCGGCGCGCTCGTCGCAGGGAGTGTCCGACGCGGTCAGGATGGCGGTGGCGGCGCCGGCCTCCGCCGCCAGATCGAAGAGCTGGTTGATCGGTCCCACGACCAGCGAGGTGCCGGCCGCCACGAACAGCTCGCAGCTCAGCGCGGCCTCGGAGGCGCGCCTCAGGTCGGCTTCGACCAGGGACTGCCCGAACGAGATCGTGGCCGGCTTCAGCCGCCCTCCGCAGCTCGCGCAGCGCGGCACCGGAATCCCCGATCGCCACTGCTCCTGGGCCGGCTCGCGCGGACCGCGCGCGCCGCAGTCCAGGCAGGCCACGGCGGAATCGGTGCCGTGCACGTTGATCAGGCTCTCGGGCGGAAAGCCGCTGCGCTCGTGCAGGCCGTCGACGTTCTGGGTGGCGAGCAGGAAGATCCGCCCCGCGAGCGCCAGTTCGGCGAGTGCGCGGTGCGCGGCGTTGGGCTGAGCCTGGCGGATGACGTCCCAGGTCTCGCCCTTGTACTTCCAGTACGCCTCGGCCGAGCTTTCGCTGGCCAGGAACTCCTGGATCGTGACCGGCCGATAGTGTTCCCAGCGCCCGCCCGGGGAGCGGAAGTCGGGAATCCCCGAAGCCGTCGAGAGACCGGCTCCGGTCAGCACCACCACGCGCTCCGCGGCCGCCCAGCGCCGGGCGAGCGGTTCGATCGGAAAGTCCTCCATCCGGGCAGTTTAGGCGCTGTCCGCAGGGCGGCGCGCGGGCTCGCTTTCGGTCTTCGGGAGTTCCCGGAGCGCGATGGGGGGCGGGCGGGGCGTAGAATGCCCGGACTCCACGCCCCAGCCGGAACGGAGCCCCCATGAGCGAGAGCCAGAGCATCGAGACGGGCAGCGCTCAGGTTCTGTGCGAGCTGCAGGCGCGCGTAGCGGTGGTGACGCTGAACCGGCCCGAGGCGCGAAACGCTCTGACGATGGAGATGAAGCAGGCCCTGTCCGACCTGATCCCCCGGCTGGGCGGCGACGGGGACGTGGGCTGCGTGCTCCTGACCGGCGCCGGCGGGGCCTTCTGCGCCGGTGGCGACACCAAGAACATGGCCCGCGAGGGAGCGCCGCCCTCGGCCGAGGCGCGCATGCGCCAGCTCCGCTGGGAGCACGCCACTTCGGCCGCGTTGCACACGCTGGAGAAGCCGACCGTGGCCGCGCTGCCGGGTCCCGCCGCGGGGGCGGGACTGGCCCTGGCGCTGGCCTGCGACCTGCGCATCGCCGCGGACAGCGCGTTCTTCACCACCGCCTACGCGCGGCTCGGCCTGAGCGGGGACTACGGCTCGAGCTGGTTCCTGACCCGCCTGGTCGGGACCGCCAAGGCGCGCGAGCTGATGTTCACCGCCGAGCGGATCGGGGCCGAGGAGGCCGAGCGCCTGGGCCTGGTCAACCGCTGCGTCCCCGCGGCGGATCTGTTCGAGGAGGCGCTGGTCTGGGCCGGGCGCATCGCGGCGGGTCCGCCGATCGCGCTGCGCTGGATGAAGGACAATCTCAACCGCGCCCTGCTCTACGACCTGCAGTCGTGCCTCGACCTGGAGGCCGACCGCATGGTCGGCGGCGCGCTCACCGAGGACTATCTCGAAGCCATCCGCGCCTTCCAGGAGAAGCGCGCGCCGGACTTCAAAGGGCGCTGATCCGCCCGACCGAGGAGGACCGCATGGATCCATCCAGCATTCTGCTCACCGACAAGGTGGCGATCGTCACCGGGGGCGGACAGGGCATCGGGCAGGGCATCGCTCAGACCTTCGCGCGCTTCGGGGCGCACGTGGTGATCGCGGACAAGGTCGCCGAGTCCGGCGAGAAGGTCGCGGCCGAGGTCCGCGAGCTGGGCCGCGAGGGGCTGGCCATCACCACCGACATCCGCGATTTCGAACAGGTGAACACGCTGGTCGAGCGGACCGTCGCCGAGCTGGGCGGGGTCGACATCCTGGTCAACAACGCCGGCGGCACGCGCTACGCCGAGTTCCTGGACCTGGGGGAGCGCGGCTGGAACCGCCACATCGAGCTGAACTTCAACGGTCTGTTCGGCCCCACCGACGCGGCCGTGCGCGCCATGCTGGACGGCGGCCGCAAGGGCTCGATCATCAACGTGGCCAGCATCGAGGCCCTGCGCGCGGCGCCGATGTTCTCGGTCTACGCGGCCTGCAAGGCCGGCATGGTCAACTTCACCCGCAGCCTGGCGCTGGAGCTGGGCGACCGCGGGATCCGCGTCAACGGCGTCGCCCCCGACGTGGTCGAGACGCCGCACCTGGTCGAGTACGAGGGTTCGACGACGGGGGGAACCGCCGAGGCGCGCGACCGGGGCATTCCCCTGGGCCGCGTCGGGCAGGTCGAGGACGTGGCCGGGGCCTGCGTCTACCTGGCCTCGGACATGGCCTCCTACGTGACCGGGATCACCCTGAGCGTCGACGGCGGGACCTTCGCCAGCAGCGGCTGGACCCGCAACTCGGACGGGCGCTGGGCCCTGTTCCACTGAGGAGCGTCATGCCCAAGTCCGTCTACCTGGTGTTCACGCGCTGCACCGATCCGGCCCGCGAGCTGGAGTTCAACCGCTGGTACACCCACACTCACGTGCCCGCGGCTTCGTGCGCGCGCGCCGCTTCGTCCAGCGCGCCGCCGGATCCGGCGAGGCGCGCTACCTGTGTCAGTACGAGTTCGACTCCGACGACCCCGCGGAGTCGATCAAGGACCTGCTGCGGCTGGCGCTGCGCGCGTTCGAGGAGGGCCGGCACATCGACTGCATCGAGGGCGCGCCGCCGGGCGAGGCCGAGGCCGCGCCGCTGCTGGAGGAGATCGATCCCTCCACGCTCGAGCCGCTCGACCGCCACGACTATCCCAGGCAGGTTCCCGAGGATCTCCGCCGGGCCATCGAAGCGCAGCTCGAGGCGTAGGAGAGACCCGATGTCCACTGCGCCGCGCTCGAGCGAGTCCGGCCTGGCTCCCGCCGGCGAGGATCGCCGGCATCCCGACCGAAGCGCCGGCGCGTTTGTCACCGGGCCGCGGTAGGACACGGTCGGGGCGGTCCGGAAATGAGCGACTCGACCCCTGGAGCCGCCCGTGCGCCCAAAGCGTGGGGCGACGGCCCTTTCTACGGTTGGGTCGTGGTCGTTGTCGCCTTCCTGACCCAGTTCATGGTCACGGGGTTCGTCTTCTACTCGTTCGCCGTGATCCTGACCCACCTGGCGGACGAGTTCAGCGGCGGCGACCGCACGCCGATCCTGGCGCTGCAGCTCGGCATGGGCGTGGCCGGCATCTTCATGGCGCCGATCATCGGCCGGCTCGCCGGCCAGGGCTGGATCCGGACGCTGATCGGCGCGGGCACCGTGGCCACCGGAATCGGCATGATCCTGGTCGCCCGGCTCGACTCGCTGTGGTGGATCGGCCTGGTCTTCGCCACGCTGCTGGCCTTGGGCGGCAACACCATGGGCGGCGTCACTCCGACCACCCTGATCGTCCACTGGTTCGACAGACGCCGGGCAACCGCGCTGGGCGCCTCCCAGCTCGGCGCCTCGCTGGGCGGAATGGTGATGGCGCCCGTCGCGGCGTGGCTGGTCTCGGCCCAGGGCTGGCGCGGCGCCTGGGAGATCCTGGGGATCGCAATGCTGTGCCTCGCGCCGCTGGTCTGGTGGCTGACGGTCGACCGGCCGGAGGACCGCGGACAGCGGCCAGACGGCGCATCGGTTGGTGGACTCGGTCCAGAGCTCTTCGCGGGGCTTGCGGCGGCGCCCGAAAGCGCCCGGCCGGTGGTCCTGAGCACCTCGCGCGCGCTGCGCGAGCCGAACCTGTGGCTGATCGCGCTGGCGACCGGGATCAGCTTCATGGGCACCGGTGCGCTGCTCAACCACATCGTCGCGTTCGGAACCGACGCGGGATTCAGCCCCGAGCGCGCCGCGCTGCTGGCCTCGCTGGTCGCGGGCGGAGCGGGCTTGGGAAAGCTGGTCTGGGGCTGGCTCTGCGACCGCATGGGCGAGTCCGAGGCGCTCTTCGCCTCGATCGTTTCCCAGGGGATCTTTCTGGTCGGGCTCACCTGGGTCGGCAGCTATTCCGCGCTGGCCGTGGTCTCGCTGCTGACCGGCATCGCCATCGGCGGCGTCCTTCCGCTCTCCTCCGCGCTGATGGCGCGGGCCTTCGGGCGCGCGCGCTTCGGCGCGATGGTGGGCCTGATGTGGCCGATCGCGATCCCGCCCCAGCTCGCCGGTCCGATCCTGGCCGCCTGGATCCGCGACACCAGCGGCAGCTACGACATCGCCTTCCAGCTCTTCGCGGTCCTGCTGGTGCTGGCGCTCGTCCTGGTCCGCGCCGTGCGTCTGCC